>DATEQM010000144.1:0-6375 GCA_035272605.1 Candidatus Acidiferrales bacterium | reverse complement strand
TAGGCCACGGAATAGACTTTGTCGGTGTGGCCCGCGAATGTGACCAGTTCGCGGCCGCCCGCCACGTCCCACAACTTCACCGTATGGTCCGCGCTCGCCGAGGCGAGCATGGCTCCATTCGGGCTGAAGGCCACGCCGAACACCTGGCCCTTGTGGCCGATTAACTGGCGCACCGAGCGGCCCGAGGACACGTCCCACAGGTTGATGGTGTTGTCGGAACTTCCCGAGGCCAGCAGCCGGCCGTTCGGGCTGAACGCCACACTCAACACCGATTCGGCGTGCCCCACCAGGGTTTCCAGCAGTGCGAATTGCGGGATAACCACGGGCGTCAGTGCACGCGGTTCCGGCGGTGTGGGATTCGGCTCCGTTCGCGGTGCCGCGGGACCCTCCGCAGGTTTACTCTCCGGAGCCGGCTTGGGTTTTTCCGCGACCGGCGGGACCAACGCCGCGGGCGAAGGGCTCTTTCGCGCTTCGGTTTCGGGAGATTCTGCGAGGCCCTTTGCGTTGGCAGTCGAGCCAGCCGAACTCCCGGGTGGCCTTTCGACTTCCGGGGATTTGGACCTGTCCATGCGCCCCGTGCGCGCAACCAGCACGGCGAGCAGGACAAGGATTGCCAAAAGCGCGGCACCACCCCCAAAGATCAACCAGGGATTGGTCCGGGGCCGCGACGTGCGAATGGCGGGTTCGGGAACTGCTGGCGGTGCTGCGGCCGCGCGAACGGGCTGGGGCGCTGCTTGAGGCTGCAGCGCCGGTTGTGGCGGCTGGGGCGGCGGCGCGACGATTCTTTCTGCCGGCGCGGGCGTGGACGGGGGCGGTGCGACGGGAAGCGGTTCTGCAGGTGGCGGCGCCGGCGGTGTTACCGCCGGTTCCAATTTGACGGCACGCAGCGAACCGACCGTCGTCTTTCCCAGCGCGGCATTCGCGTCTTCCAGTGCCTTGCGCATTTCGTCGGCGGAGGCGAAGCGCTTTGTCGGATCTTTCTCCAAGGCTCGAAACACCACGTTGACCACCTGCGGCGGGACGCTGGGGCACAAGACCCGCGGATCCGGCGGCGATTGCTGCAGGTGCGCCATCAGCATCCCCACCGCCGTATCGGCCTTGAAGGGCACGCTCCCGGTCAACATTTGGTAGAGCACCACGCCCAGCGAGTAGAGGTCCGAAGACTCCGTGAGCTTGTCGCCATGCGCCCCCTGGCACTGTTCGGGCGACATGTAGGTCGGGGTGCCCACCAGGGCGCCCGTCTGCGTGAGCGATGCGCCGTCCCGCAGCGGGCTGCCCGCCTTCACCTTGGCGATCCCGAAATCCAGCACTTTCACGCAATCCGAGCCGTCGGCCGTGCGCGCCAGAATCAGGTTTGCGGGCTTGATGTCGCGGTGGATCACGCCCAGGCGGTGCGCGGCGGCCAGTGCCTCGCAGGCCTGAATGGCGATGCCCACGGCGCGTGCGGGCGCGAGCGCGCCGCGGGCCAGGACGGCGTCCAGGCTTTCGCCCTCGATGTACTCCATGACGAAAAATGGGCGGCCGTCTTCCGTCTCGTCCACGTCGTTGATGTGCAGGGCGTGCGGATGGTCCAGCCGCCGCATCAGCACGGCCTCCGCATTGAAGCGCTGCAGGAACGAGGGGTCCTTGAGATGGTAGGGGAGTACGATTTTCAGCGCACACACTTCGTTGAACTTCACGTGCAGCGCCTTGTAGACCGCGCCCATCCCGCCCTCCCCGATTTTCTCCAGGATCTTGTACTTTCCGCGCAGGATGGCCCCGGGTTCGAGTTCACTCACTTCTTGCAGCGTCGCCGCGTCGTGCGGACACACCGTGAATTGCGTCGGGTAGGTGGATTTGCAGTGAGGACAGCTCTTCACAGGTGTGCCTCGAGGAGATGAGGACGGAAGGATGCTACCACAGCGTTCCCGCGCGTGGCGGGAAGTGACCCGGGAGCTGGCGCATGCCCGTCACGGGGCGTTGAGCCTTGCACGGAGGGGCCGTTACTGCGCGTCGGTTACCTTGCCCTTGATGAACGTGACCTTCAGATCTTTGTATACGTAAATCTGCTTGGGGCCCAGGTTGATGATCTTATCCGGCTGGCCCAGGATCGCGACGACTTCATCAATACTTTGGCCCAACTGAACCGTGGCCGGCGTGGCTGGCGGGGCTGCCGGAGCTGGCGGGGCTTGGTCTGCTGCCGGCGGCTGCTGCTGGTTCGCGTCGCCGGCTGCCGCTCCCTGCTGTTGGTCTCCCTGGCCCGCCTGTTGTGCGGGCTCGTCTTGCTGGACTTTCAGGACTTGGCCGACGGTGTTCAGCACCTGGTCCGGGGGAGGCGTTGCGCCTTTTGGGAAAATAAATTTCAGGGTCGAATAGTAGCGGATGTCCTCGATGGCGTCGGTGAAGAGCGTAAAAACCACGCCGTCGGGCTGCACTTGAATGTTCGTCACCCAGAACTTCTCCCCCGTAACAAATGTTCGCGTCTGTACCGGGTGCGGCGAAGGATGTCCCATCATGCTTCCAAATCGCTGCATTTTATCGTGCACGCCATACGCACCCTGCGAGAGCTTCCCGTCCTTATAGGTGTCCTGCGGCGGCGCCGCCGATGTGGTGCTGTACATCAGCAGGCCATCTTTCTGCAGAATCAGAATGGCGCCCGCGGTCACGATGTCGGTCTTGTCGTCGGTCGTCTTTGTCAGCGCGTACTGGGCGACCAACTGCTGCTGAAGACTCGGCGCCGGGGCCGCGGCGCTTTGCGCTTCCTGAGCGTAGCAACGAATGCCGAAAGCCGGCACCAGGAGAAGTGCTCCCAGTGCGGCGCCCAATTTCCCTCTCATCGCAAGACCCTCCCGGCAGAAAGTCTATCCGGAGTTCCCCGGAGTCCAAGGCAAATACGCTGCGGGCCAAACACCCGGCTCGAGACGGAAAGGAGCGCAGCCGCCGACCGCTGCGCCCCCGGTTCCTGTTCCTCTCGATTGTCCGAACGTCGCCATGCGAGAGGCGGCGATACAGTTGTCAGTAGCCGGAAGGGCCGGAGGCTTGCGCCACGTCCTTCTCCGCTGCATTCGCCTCTTGCTGTTGCTTCTGGAGCGCGGCCGCCGCGTCCGGGTCGGGCTGAACCTGCGAGCCGGGGACGGCAGTGGTTGCCGTGGAGGGGGAGGCCGGCATGCCGTTCTTCCCCTGATTTTCCGCCAGCGTCTTCATTCCGTCTTCCATCTTTTCCTGGAACGCGTTGTGCATGTCCTGCAAGTCGTTCACGGCCACGGAAATCTGAGCCCCGGCATTGCAATCCGTCTTCTGGCTGCCGCTTACGATCACCTTCACATTGTTGTTCGCGTCAGGAGTGTCGTCGATGCGCGTCAGAACGTCTCCCTGAGACAGGGAGCAATCCATCCCGTCGGGCAGCTGTTCGCTGAGGGCCGCGGAGACGATGAAAGTGCGATGCGCGGGATCGAGGGCGGCCGGCAACTGGTCGCCGGCTGGCGCCGCGTTTGCCGCCGCAGGATTTGCAGCGGCGGCCTGTTGTGCTGCGAGCTCCGCTTTCACCTCGTCCGCGATGGCCTGCTTTACTTCGGGAGTCAGCACCACGCCGTTCGAAGCAGCCTGTCCGCCACCACCGCCGTCATTGCCGCCATTTTGTGCGGCGGCAGCATTCGCGGCGGCGGCATTTGCAGAGGCGGCCGCGCTTGCGGCATATGCGGCTTGCAGGTTTTGGGCAATGATGTAATCCGTCAGCCACAGCGACGGAGCAGCGTAAACCGGATAGGGATTGAAATAGTAGCCGTAGTAGCCGTACCAGGGAGCCGCCCCCCAACCCCAGGCGAAGGCAACCGGCGCGGCCCAGGGATTGTAGGCCCAACCGTAGAAACCCGGGCCATAGTAATAGCCCGGTGCGTAACCATAATACGGATGTCCGCGATAGTAATAGCCGGGATAGCCGCGCGCATACGCGTGGCCATTCACCACGTACGTCCGGCTCATGTACGGCCGGCCGCCTCGCACATAGGTATGGCTTACATAGCCCGCATGGCCACCCGTATTCACCACCCGGACGGTTTGCCCGCGCGCATTGACGTGCGTGGAAGAGACCACGCGGGCTCCCCCGGCGCCGTGATTAATCGTCATGCCATTCGCTGTGTGGATGGAGCTCACTCTTCCATTCGCGTTCATCCTCGCCGTCGTGCCGCTTTTTGTGGTCATGCTGGTTGTCTTGCCGGACCTGTTGACGGACGCGGTGCTTCCATTCGCGCGCGTCACCGTTTTGGAGCCACCGGCGTTCGCTGTCGCTCCGGACTTCGAAGCAGACGTTGCGCCCGCGCGATTCGCGGTGTTGGCAGTCGCCCCGGTCTTTCCCGCGGTCGCCGTCGTGGGCTTTGCAGCCGTGGTCGTATTGGTCTTTCCCGCGGTGGTCGTCGTGGGCTTTGCACCCGTGGTCGTATTGGTCCTTCCCGCGGTCGTCGTCGTGGGCTTTGCACCCGTGGTCGTATTGGTCCTTCCCGCCGTCGTCGTCGTGGACTTTCCAGCCGTCGATGTGGTGGTACGTCCCGAATTCGCGGTGGTCTTTCCGGCCGTCGAAGTGGTGGTATGTGCCGAATTCGTGGTCGTATGTCCGGCCGTCGTGGCGCCGTGTGACGCGTTCGACGAGGGATGAGCCGCGGGCGCCGGGTGGGACGCTGGCGGCGGATGGGACGCTTGCGGATGGGGTGCCGGCGCGCTCTTATTTTTCTGATCGGCGCTGGAGTTCGTGCTGACCAGCGCCGGAATCATCAGAATCGAAACAACGAGGACCAGCCACTTCGCAGCGAGCTTCACCCAGACGCTTCCCGAATTCATTTTAGCCTCCTGGACTGCACGTCAAATCTCTCCATTGTTTCGCGGCCAGCCACCCCGCAGACTCCCAGAGCCATTTCGCTCACGCGGTGTGCCCGCCGGGCTGGCGCAGGTCTTGCTCCGCGCCGCCTTCCCCACATGGAGAGTACTCCGCCCTTGCAGGGACGCGAGCAAGAAGTACAACGCCGCTGGTTGTTGGGCTGGGGAGCTCATCCAGCGCCTCCGCCTCCGACCCCACATGCGCAGCCGATGGCGGAATAAACTGGAGCATACTCCCACGCGAACCCGCCCGTCAATCCATCGTTGGAGGAGATCAGATACCAGGCAGGTTGCTCAGGCGAAGTGAACGGCCTGACACATCGGTGACAGTTTGTACCGGAAACATGGGTGACACTTTCTCCCGAACGGAGGGAGCATTCCACAGCCCGCTGCAGGCACAGCAGGCCAGGTGGTCAATGTGCGGAGGCTGAAGACTTGCTCCAGCGTGCCGGGAACCAGGTAACGTCGATTCCCGCCTCTTGGATGTACTGCGTCAGCGTTCCGGCATGACTCACCGGAACGGAATAATACGGGGCCGCCGCCCAGCGATTCTTTTTGCCGAAGCGGCGACCAGCACCGATCTTTAGCGTCTGCGCGAATTGTCCTGTGGAGATTAGATAGTACGAATCCCATTCGGTGAAGATGGTCATACCCAGCCGGTGAGTGCTCAGCGTAAAGTCCGGCTCAAATTGGTTCGTGGGAGATCCGCGGACAGTATGAATCGACCGTTCGTAATTGAAGATGCAGTTGAGCTCGATTCGCGAGGTGAGCAGCGCGGTGAAACCCCAGGCGGGCTCTACGTCCGTGGAGGCGCCGCCCAGCAGTTTGTTGGTCGCAGTCCGCGGATACAGCGTGACGGTTGCCCCAAACCGGATGCGTTCTGCGCGATAAAAGATTCCCCCGAATTCGGCCTCAACGTCCGAAAGGCCGAGTGCGGAGTTTCCCGGCACGCTTTTATCGAGCACGGGAATGGTGAGGGCGAATCCCAGGCGGTTCTCTGGACCAAACCCCCATAGGCCCTGGAGCCGGAAACGATTGTAGGTCGAGTCATTCGCCTGAGACTTGTAGTCATAACGAAACGCCAGGCGGGAATTCAGGTAAGTGATGTCATGCTCTGCATTGTTCGCTTGCATGTCTTCCGTTTGTTGGTCTTGCGCGGGCGCGGCGGCCTGCTGCTGTGTGGAACCGCCTTGGGTCTGATCCGCTGGCGCCGACTGCGCGCCGACGGGCAGCGCACAGAACCACGGCACAGCCAGGAACAGCGCGAAGACCGCGCCTCGAAAGATCGTCGACAAGCACCGCTGCCGACCGAACAATTCATCCCCTCCAGGGACGTGCGCGTATTCCTGTCCGGTGCACCTCCCCCATGCCGCCTGCACCGAGCGCTGAAGCGATTTCATAGGGCCCAAGTTGCGTACCTGGAACGATAGGCATGAGCGACCGTGATTATAACTCCCAGAAACCTTCGTCCCCTACTGTCCACAAACGGTGGAGGAGATCAGATACCAGGCAGGTTGCTCAGGCGAA
>DATEQM010000143.1:0-16260 GCA_035272605.1 Candidatus Acidiferrales bacterium | reverse complement strand
GCCGGAAAAATCATCCAGGCGGTGGCCAAGCAGGTGGGCGGATCGGGCGGCGGAAGGCCCGATTTGGCCGAGGCTGGCGGAAAGGACACAAACAGCCTGGACAAGGCCATCGGTGGGGTGTACGAGATCGTCGAACAAATGCTATGATTTCCAGAGCGCCGGAAGGTTTTTGACGGGAGATGCATTCTCCTGACACGCCGAGTACGTGTCTCGCCCCTTCAGCAGGACTTCTTTCCTCCAAACGGCTCCGCCGCCCCCAAACAAGCATCATGAAGCCGCAAACCACATCGGCCCCAAGTAGCGCAGACAATCTTGTCTGTGCTCCCGAGCCAAGTGCGCTACTGCAAACTGGCGCGCCCAGTGGCGCAGCCACTCCTGGCTGCGCTCTGCTCCGTCTTCTTCCCTCCTCCTCCGTCCCCGTGCGCACAGCACTAGCTCTCCTGGCCGGCTTCTGCCTCCTCTCCCCTGCTCCCGCCCGCGCCCAAATCCGCAAACTCGTCGAGGAAAATGGCCGCATCATCTTCGTCAACGCCGACGAGAACGCGCCCGCGCGCACCGGCAAGGGCAAAGGCGCGTCCGCGAACTCGAACTCAGCTCTGGCCGCTGCATCCCGCGCCGGCTCCGCCCTCGCGCCGGGTGAAAGCGACGAGCGCGGCTACCGCGTGCTGAGCCGCGCGGAGATTGACAAGTACGTGGAAGAGCTGGCTGCCAAGCACAACGTGGACCCCGAGCTGATCCGCGCCGTCATCGCCGCCGAGTCCGGCTACAACCCCGCGGCCACTT
Organism: Candidatus Acidiferrales bacterium; assembly: GCA_035272605.1. Classification (GTDB taxonomy): domain Bacteria; phylum Acidobacteriota; class Terriglobia; order Acidiferrales; family UBA7541; genus JOPF136. Next base: position 15,477 of record DATEQM010000143.1, on the reverse strand, counting down.
CGCGGAAAGGCGCCCAGGGACTCATGCAGCTCATGCCCGGCACGGCGCAGCAACTCGGCGTGCGCGACGCCTACAACGCCAAGCAGAACCTCGAGGCCGGCGTGCGCTACCTGCGCGCCCTGCTGGACAAATACGACGGCGACCTCGACAAAGCCCTCGCCGCCTATAACGCCGGAGAAGGCGCTGTGGCCCGCGCCGGCGGCGTTCCCAATATCCGCGAGACGCAGAATTACGTGCGGCGCATCACCGACCGGTATTTTCGCTCGGATTCGACCGGCGCTCACAGCTGGATGCCCACGCCGCGCACCATCCGCCGCGAGGTGGATGCCAACGGAAAAGTGGTGTTTACGAACGAATGAACGGCGCGCGCAAACTCGGTGGGCCTCTCCTCGCGGCGCTGCTGGCCGTGCTGCTGGCAGCCGCCGGGCCTGCCGCGGCGCAGTCTCCGCAGACCCTGAAGAAAGCAGCGGCAAAGACTCAGCTCGCGCAAGCCGATAAGCTCCGCGCCGGCCTGGATGGCCAGCCGCAGAAGGATCGCACCAAAAAAGAATATGAAGCCGTCGTCGCCGCCTACCGCCTCGTGGTCCGCGAGGCGCCCGCTACCTCCGAGGCCCAGTCCGCGCTCGTGGCCGTTGCGGAACTCGATCAGGAGATGGGCCGCGCCTTCGACGACAGCTACTTCCAGAAGGCCATTGACACCTATCAGCTCCTGTTGAAGGAATATCCGGCCTCGCGTTTCTGCTCCGACGCCATGTTCACCATCGGGCAGATCCAGCAGGAGGATCTCGACCACCCCGAGGATGCCCAGAAATCCTTCGATGACTTCCTGTCCAAATATCCGCGCTCGGCCAAGGCGGCCGTTGCGCAGGAAGCCCTGAAAGCAATCGCCGCAGAACGCGAGCGCGCCGCGTCGCAAAGTCTTGGCGCCACCTCGCAGAAAACCATCTCCGATGAACACGCCCGCGAGCGCAGGATGCCCCAGGTGACCGGCATCCGCGAATGGAACGCGGAGAATTACACTCGCGTGGTCATCTCGCTCGAAGAAGACGTGAAATACCAGGCCGCCCGGATTGCCAATCCCGACCGAATTTACTTCGACCTTTACACCGCGCGGCTCAGCTCCGCGCTGGCCGGCAAGACGCTCGATGTGCAGAACGGCTTTCTAAAATCCGTGCGCGTGGCTCAGAACCAGACCGGTGTGGTGCGCGTGGTTCTGGAAGTGGAGAAAGTGAAGGACTATTCCGTCTTCCTGCTCAAGGACCCCTACCGCCTGGTCGTGGACGTGTACGGCGATACGGCCACGGCAAAAGCCTCGCCGCCGCCCGCGCCGCCCGCCGCTCCGGCCGAAAAACGTGCCACGCAGAGCGCGCGCAACCCCAAGGGTACGGACGCGCTCGCCGCAAAAAAGTCCTCCAGCGGCCCGGAGCAAGCCAGCGCGGTGGCCTCGAAGGCTCCGGAGACACCGCCAGGAAAGAAGACGGCGGCGAAGCCCTCCCCGGCTGCGGACACATCCGTGGCATCCGCCAAGCCGGCGGGAACCACAAAAACGAAAGCGAAATCTTCCTCGTCCGAGACGCCCAAAACCGAGCTGGCGGACAATCAGTCTCCCGCTGAGGACCAGAATGCGGGAGACTCCACGGCGGACGAAGCCCATCCTTCTCCGGCAAAAACTGCCGGAGACGCCGATGCCGCGGCCACCGGCCCGCCTCCTGTTTCACAGCCCACGCACCGCGGGGAGCGCTCGCTCACGCGCACCCTGGGCCTGAAAATCGGCAAGATCGTGATTGATCCCGGGCATGGCGGACACGACACGGGCACCGTCGGGCCCACCGGACTCGAGGAAAAGAATTTGACGCTCGACGTGGCGCAGCGCCTGGGCAAGTTGATCGAACAAAAACTCGGTGCCCAGGTGGTCTACACGCGCACCGACGACACCTTCGTGCCGCTCGAGGAACGCACGGCCATCGCCAACCAGGCCAAAGCCGACCTGTTCATTTCCATCCACGCCAATTCGTCGAACGACTCCTCCGCCCGCGGCACCGAGACCTTCTACCTGAACCTCACCGACTCGGAAGAGGCCCGCGAAGTCGCGGCGCGGGAAAACGCCCTGTCCCAGGCCTCCATCCACGACCTGCAGGACCTGGTTCAGAAAATCGCGCGCAATGAAAAAATCGACGAATCGCGGGAGCTGGCCACCGACCTCCAGGCCGCGCTCGCCAAGCGCATGCAGCGCGCCAGCCGCGCGCAGAAGAACCGCGGCGTCAAGCGCGCTCCGTTCGTCGTTCTGCTCGGCGCCAACATGCCTTCCGTGCTCACCGAGATCAGTTTCATCAGCAATCCCTCGGACGAGGCCGCGATGAAGAAAGGCGACCAGCGGCAGCGCGTAGCCGAAGGGCTGCTGGCCGGAATCACCCATTATCTCGAAAGCCTGGGAAGCGTGCCCCACACCACCGCGCTGCTCGCCACGCAATCTGGCGCCGCCAATCGCTGACCTGCCCCCGCGGCGCCGCGCCGCCCCTTTGCCGCTCCTCGGGAACCGGGCGTACACTGGGAGTGTCTAAATGATCGTGCGCCAGGCCAAATTTCTCCCATTCCTGCTCCTGATGGGCGCCGTTTTCTCGCTGCCCTGCTCCGCGGCGGAGGCTCAGAAACCTGTCTTGCCACAGCGATTCGGCGCCTGGCGACTTGAGTCCTCGCACGAACTTTCTGGAGCCGGGCTCTCCGGCCCTCTCGGCGACGATTTCGCGATCCTGGTGGAATCCGGCCTGATCGGCGCCCAGCGCGGCACCTACACCCGTACGGGCGGCGCCAATCCGGCCTCGATGGAAACGACGTTGTATCGCTTTCGCGACGCCAGCGGAGTCTATGCCGCCTACACCTTCCTGCGCACGGCAGACATGTCCAGCTCCGACCTCACTCAGAAGTCCGCGGTAAGCCGCGAACGCATCCTCGCGGCGATCGGCGGGGCGTTGCTGGATCTCTCCGGGCCCGGCGCAGCATCGCTGGCAGACCTGAAGACCCTGGTCACGCTCATCCAACAACAGACGCCGCGAGGAAGCTATCCCACTCTGTGGCAATACCTGCCGGGCGAGGGATTTGAGCGCACTTCGGATCGCTATCTACTGGGGGCAGCGGCGCTCAAGAGGATTTTCCCTCTGGAGCAGAGCGACTGGCTGGGGCTCGGCCAGGGCGCGGAGGCGGAGTCGGCGCGCTACCACCTGGGCAACCAGACGCTCACTCTGTTGCTGGCCGTTTTTCCCACTCCGCAGATCGCGCGTCTGAAGCTCCAGGAACTGGAGACGCGCTTCGGCATGCGGCCCGCAACGCCGCGTCCGGGCGTCCCGGCGGCCGCCACGACCGGCCCGCAGAGCGGTTCGGCGATCTACGCAGAACGCCGTGGACTGATGCTGACTCTCGTGGCGGGAGCGCGCGATGCTCGCGCGGCGCGTGCCATCTTCGATCGCGTCGATTACCAGACAGCGGTCACTTGGAACGAGCCGAGTTGGGAAGCGAAAGAGCCGCCGTTCCTCGTCATGCTCGTGAACGTATTCATTGGGGCTGCCCTGATCGTGCTCTACGCCTTTATCGCGGGGCTCTTGTTTGCGGGATTCCGCCTACTGGTCAAGCGCATGGCGCCTGGCCGCATATTTGACCGGGACGAGAGTGTAGAAGTGCTGCAACTGGGCTTGGCCAGCAAACCTATACAAGCAAAGGACTTCCTTTCGCTGCGGCCTCCTGAGTAGGTCCGGCGCGCCGGCTGGGATAATGCCGCCCATTGCGCCTTTTCTTGTAAACGATTGATCATAAATGACTTAAAGTTGCCCGTTTTCCGCAGATTCTCCTCTTGACTTAAACCCTAATGCTCTCCTACACTTCCACCCGAGGAATAAGTTCTGGGCCTCCGCGCATTGGCTCCAGGACCGGTTTCCCCTCTAGAGGCCCGTCCCGCCCGGGACGGGCCTTTTAATTGCTAGCAGCCCCGGCCAAAACTGACAGCGCAGTCTTTCTGCCTCTGCGCGCCTAGCGCCCGGCTGCGACCGGCTCTTCTGTTCGGCAAAATTCCCCTTTGTCATCGAATCGTCTCGGCTTTTCACATAAGCGCACAAGACACAATTCGAAAATTTTGCACTCCGGCTGCGCGCGCCATCCGGTGGCTACCCGAACACATGACGAGCCGCGCGGATTTTTCGGCTGGCTCCTTCTCTCCCCGCAACTCGGCCACGCTCTGACCCCGCGGCGAAACATGCCGCCGTTGACGGACAAGATTGCCTCCTGGCAGTTCTGTGACCGGGGTGTCGGAGCGAGGTGACGGACGTCACGGCACAGCATGCCTCCCTCGGACAGAATGGATCCCTAACAGTCTGGAGACGTGTGTGTTCCCTGTCCTCGAAGCCCAATTCCTTGCGCCCGGCATCAAGCGCTTCATCATCGAAGCGCCGCGCATCGCGCGCAAACAGCAGCCCGGACAGTTCGTCATCCTGCGCCTGCACGAGCATGGCGAACGCATCCCGCTCACCATCGCGAGCGCTGATCCCCAGAGCGGCAGGATCAGCATCGTCGTGCAATCGGTCGGGAAGACCACGCACCTGCTCAATTCACTGGAAGCCGGTGACGCCATCCTGGATGTGGTGGGGCCTCTGGGTAAGCCCTCCGTCATCGAAAAGCTCGGCACCGTGGTCGTAATGGGTGGCGGCGTAGGCGTGGCCATGGCCTATCCCACGGCGGTGGCGCTCAAGCGCGCCGGGAACCGCGTGATTTCCATTATCGGCGCGCGCACCCGGGAACTCGTCATCCTGGAGGATGAACTCAGGGCAGTGAGCGACCGGCTGATGGTCACCACGGACGACGGCAGCTACGGTGATCGCGGCCTGGTGATCGACAAGCTTCGCCTGGTGATCGTGGAGGGCACGCGCATCCATCAAGTTCTGGCGGTCGGGCCCATCCCGATGATGAAGGCGGTGGCGGAGATTACGCGGGCGCCGCGCATTCCCACCGTGGCCAGCCTGAACCCCATCATGATTGACGGCACGGGCATGTGCGGCGGATGCCGCGTGCTGGTGAACGGCAAGAGCAGGTTTGCCTGCGTGGATGGCCCCGAATTCGACGCCCACGCCGTGAACTTTGATGTCCTGATGCAACGCAATGCCATGTACCGAGGGGCCGAGCAGCAATCCATGGCCGCGTTCCAGTGTGAGGCGGAGGCGCAGATCGAGACGGTTCGCAGCGCGCAGCGCGAGCTGTGCCCCATGCAAGGGAACTCGCGGTGACACAGACTCTTCCGAAATCGGCAAATCCCCTCCCCCTGCGCGAGCGCATGAAGATAGCGCGGCAGCACATGCGCGAGCAGCCCCCGCAGCAGCGCGTTCTCAATTTCCACGAGGTCAATCTGGGCTATTCCTCCGAGCTGGCCCAGCAGGAAGCTCGGCGCTGCCTGGAGTGCCAGAAGCCGACCTGCATGACCAGTTGTCCCGTGGGCGTCCAGGTGCGCGAATTCGTCCGGCTGATTGTGACGGGCGATTTTGCGGCCGCGGCAGCCGTGATCCGCGAAGACAACGTGCTCCCGGCCGTTACCGGGCGCGTCTGCCCGCAGGAAGACCACTGTGAGGCGGGCTGTGTGTTGCACAAGAAGGGCGTTTCGCTGGGCATCGGCTACCTGGAGCGTTTCGTGGCCGACTACGAGCAGCAGGCGGGCATCCGCTACCTTCCGCGGGTGGCCCCGACCGGAAAGAAAGTGGCCATCGTGGGCAGTGGCCCCTCCGGACTGAGCGCGGCTGGCGATCTGGTGCAGAAGGGCCACAAAGTGCGCGTCTTTGAAGCCCTGCACGAGCTGGGCGGCGTCCTCGTTTACGGCATTCCGGAATTCCGCCTTCCCAAACACATCATCCGCGAGCAACTCGACGCCATGCGGCACATGGGCGTGGAGTTTGAGACGGACGTCGTCGTCGGCAGAACGGTGACCATCGACGAACTTCTGGGAGAGGAGGGTTACGACGCGGTCTTCGTGGGCACCGGGGCGGGCTCTCCTCTGTTCATGGAAATCCCCGGCGAGCATTTGAACGGCGTATATTCCGCCAACGAATTCCTTACCCGTATCAACTTGATGCACGCCTACGAGTTTCCCTCGTACGACCAGCCCATCGTAGATTTGCGGGGCAAGGATGTGGCTGTGATTGGCGGGGGCAATACGGCGCTGGATGCCATCCGCTCGGCGCTGCGCCTCGGCGCCCGCAAAGCCTACGTGCTGTATCGCCGCAGCGAGGCCGAAATGCCGGCGCGCGCCGAAGAGGTCAATCATGCCCGGCAAGAAGGCATCGAGTTCCGCCTGCTCACCAGCCCGATCGAGTTCCTCCCGGACAGCAAGGGTTGGTTGGGCGCCGTCCGGTGCGTGCGCATGGAGCTAGGGGAAGCCGATGCGTCGGGACGCAGGCGCCCGATTCCGATTGCCGGTTCGGAATTCGACCTGCCGCTCTCGGTCGCGGTCATTGCGGTGGGCACCAGCGCCAACCCGGTTATCCAGAGCACTACGCCTGGCCTGAAGACCGACAAGAGGGGCTACATCGAAGCCGATCCGGCCTCGCAGCAGACCTCCCGAAAAGGCGTATTTGCCGGCGGCGATATCGTCACCGGCAGCGCCACCGTGATCCTCGCCATGGGGGCCGGACGCCGCGCAGCAAAGTCCATCCACGAATACCTGACCAGCAGCAATGGTGAGTGACGCTTCCGAGGTAGGGATAAGGATTGAAGCGTGCGCGAAGAGAGCCGCCCATCCTCCAGAGTCAGACGTTCGTAACTCTCTTCGCTGATTGACGGCAGGTCTTCAGGCGGCGCGTCATTCTCGGTGGGCCGCTGGGACACCACACGCCGTTCTGTCCGCACGCGCGGCATTCGAGCAGGACCCTCTCCGAGGGCGCAGCGGAACTCACTGGATCTGCAGGCGCAGGTCCTCGATGTATCCGAGCATCTCTTCTTCGTAGGCCACGTGCTCGCGAATTCGCTCCACGAGATCTTCGCCCCGCGGGACCGCATCCACGATGGAATCCGCGGTGACAAACGGCAGCTCCCGGAGCAGGCTGGCGATGAGCCGCGTGATGCCCTCGTGCTGAGTCCGAATCCGATCGTACTTCTGGGCGTCCAGATAGCGGTGGTACTCCGACTCCAGGATGCCGTCCTCGGAGCTACAATGCTGCGAGATACCGATCAGACCGTGCTGCAGGGCGCGCAGCTCTGCCAGCCCGATCTGGCGCGCCGAGAAGTCTTCCCTCGACGCCAGCGACAGCGCTTCTTCAAATCTCTCCGTCAGCCGCAGGATCTCCAGGTGCTCCTTCCGAAGGTGTTCGGTGTGTTCGCGAGATTCCATGGCCGCTCCTTTCCCTTGTTTCGAGGCTGGCATGGGAACCCAAGGCCCGCCGTGACGTGCATCACGAGACCATGTGAGGGACAATAGGGTTGGCTGCAAAAAGGCTGGAATGCCAGCAGCCGGCCGGTGCTGGCCGGCAGCTTACTGTGTGACGGGAATCACCGATTGCGCCGTGCCGGAAGCCGTCTAATGGCACGAATTCAGGAGCTTTTTCGCTTGAGAGTTTTCATGCCTTGCTTTACCCCAATCCCTGGACGATGGAGGACAGACCAATGAGCTCAGGAGTTTTGACCCCGCCGGGAGTCAAGGGGCCCGGCAACTACATCGAAGAAGTGCTGTCGTCAGTGAAGGCAAAAAACCCCGCCGAGCCGGAGTTTCATCAGGCGGTGCAGGAAGTTTTCGATTCTCTGCGCCTTGTGCTGGCCAAGCGCCCGGAATACCGCGCGGCAAAGATACTGGAACGCATCGTCGAGCCGGAGCGCGTGATCATGTTCCGCGTGCCCTGGTTCGACGATCAGGGCGAAATGCAGGTCAACCGCGGGTTCCGGATTCAAATGAACAGCGCCATCGGCCCGTACAAAGGAGGCCTGCGGTTCCATCCCTCGGTCAATCTCGGAATCCTCAAGTTTCTGGCCTTCGAGCAGGTGTTCAAGAACTCCCTCACCACGCTTCCCATGGGCGGCGGGAAGGGCGGCTCGGATTTTGATCCCAAGGGCAAGAGCGATAACGAGGTGATGCGCTTCTGCCAGAGCTTCATGACCGAACTCTGCCGCCACATCGGGCCAAACACCGACGTGCCGGCGGGCGACATCGGCGTCGGTGGGCGCGAGATCGGCTTCCTGTTCGGGCAGTACAAGCGGCTAGCCAACGAATTCACCGGGGTGCTCACGGGCAAAGGCCTCAACTGGGGCGGCTCGCTGGTCCGTCCGGAAGCCACCGGCTACGGCTGCGTGTATTTCGCCGACGAGATGCTCAAGTCCCGCAAGGATTCTCTGGAAGGCAAGCTCTGCCTGGTGTCCGGGAGTGGCAACGTCTCCCAATACACTGTGGAGAAGCTGCTCGACTTCGGAGCTAAGCCCATCGCGCTCTCCGACTCGAACGGCGTGATTGTGGACCCGGAAGGCATCAACCGCGAGAAGCTGGCCTGGGTGATGCAGCTCAAAAATGTCCGGCGCGGGCGCATTCAGGAATACGCGCAGAAATTCCCCAAGGCCATCTTCATGCCGGCCGACGGCAAGCTGGACCACAACCCGCTCTGGAACGTCAAGGCGGATTGCGCGTTCCCCAGCGCCACGCAGAACGAGATCAACGCCAGGGATGCCGCCACTCTCATCAAGAACGGCGTGAAGCTGGTGGCCGAGGGCGCCAACATGCCCAGCACGCTGCCCGCCACCAAGCTCTTCCTGGAAGCCGGAATCCTCTATGGCCCGGCCAAAGCGGCTAACGCCGGCGGCGTGGCCACTTCCGGACTGGAGATGGTCCAGAACAGCATGCGGCTGAGCTGGACAAGGCAGGAAGTGGACGAGCGGCTGCACAAAATCATGATCGCCGTCCACAAAAACTGCTACGAAACCGCCCAGGAGTACGGCACTCCCGGCAATCTGGTGAACGGAGCCAACATCGGCGGCTTCCTCAAGGTTGCCGATGCCATGCTGGACCAGGGACTCGTCTGAGTCCGCGGCAGAACGGCGAGCAACCGGCGGGGTGGACGCGTTCCACCCCGCTTCATTTCCCTTTCCTTGGAAACCGCCCATGACCGTGGAGCAGGTCACCGCGCAGATCCCGGATTCGGAGACCCTTTTCGAAGGCTTCGAAAACCTGATGCCCTTCCGGGTGCAGGACATTCTGCTGGTTTCCAGCCTCTACGATTCCTTCATCCTGCGCGAGGACGGCCGCGTCAACGAGCTCCTGATCGGTGAATCCCTGGAGCTGAATCTTCCTCATGTTCCCGGGATTACCCACGTATCGAGCTACGCGCAAGCGCTGGCGCGCGCGCGCTCCGAGCCTCGCTTCAACCTGATTGTGACCAACCTCACGGTGGGCGGAGTGAGCGCGGCGGAGTTTGCCCGCGAGGTCAAGAATTCGGGTCTCGATGTCCCCGTGGTGGTGCTGGCCTACGATTATCGCGAAGTGAAGACTTTCGTGGCCCGCCATCCCGTTACCGACATCGACCGCATCTTTCTCTGGCAGGGCAACGCCCGCATTCTGCTGGCCATCGTGAACTACATCGAGGACAAGCGCAACGTCCTGCACGACACGCCCGCCATGGGCGTTCCCGTGCTCCTGGTCGCGGAGGACAACATCCGTTACTCCTCCTCCTTTCTCCCCGCCATTTACACCGAGTTGATCACCCAGTCTCGGCGCGTGATCCAGGAAGGCATGAATGCGGCGCACAAGCTCGTGCGCATGCGCGCGCGGCCCAAAATTCTCCTGTGCTCCACCTTTGAGGACGCCGCCGAACAGGTGCGCACGTACCAGGAATATCTGCTCGGCATCGTCTCCGACGTGGAGTTCCCCCGCGGCGGAGCGCTCAGCGAGGAGGCCGGCTTTGCCCTCGCGCATCTGGCCCGCGACCTGGTGCCGGACGTTCCCGTGGTCCTGCATTCCAGCCGCACCCGGTTCCGCACGCGCGCGCACGCGGAAGGTTTCGCTTTTCTCCGCAAACGCTCCCCCACCTTCTTGCGCGACCTGCGCCGCGTGATGACGCAGGAATTCGGGTTCGGCGATTTTGTGTTTCGCATGCCGGACCAGACCGAAGTCGCGCGGGCCAGCAACCTGGGCGAACTCGATGCCCAGTTACGAAGCGTTCCGGCGGACAGCGTGGCTTTCCACGCGCAGAGAAACCATTTCTCGCGCTGGCTGCGCGCCCGCACCGAATTCGCGCTGGCCCAGAAACTGCGCCCCCGCAAAGTCACCGACTTCGCCACCGTCGAGGATCTGCGCCGGAACCTGGTGGAGGCCATCGCCGAGTATCGCCGCGAGCAGAGTGAAGTCCTGATCGGGGATTTCAAGGCCGAGTCGTTCCAGCCGGCCGAGTCCCTCTTCTTGCGCATCGGCGCGGGCTCGCTCGGCGGGAAGGCGCGCGGCCTGGCCTTCGTGCGCCACCTGCTGCATAAGGGCCGCATCACCCGGCGCTTCCCCAACGTGCGCATCGCCGTGCCGCCCGCCGTGGTCCTGGCCACGGAGATCTTCGAGAATTTCCTCAGCGATAACAACCTGATGGATTTCGCGCTGCACTGCAACGAGGATGCTGAAATCCAGCAACGATTCCTGGCCGCGCCGCTCCCCGCGGCGTTGCAGGAGGACCTCAGGGCGTTCTTGCGCGAGGTGCGTTATCCCCTGGCGGTGCGCTCCTCGAGCCTTCTGGAGGATTCGCAGTACCAGCCGTTCACGGGCGTCTATGAGACGTTTATGCTCGGCAACCAGTTGGAGGACATTGTCCCGCGCCTCGACCAGCTCATGGAGGCCATCAAGCTGGTCTATGCCTCCACATTCAGCCAGCATGCCAAGGCCTACGTGCGCGCCACGCCCTTTCGCCTGGAAGAAGAAAAGATGGCGGTGATCCTCCAGCAGGTGGTGGGCACTCTCCATGCACACCGGTTTTATCCCGACTTCTCCGGCGTGGCCCGCTCCCGCAACTTTTACCCCATCGCCCCCATGGCCCCGGAAGATGGAATCGCCGCCGTGGCCCTGGGCATGGGGCGGACGGTGGTGGGCGGTGGAAAATGCCTCAGGTTCTCTCCGCGCTACCCGCGGCACCTGGTGCAGTTCTCGATCGTGGAAGACATTCTGGCAAACGCGCAGTCCGACTTCTGGGCGCTCGAGCTCGACCATGCTCCCCGCGACGTTCCCGCGGCGGACCTGCACGAGGTGCGCTTCGGGCTGGAGGTGGCGGAAGCAGATGGAACTCTGGACGCTCTCGGCTCGACCTACTCGGCGGACAATCATGCCGTCTACGACGGACTCAGCCGGCCAGGCGCGCGCATCGTCAGTTTTGCCCCCGTTCTCAAACACGGCGTGTTCCCTCTCGCGCCCATCCTCGAGCAGCTCCTGCGCACCGGCGAAGACGCTTTGGGCCAGCCCGTGGAGATTGAATTTGCCGTGCGCCTGCCCGCCGCGGCGGGCCTGCCGCGTTCCCCCGGCGACGCCGCCGACTTTGGTTTTCTGCAAATCCGGCCGCTGGTCCTCTCTCACGTGGGAGGCGATCTGCGCATGGAAGAAGTGGAGCCTGCCGGCCTGATTTGCGAGAGCACGCATGTGCTGGGGCACGGCCGGATCTCGGATCTGCACGACATCCTGGTGGTGGATTCCCATCGCTTTGACCGCAGCCGCAGCCAGGAAGTCGCCGGCCTCGTGGCGCAGCTCAATGCCCGCCTGCGCGACAGGAACTGTCCTTACCTGCTGATCGGAGTGGGGCGCTGGGGCTCGAACGATCCCTGGCTGGGGATTCCCGTGGAATGGGACGAAATTTCAGGCGCTCGGGTGATCGTGGAGGCGGGCTTCCGCGATTTCCGCGTCACGCCCTCGCAAGGCAGCCATTTTTTCCAGAACCTGGTCGCCTTCCAGGCCGGCTACTTCACCGTGAATCCGGATGCCGGGGAGGGCCTGCTCGATTGGGAGTGGTTGAACGCGCAGCCCGCCGTGGAAGAACAGGGCTGCGTCCGCCATCTCCATTTTCCTGAGCCGCTCGTCGTGGTCATGAACAGCAAGGCCAGCCGCGGCATGATCTTCAAACCCGGCCACGCATCCCACTCGGAGCAGAAGTAAATCCGCTCGCCCTGACTGCATGAGGCCCCGGCAATGCCAGGGCGCGTTCCCAATGGCCGCCCGCTTCGATGAACCGCCACGAAACGCAGGCGTTTACCTTTTGAGCCCTCGTAAGCTCTGCTTCGTTTGCTCATTCAGGGAAGTCACGCTAGTTTTCTCAGTTGGTGATTCTCCGAATGAGTCTCGCATAACCAGTGCTGGAAGCCACGAGGTTACGTGCCAAAAGGAGCCGATTCGAAGGCAACGAACTTCTCTCGCAACACGCTGGATTTCCGGTACCTTGTCTTGAATTCTCGTTTGGAGGTTTATGGCAGCCCATCCTGCGGAAAGTTCCCCGCCTGCAGATGTTGCTCCCCGCGAAGCGCCAAAAACAATGCTTCCCGTCGTCGTGCTCGAGGAAACGCCGCAGGGTCGCGTGCTGTGGCCGCTTTTTCTTGTTAGTTTCGCGGCGCTTTATCTCGAGATCTTGCTGATTCGCTGGATCGGCACCGAAGTCCGCGTTTTTGCATATTTCCAAAACCTCTCTTTGATCGCGTGCTTTCTGGGTTTCGGCTTGGGCTGCTATCAATCCGCCCGGAAAAAGGGCTATCTCTTCGGACTGGTTGCGCTGGCGGGGTTGGCCATCCTCGTTGAGCTTCCTTTCCCTCAATGGAAAACCTTTCTGGAGATTCTCTCCTCGGCGCTCTCGTTCTCAACCGATGCGCAGTTGTGGTCGGCCCTCAATCCGCCGACTCCCGCCTTTGCCGTCGTGGCCTTCCTGGCTTCTACGGTCCTCGTCACTGGTCTGCTCCTTCTGATTATCGCGACCATGCGCCCGGTAGGGCAGTGGGTTGGCGCCTACCTGGACGCCGCAAGCAACCCCATCGCCGCCTACTCCGCCAACTTATTGGGCAGTCTCGCCGGAGTCTGGTTTTTCGCCGGCCTGTCTTTCCTCGAGACCGCTCCCGTATTTTGGTTCGGTATCGCCTTTGTGCTATTTCTGCTGGTGCGCAGCCGCGGCGCGCGAATCGGGGTTCTTCAATTTGTGTGCATAGCCGCAAGTCTGCTCTTGCTGCTCGTTAGCGATTTTGGGGCCGGCGAAATGCACTGGTCGCCGTACCAGAAGCTTCAGTTGATGAGCGCAGACGAGCTTCAGTACGACGTCTTGGTCAACAATGTTGGCTACATGACCATCGCGAATACCTCCCCGGATGTGCTTGCTCGTCATCCGGGATTCGCCGCCAGGTACAAAGCCAGTTCGTACGATGCGCCGTGGCGGTTCATCGGGCTGCGGGATCGCGTTTTGATCCTTGGGGCAGGCGCGGGAAATGACGCCTCTGCCGCGCTGCGCAACGGCGCCGGCCAAATCGACGCCGTGGAAATCGACCCGGAGATTTTTGCCCTCGGGAAGCGTCTCCATCCCGATCATCCTTACGCCTCCGATCGTGTCCATGTGATTCTGAACGATGCGCGCGCCTACCTCCGCGAAACCCGGCAGAAGTATGACGTCATCGTCTTCGGGCTGCTGGATTCCCACACGCAGTTTTCTGGCTACAGCAGTATGCGCCTGGATAATTACGTCTACACCGAACAATCGCTCCGCGAGGCGAAACGCCTTCTGAAGCCTTCCGGTGTCTTGGTCCTGAAATTTGAAGTGCGTCCGCCCTGGACGTGGATGGGGCAGCGCTTTTATGCAATGTTCAACGATGTTTTCGGCCGTCCGCCCATCGCCTTCTCCCGGCCACAAGTTGGCGCATTGCTCGAGGGTACGCTGTTCCTCGCCTCCAGCGACCCCGCGCTCTGGAACCGCGCGGCACAGCCGGAGCTTGCCGCCTTCCTTCGGGCAAGTCCCACTTCGTTCCCTTTGGTCGTGGACGGAGCGCCGCCTCCCGTCACCGACGACTGGCCCTACGTCTACCATCGTGGCCACACAATTCCCCGCGCCTATCTGACCGTCTCGCTGATTCTTCTGGCTATCGCTTTCCTGGCTACGCGCAGGAGGCTGGAATTAGGCAATTCCTCGACTTGGTATTTCTTCTTCCTGGGCGCTGGATTCCTGTTGCTGGAGACGCAGATGATCAGCAGGCTGGCCCTCTATTTTGGGTCCACCTGGCAGGTCAACTGCATCGTCCTGTCGGCCATCCTGGCCGTCCTCCTGGTGGCCAACCTGCTCGTCCAGCGAGTTCCCGCGATTCGGCTGGGTAGGTTGTATGCGATTGTGGTCATCACCTTGATCGCCATCTACGTTGTCCCATGGGAATCGCTTCCCTTCGGGTCACACGCTGCCGGGACGTTGTTGGCAGCCGCTTACTGCGTTCCCATTTGTTTTGCGGGAGTGATCTTCGCGGAAACTTTCCGTAAGTGCCGGAACAAGTCCGCCGCTTTCGGCAGCAACATGATTGGCGCGGTTGCCGGCGGGCTGGCGCAGAACTTTTCCTTTGTCTTTGGGCTTAAGGCTTTGTTGCTGCTGGCTGCGGCTTTCTACGGTCTCGCGGCTTTCTTTGCCCTATTCGCTGCGGACCCCGCGAAACAGAGCTACGAAGCCGTGTTGGGAGCCTCAACCTAAAGCGTGCGTTTGGGCTTTTGCGCCCGGCAAAACCAAAGAGCCGGGCAGCTCCTCGGAACGAATCGCTGCGCCCGGCCAATTAGGCAAAGATGTCGAACACGTAGTCGTGGGCGGCCAGTGCCGCCTTGCCGATCGATCCTGCCGCGACGCGCTTCACGATTTCGTCACGCTGGAGGTCGAAGATGGCATCCAGGATTTGCGCGCGGTCGTGTGCGCTCGCCTGCCCCACCACGAACAGCACGCGCGCGCTGTGCTGGATATAGCGCGGCGACAGCAATTGCCGCTTCAGCAGCTCCATGATGACGGGAGCTTTCGAACGGTCGAAGCGGCCCGGGTCGCCCCGGCGGTCGAGTTCGGCGAAGAACTGGGCGGTCCACTCGTTGTGGTAGTCCCACACTTTTTCGAACAGCGCCGGGGTGAAGCGCGTGCCCGCTTTCACCTCGTGGGCGTTTACCGACGGCACGACGCCGTCTGCGGTAAGCGCGGAGCGCTTGAGCCAGCCGTCTTTGGTGATGGCAGCCTGATGATGCGCCAGCGTCCATAGCCATGAGACGTCAATCCGGTAGGTGGCCAGGTCGTTCATAAAGCGCAGCATGAGTTCGTAGTCGTCGATGGCCGCCGCGAAATTGCCGTTGAGAATCTGGAAGCCGTAATTCGCCGCCATGTAGAAAGCGTGTTGGATCCGCTCGATGGTGATGTCGCCTTTCGGCACGCTGTAGATGGACTCCCAGAGTTCCCGCGAGAGGAGTTTTTCCGGCGTGGCGATCGCCTCCGCCGTCACCACCCAGGGCGTGATTTTCCCCTGCGC
>DATEQM010000142.1:0-6888 GCA_035272605.1 Candidatus Acidiferrales bacterium | reverse complement strand
GGCGACCTCTACGGCTTCACGCCTGCCGGCGCGGCCATCACCAGTTCACCTTTGACGGTCGGCAGCGCCGGGGCGGACGGAGGAATTACGGATGCTCCCATCGTGGACGCGGTGAACGACTGGATCTACGCGGCCAGCGGGAATACTGGGGCCGGCACCAACGTCGTGGCCCAGGCCAGCACTTCCAGCTTTGCCGCCGCCAACGTGTTCAAGCAGAACTTCGGAGGCAGTGGCCATGCCAATGTCCACGCGGGCGCGTTCAACAGTGCCTATTTCACATCGGGCACTTCCACCGCGTGGTTCTTCTACGTTTGCGGCGCGCGTGCGGGCGGCGCCCCGGGTTTTTATCAGGTAGGTTTCAACGCCACCCGCCATATCGCCTCCGTGACCAAGGAGTTCAACTTGTCCGCCCACGCCGGCGAGCAGTGTTCTCCCCTCACCGAATTCGAGAACAACGGCGTGGACCAGCTCTTCTTCGGCTTACTGACCACGGGCGAAGTCGCTTCTGTCAACATCACCACTCCCCCTCCCGCCGCGACTACCACAACGGCGGCGGAGGCCGGAGGGACGAGCGGCATCATCGTGGACAACACCGGTGCGGGTGGGCAGGAATCGAGCATCTATTTCTCCAGGCTAGCCACCAGCACCTGCGCAACGTCCACGATCGCTGCTTCCCCCGGGGGAGCCACGGAAGCAACGAATACCGTGACCATCACGACCACGGCCGCACACGGGTTTGGTGTAGGCGAGAGCGTGACCATTGCGGGCGTGGGTGCCGCGGGCTACAACGGGACGTTTGTGGTGACCTCCGTTCCTTCGTCGACAAAGTTCACCTACACGGATGCCACGGCGGGCCTGGCCAATTCCGGCGGCGGGACGGCGACCGCAAGCGGCTTCTGCGCCGTCAAAGTGACCCAAGGGGCATTACAGTGAGCACGGGCCTTCGCGGCAGCGCAGCGGCCGGGCCGCGGTGATAGGTAGCTATTTCTCCTCGCCGTGTAAATCGTCTGGGCCACCGGCACTTCGCCATTGAATGCAGGAAACTCCCCCCTCCACATCTGGAAACATGGGCCAAAGATGGAGTTGTGGGCCTTTCAGCGGCTGCTAAACTGAAACCGGTTCCGAAATGGGCCTTGCTTGTTGCTGAAATGGAGCGGGGGCTCGACCGGAATGCGCCGCGATTTTCATGCTGAGGGGGCAAGTGAACACGCAATTTTCCATCCTTCGGCGCTATCTTCCACTGGCAATTGCCACCCTGTTGGTGGCTACAGCGGTGGCAGGCTGGGGTGACCGGTTGTTTCTGGGATCGCTCACCGCCCAGGAGATCGAATCGTGGGACATTAGCATCAACACGTATCGAACCGGCCAGATCTCTTCGGTGATCGTGCCGGGGGGTACGAGTGGAATCATTGTGGACAATGTGAGCGCGGAAGCTCAGGCATCCAGCATCTATTTCACCACTCAGGCACCTGCCCCCTATCCTATCCCATGCGGAACGGGCAACTTCTGTGCCGTCAAACTGACCCAGGGAGGATTGCAATGACCGACTCCGAGCGCATTTTCACGGAATCGAACCGCGGCTCCGCTTCGGCCGGCGATGAGCGCAAAGCTTACCGGAAGCCCTCGTTCCGCTCCGAGCAGGTCTTCGAGACCATGGCCTTGCAGTGCGGCAAGATTGCCGGCACTTCGGCTGCCTGCAACTCGGTGAAGATGGCCTCCTAGCGCAGCCGTGCGCACCAAACATGGATTTGTTGTCCCCAAACCGGGCCCGCCTCGAACTGGCCGCCGAACTCTTGGAGCGCGGCGAGCGGATCAGCCTGCGCGTGAATGGCTCGAGCATGCTCCCCTCGTTGTTCCCCGGCGACCTGCTGACGTTCCGGCGTTGCGCCCCCTCGGAAATCGTTGTGGGAGACATCGTGCTTTATCTGCGCGAGGGCCGGTGCTTTGTTCACCGCGTCGCGGAGCGGATGGCCGTGGGCGGAGATTCGCGCCTGCGCACGCGCGGCGACGCGCTGGCTGCCTGCGACCCCCCGGTGGGCGAGAACGAGGTGCTCGGCCGGCTTTCGCGCGTTGAACGCAAGGGCCGCCGGCTTCCACCGCCGCGCCTCGGGCCGGTGCGCAGCCTGTTGGCGGGTCTGGTGCGGCGTTCGCCCTGGGCCGCTCGCGCCCTGGTGGCCGCGCACAATCGTCTCTAAGGCGCGCAGGGCTGACATGAGGATGGCACCCATCACAACCCCGGCACAGGCTGTAGAGGCGTTCGCCGCGGTGGACCACCATCCCGACCCGGGTTTATCTCGCCACGCCGGACCGAATGTAGCCTGCCTCCCCCTGACCATCGAAATCGGGGGCCTGCCCATCCGCCTGCGCGCGCCTGATGCTGCCTTCCGCGCGCTGCTCGCCGGGCGCTACTCCTCTTTTCTGCGTCCGAATTCCCGCGCGGAGATGGAGTTCGAACTGCACTCGGCAGCACCGGATCCCCTGGGCACGGATCAGGAGCTGGAAGTGGGTTGCGAGCAGGGGCGCTGGCAGCTCTCCCGCGGAGACTTTTGCGCTGGGTTCGACCTGCGCACGCGCCGCGGCCAACTCTCCTTCGTTCCCAACCCGTATTCGGTGGACACGCTCCTGCGCATCGTGCATTCCCTGCTGCTGGCGCCCGCGGGCGGCCTGCTGCTGCACGCCTCCGGAGGAATTCGCGGAGGGCGCGGCGTGCTGTTTTCCGGCGTCTCCGGCGCGGGAAAAACCACCCTGGCGCGCCTGGCCCCGCCCGACGTGCAGCTTCTCACCGACGAAATTTCCTACCTGCGGCGCGAGGCCGGCGAATTTCGCGTCTACGGCACGCCCTTCTCCGGCGAACTGGGCATCCAGGGGGAAGACGTCTCTGCGCCTCTCGGGGCCATCCACCTGATCGAACATGGCGCCGCGAACCGCCTGGAGCGCGTCCCCGAAGCCGAGGCCGTGCGCCGGCTGATGCGCAACACGCTATTTTTTGCACGGGAGAAGCGTCTGGTGGCGGATGTTTTCTCCACCGTCTGCGAGCTGGCACGCCGCGTGCCCGTCTATCGCTTGGAATTTGTGCCCGATGCCCGCGTGTGGGAGATGCTCGCATGAACCCCACCTACATCGCGCGGAGCAGCGCGGTGGCCGCGCGGCGCCTGGGCGACGAAATGGTGGTCATGTCCGCGCTCGATTCCACGCTGTTCACGCTCAGCGACGTCGCCGCCGTCCTCTGGCAGGCCGCCGACGGCCGCACGCCGCTCGATGAGATCGTGCGCGCGCGCGTGTGCACCGCGTATTCCGTGGACGCAGAGACGGCGCTGCGCGACGCCGAGGAATTCGTCCGCACGCTCGCCGAACACGGCATCCTCCTGGTCGCTTCGCAGCCCATCGCCTCTCCCGCAGCCGTGCAGGGCGGGGCCGGCGCCGCGCCGGCCGCAGGAGAGCCGCGATGAGCCTGATGGGGGAGCTCGTCCAGAAGGCCATCGCGCTCGGCGTCCCACTGACCGCTCACGTGGACCTCACCTACCGCTGCAACGAGCGCTGTGAGCACTGCTACCTGGACCACGACGACAAAGGGGAAATGTCGTTCAACGAGATCTCCGGCCTGTTCGGCCAGCTCGCCGATGCCGGCGTTTTCTTTCTCATCCTGAGCGGCGGCGAGCCCATGCTGCGCCGCGACTTCTTCGACATCGTGGCCCGCGCCCGCGCCCTGCTGTTCAACGTGAAGGTGAAAACGAACGCCGTGCTGGTGCGCACGGCGGAGGCGCAGCGCCTGCGCGCCCTGGGCGTCGAACAGATGCAGGTGAGTGTCTATTCACACCGGCCCGAAATCCACGATGCCGTCACCAAACTGCCCGGCTCGCTCCGCCGCACCATAGAGGGAATCCGCGCCCTCCGCGCTGCCGGCCTGAAAGTGGCCGTGGCCAACGTGATGATGCGCTCGAACCTCGCCGACCGCCAGGCCGTCGCCGCGATGGCGCGCGAGCTCGGCGCCACCTACTCTGCCGATCCCACGGTCACGCCCATGATGGATGGAGACCGCTCCGTGCTGGACCTGCGCATCCCCGGCTCCGAACTGCCCGGCCTTTTCCAGGACAAAGAGCTCGTCGGCGACCCCGACGCCTTTTGCGCGCCGCCTCCGCCCGTGGGCAACGACGAGCGCAACGCCGCCCCGTGCAGCGCCGGCCATTCCTCCTGCTACATTTCGCCGTACGGCGACGTGTTTCCCTGCGTGCAGTTCCCGCTGCCCTCCGGCAACGTCCGCACGCAAAAATTCCTGGAGATCTGGCATCATTCGCCGCAACTTCAGGAGGTGCGTTCTATCCGCATGGGCGATCTGCCGGTCTGCTCGAGCTGCGCGCACCTCGGCACCTGCACGCGCTGTCCCGGCCTGGCCTGGACAGAGGGCAACATGCGCGGCCCCTCCTCCGCCGACTGCGAGAAATCCTTCTACCGCACCGGCGTCCCCAGTGCGAATATGTTGGCGAGAGGCTTGGTGACTTTTCCGGGCGGGACGGCGGAATCGGCCTTGGCCGCATTCCCCACGGCCGCTCCCCGGAGAGCCAACCTGGTCCAAATCGCACCGCTGTCGCAAGCCGTCGCCTGATGCCCGACCACGAACGCGATCTCGCGCGGGAACTCCTGTCTCTCTGCCTGGTGCCTTCGCGCCATGCCGGGCGGCCTGTTCCTCTCCCCGGTAGGGGCGGACTCCCGCCCAGGCGGGATCCGCCCTCCGCCGCACCGGCGGCCGCGCCCGCAGACTGGGACGCCCTGATTCAGTTCGCCATTCAGCAGGGCGTCGCACCGCTCCTCGCGGTCCGCACCCGGCATCTCGCGCTTCCGGTCATCCACCGCGAGCGCCTGGAAACGATTTACAGCGCCAACAGCCTGCGCAACCTCCGGCTGGCTGCGGAGGAGTCGCGTGTATCCGCCGCGCTCGCCGCCGCCGGCCTGCGCCACTGGCCGCTCAAAGGCCCGGGGCTCAGCGAGCGCCTCTACGCGGACATCGGCGTCCGCCAGATTTCCGATCTGGACTTGCTCATCGAGCCGGCAAGCCTGGCCCGGACGGACGCGCTGCTGGCCGATCTCGGATATCGCCGCAACACCGCCGGCAAAATCGAATCCCTGGCGCGTGCCCAGGAACTCCTCTACATCCGCGATGTTCCGGGTCCGCCTTCTCCGTCTCCACTCGCCACTAGCCACTCGCCACTCGCCACTGCCTTCTACCTCGATCTCCACCAGCGCCTGCTACCCTACGTGCGCCGCGACCCGCTGGCCGCGCGCGTCTTCGCGGACGGCATGACCAACGAGAATCTGCTTCTCTACCTGTGCGCGAGCCAGATCACGCACCGCTTTGCCCGCCTGCGCTATCTTTGCGATGTGGCCGCATTTCTGGCCCGCGAAGGCGGCACGGTGGATTGGGATAAATTTTCGGATACCGCGCGCCGCATCCCCTGGGGTCCCGGCGTGGGCCTGGCGCTGCATTGGGCGGAAGAATTCACTCCGGCGCGCGTTCCCCCGGCCGTGCTCCACACGCTTCGTCCTAATCCCATCGGGGACCTGCTGCTGCGGCGTGCGCTCGGCGCAGACGCTGCAGAAGCCGCCTCGCGCGCCCGCGCACTGGACGGCCCCGCCGGCGCTTCCGTAGCCTTGGGCGCAGCTTATCTGGGACGCCCCGCGGCCTGCGGCATCGCCTGGAGAATGATGTTCCCGACGCGCGCTTATCTCCGCGAACAATCCGGCACGCCGGCAAGCGATCCGCTCGCGGCTGCCTACGCCTCGCGCCTGATCAAGAGGATTCCCGCCGCCCTGCGCCACTTGCTGAAAACAGCACCCTGAACGCGCCCGCACTTGCCCAACCTACCTGGTGCCCGACTCAGCTCAAATACTTCACGAACAGCACTTCATTCTGGGCCTCGTTGTACACCAGGTCGTCCACCAGTTCCCGGGTCATGAAGATTCCCAGGCCGCCGGGGCGCAGTCCCTTCTTTTCCCGCTCGTCCATGTGGGCCAGGGGATCGTCCCCTTCATAGCCCACCGCCGCGTGCGTCAGTCCCTCGAATTTGAATCCCGGGCCGGGGTCGGCGATGCGATAGATGAGCATCCGCGGCGTGCGCACAAACGAGACGCGAACTTTCCGGTTGGGATCCAGCTTTCCGCCCCACTCCACCGCGTTCGTCAGCAGCTCACGGAAGGCCTGTCCCACCTGATCCCGCGCCTCCTGGGAAATCCCGAGCTTCAGCTGGTTCAGGAATTCTTGGATTCGGCGGGCGCAGTCCAGATCGCAGGGCACCAGCAGCTCCACCCAGGTGGGCTTCGCGGAAATCACCTCGATGGGCGGCGTCTGCGGCCGGTCTTCCAGCGCGTCTTCCACCACGTCCAGCAGCCTCTGCGGGTCCACCGGCTTCGTCAGATACTGATAGGCCTGCTCGCGCACGGCGCGCAGCATGGCTTCCGGGGTTTCGTCCGACGTCATCACCACCACGCGCGGGGGCCGCGGCTGCTGCCGCACCAGCGCCAGCACCTCGAAGCCGTTCATTCGGGGCATCCACAGGTCCAGCAGCACGAGATCGAATTTTTTCTTTTTCATCAGCGCGAGCGCGGCCTGCCCGTCGGCTGCCGTGGTCACCGCGTATTTGTTCTTTTTCAGAAGTGTGCGCACGAAGGTCCGCAGGATGCGGTCGTCATCGGCAACCAGGATCGTCTTCATAGCCCCTCCGCTCGCCCGATTCTACCGCTCTCCGGATGGAGTGCGGCGGCACGCCTTCGCGCGGCACTCGCGCCCCTACTGCGCGCGGCGTTTCCTCTGCCCCTCCGTGCTGCCGCCTTTCCCCCCGGACAATTTCCCCAATTCCATGCACAGCGCTTCCACAGCCTCCTCCAGCGCCTTGA
>DATEQM010000141.1:0-6220 GCA_035272605.1 Candidatus Acidiferrales bacterium | reverse complement strand
CGGATGCCTCGCGCTTCCAGCATCTGCGTCAATCGTTCCGCGTTGCGCGCGATGTTGGGTGCGTCCGAAGCGATGTTGGGGATGGCCAGAAAATCCGTGAATTCGCGGATGATGGCGTATTGGTGAGAAACCCGGTAATTGCGCACCGCCGCGGCCGCCTCCGCGGCGCTTACAGCGGACCGCGCCGCCGTTGACTTCTGCGGCCCGTCCGCGTAAAGTGCCGTGGTCAGCGACAGGAACAGCCCCATGAAGATCAACATCCGCGTCGTCATTGCACCCGTCCTCCTGTAATCCGGCGGACCTCCGCCACGCCATGTGACGGCCGCCCGCGAGGGTGGCCATTCTATCCTCTACTCGCCGGTTCCCCGGCATTTTCCCGGTTCCCGCGCCGGTGGCGCGCGCAGAAAGCGAAGGTCGGATGTCATGAACGCTCTGGCAATCGAAGTTTCCAGCCTGGTGAAGCTGTACCACCCCAAGGGCGGCCCGCCCGTCCGCGCGCTCGACGGGCTCAGCTTTTCCGTTGCTCCCGGCGCCATCTTCGGCCTGCTCGGCCCCAATGGCGCGGGAAAGACCACCACGCTCAAAGTTCTGAACACCCTCCTGCGGCCCACCAGTGGCAGCGCCGCCGTCATGGGCTTCGACGTGGTCGCGCGCCCGCTCGACGTCCGCCGCAACATTTCCGTGGTCCTTCAGGAATCCGCCGCGGAGCTTTTTCTGAGCGTGCGCGACAACCTTCTCACTTATGCCCGCTTTTTTGGCGTCCCCGCCCCCGAGGCCCGCCGCCGCACCGACGAAATCATGGAGCGTTTCCAGATTGTGCAGGACGCGGGGCGCAAGGTGCAGGACCTCAGCGGCGGCTCCCGCCGCCGCGTGCAGGTGGGAAAAATCTTTCTGGTGAAAACCCCGGTCGTCTTTCTGGACGAATTTTCCACCGGAATGGACGCGTTGCTCAAGCGCCAGGTCATGGCGTGGCTGCGCGAAGAGGCGCGCGGCGGCCGCACCATTATCCTCACCACGCACATCCTCAGCGAAGCGGAGGAATTGTGCGACGACATCCTGATCGTGAATCAGGGCCGGCAGGTGGCCCGCGGCGATTTGCACGCTTTGAAGATGCTCTCGGAAGGCGTCTACGAAATCACCCTCACCTTTGCCGAGATGCCCCAGGGGATCGACGCCGCCGTCCGCGCCCTCGCCCCGCTCCGCTTTTCGGCCAGCCAGAACACCATCGAGGTCGCCTACAAGGCGAAAGACGGAAACGTCCTCGATGCCGTGGGCGCGCTGGCCAGCCAGGGCCGCGTCCTGCGCGTCGAAGTCGGCGGCGCAAGCCTGGAAGACGTCTTCGTGGAGCTATTGCAAAAGGATCGCGGACAGGTTTTGTAGCGCCGGCGTCTCGCCGGCTCTTTTTCGATCGCCCGCCGGGGCGCATGGCCGCTGGCGCGACGCTGCCATCACAAAAGCCGCTGGCGGTCCCAATCGTTGCGAGAACCGTAGGCATGGAAATTCGGAGAGGAGAGAACAATGTCAGCCATAGCCGCAGTGCTCTATCGTGACGCCCGGATTCGCGCCACCAATCTCACTTTCGTAGTGTGGGATTTGTGCTACCCCATGATCAATCTGCTCGTCTTCGGCGTGGGGATTGATGCCGCGCTCGGCGTGCACTTCGGCGCCGGCGGCCTGGACTACAACGCATTCTTTCTCGCCGGCTGCCTGGGTCTGGGCAGTTTCGCCATCCCCTCAAACACCGCCTGGTCGTTTTTCATGGACCGCGACAACGGCATTTTCTACGAGATGCTCACCTATCCCATGACCCGCGCGCAATATCTGTTCGGGCGCATGCTGTTTACCGTGTCGCTCGCCCTGGCCCAGGCTGCGCTCACCCTGGCGGCCGCGCGCTTTTTGCTCCACGTGCCCATCCTGGGGAGCCGCGCCTGGCTGCTCGTTCCCATGCTGGTGCTCGGTCCTTCCGCGTGGTTCTACCTGTATGCGGCCCTGGCGCTGCGCATCCGCCGCAACGATGCGTTCAACGCCGTCACCTCGATTCTCTACTTCGTGCTGATCTTTCTTAGCTCCATGTTTTATCCCACGGCCCCGCTGCCCCGCTGGTTCGCCCGGGCCGCCCTGGCCAATCCCATCACCTGGCAGGTGGACGTGCTCCGCTACGCCACCATCGGACTCGGCGACCCGCGCCGCGTGGCCATCGAAGCGGCTGGCTTCGCCGCCTTCGCTGTCCTCGCATCGCTCCTGGCCGTACGCGTCCTCAACCGCCAGGAGTAAGCGGATATTTTCCCCTCCGCCGGAATTTCGGGCGGACCGAAGTGTCCGTCCTGACGGCCCGCTGCTGCTTTCAGCCCGCTTGGTTGCAGAATGCCACCAGTTCGTCGAGCTTCCTCCGCGCGGCCCCGGAATCAATCGATTCCGCTGCCAGACGCGCGCCGCACGCGAAATCAGCGGCCAGTCCCGCGGCCACCATCGCCGCTGCGGCATTCGCCAGCACCACGTCCCGCCGCGCCCCGCGCTGCCCGCCCAGCACCCAGCGGATCATCTCAGCATTCGCGGCAGGATCCCCTCCGGCAATCTCTTCGATTGGCGAGCGCGACACCCCGAAATCCTCCGGCGTGACCGTGTAGCTCCGCACCGCACCCTCCCGCACCTCGGCCACCTGCGTTTCTCCCGAAATCGAAATTTCATCCAACCCATCCGCGCCGTGCACCACGAAGGCGCGCTCCACGCCCAACTCGCCGAGCGCCCGCGCCACGAGTTCCACCACCCCTGCCGCAAACACTCCAGCCACCTGCGCCCGCGCCCCGGCGGGATTCGTCAGAGGCCCCAGCAGATTGAACACCGTGCGCCCCTGGAGCTGCTGTCGCGCTTTCATCGCATGTTTCATGGCCGCGTGAACCGCCGGCGCAAAGAAAAATCCAATTCCCAGCCGCTCCACCGCCTCGCCCATGCGCAGCGGCGAAAGCGTGATGCACACTCCCATCGCTTCCAGCACGTCGGCGGAGCCGGCCCTGGAACTGATGGATCGATTGCCGTGCTTGGCCACTCGTGCTCCCGCTCCCGCGGCCACCAGCGCCGCGCAGGTGGAAATATTGAACGTGCCTTTGCCGTCCCCGCCCGTCCCGCACGTGTCCACCAGCCGCTCCTGTCCCGCCCCCCGCGGCGACGAAAACACGGGAGCCGCATGGCGCCGCATCGCCGTGGCGAATCCCACCAATTCTTCGATAGTTTCACCTTTCTGGCGAAGCGCGGCGAGCAGCGAGGCTATTTCCCCATCCCCGGCGCGGCCGGAAAGAATCTCCTCCATCGCCGCGTCCGCCTCCGCACGCGACAAATTCTTCCCGTGGACAATGGTTTCGAGAGCGTCGAGGATCACAGGGGTTCGGCGGCCTTGCCGCCGCCGCGCGTTTGCATGTAGACTGGCCCGTTTTCGAGCCGCACCGATTCTAGCACTGGCGGATGCCCCATGAAGATTCACGAATACCAAGCCAAAGCCATCCTCGCCCGCTACGGCGTGCCCACACCGCGCGGCGAGGTGGCCTTCACCAAGGAAGAAGCCCGTGCCGTCGCGGAAAAGCTGCGCTCGCCGGTCGTCGTAGTGAAAGCGCAAATCCACGCGGGCGGCCGCGGCAAGGGCGGCGGCGTTAAGCTGGCCCGTTCCGTGGACCAGGCCGCGGACCTCGCCGGCCACATCCTCGGCATGAAGCTGGTCACTCACCAGACCGGCCCCGAGGGCCGCATCGTCAAGCGGCTGCTCATCGAGGAAGGCCTCGACATCAAGCGGGAACTCTACCTGAGCGTGCTGCTGGACCGCGCCGCCGCCCTCCCGGTCTTCATGGCCAGCGCCGCAGGTGGCATGGAAATTGAAGAGGTGGCCAAGAACACGCCCGAGGCCATCCTCCGCGAGCACGTGAATCCCGCCGTCGGACTGCAAGCCTACCAGGCCCGCAAACTGGCCTTCGGCCTGGGCCTCGCCGCGCAGAGCGTGTCGCTGGCCGTGCCCTTTTTTCAGGCCCTCTATCACGCCTCCCTTGAGACGGACGCGTCGCTCCTGGAAATCAACCCCTGCGTCGTCACCGGCGATGGGCGACTGGTGGCCCTCGACGCGAAGATGACTTTCGACGACAACGCCCTCTACCGCCACAAGGAAATCCGCGAGCTGCGCGACCTGGATGAAGAGGACCCGCTGGAAATCGCCGCCTCCAAGTACGGCCTGAACTACATCAAGCTCGACGGTACCGTCGGCTGCATGGTGAACGGGGCCGGGCTGGCCATGGCCACCATGGACATCATCAAGCTCTCCGGCGGCGCGCCGGCCAACTTCCTGGACGTGGGCGGTGGCGCCAGCGCGGAACAGATCAAGAGCGCCTTCAAAATCCTGATCAGCGATTCGAGCGTGCGCGCCGTCTTCATTAACATCTTCGGCGGCATCCTGCGCTGCGACGTCCTGGCTACCGGCGTCGTGGAGGCGGCGCGCGAGTTGAGCCTCAAGCTGCCCGTGGTCGTGCGCATGGAAGGCACCAACGTCGAACAAGGCAAGGAAATCATTCATCAGTCCGGCCTCGGCTTCACCGTGGCCGAAGGAATGAAGGACGGTGCGGAGAAAGTCGTGAAGATTGCTGGCGGTGCGCGATGAGCGTGCTCGTGGATCAGAATTCTAAGGTGCTGGTGCAGGGTTTTACTGGCCGTGAAGGCAGCTTCCACGCCTCCCAGATGATCGAGTACGGCACGAAGGTCGTCGGCGGAGTCACTCCTGGCAAAGGCGGCACGCAGCATCTGGATCGCCCCGTCTTCAATACCGTCGCCGATGCGGTGAAGGCCACCGGCGCGGACGTTTCCATTATTTTCGTGCCGCCGCCGTTTGCCGCCGACGCCATTCTCGAAGCTGCGGACGCGGGCATCCCCCTGGTCGTTTGCATCACGGAAGGCATCCCCGCGGTGGACATGATGTGCGTCTGGAACGTAATCCGCGGCGGCCGCACACGGCTCATTGGCCCGAACTGCCCGGGCATCATCTCGCCGGGTAAGTGCAAGATCGGTATCATGCCCGGCCGCATCCACAAGCAGGGCAACGTGGGCGTAGTGAGTCGCAGCGGCACGCTCACCTACGAAGCTGTGGGCCAATTGACGCAGCTCGGCATCGGCCAATCCACCTGCATCGGCATCGGCGGCGACCCCATTATCGGCACGTCGTTCCTCGAAGCCATCCAGCTCTTCAATGCCGACCCCGAAACGCACGCCATCGTCCTCATCGGCGAGATCGGCGGCAACGCAGAAGAAATCGCGGCGGCCTACATCAAGGAACACGTCAAGAAACCCGTGGTCGGCTTCATCGCCGGCCAGACGGCCCCGCCGGGGCGCCGCATGGGCCATGCCGGCGCCATCATCAGCGGCGGCCAGGGCACTGCGAAAGACAAGTATGCGGCCATGGCCGCAGCCGGAATCGCCACCGTGCAAAGCCCCGCGGAAATCGGCGCAACGGTGGCAAAAAAACTGAAAGGATAAGTGCGGGAAACGAGGATTCGCTGGATGGCCACGGAGCGTACTTTCGCAATCATCAAGCCGGACGCGGTGAGCCGCGGGCTCACCGGAGAGATTCTCTCTCGCATCCACAAGGCCGGGTTCTCCATCATCGCCATCAAATCCCTGCGCATGAGCCGCGGCGAAGCCGAAGGGTTCTACGCCGTGCACCGCGAGCGCCCTTTTTTCGCCGAGTTGACCGCCTTCATGAGTTCCGGCAAGTCCGTGGTCATGGTATTGGAAGCGGAAAACGCCATCGCGAAATGGCGCGACACCATGGGCGCTACCGATCCCGCCAAGGCTGCGCCCGGCACCATCCGCCGCGACCTCGGCGCCAGCATTCAGAACAATTGCACCCACGGCTCCGACGCGCCGGGAACGGCAGCCTTCGAAATCGGCTACTTTTTTTCCGGTCACGAACTGGTCTGACCCGGCTGCACGCCCCGTCGCCTGACGCACGCTCACGTCCGCGCCTGCCGCCCGTCTCTTGTCGTACAATAAGCCCATGGATCCACTCCGCGAATCGGGGAAACTCCTCATCGTCGTCGGCCTGATGCTGGCCGTCATCGGCGCGGTGCTTTACGCGGGCTCCAAGCTGCCGTTCCGCCTCGGGCGCCTTCCCGGCGACATTCTGGTGCACGGCAAAAGCTCCACATTTTATTTCCCCGTGGTCACCTGCCTAGTGCTGAGCCTCGTGCTC
>DATEQM010000140.1:0-22332 GCA_035272605.1 Candidatus Acidiferrales bacterium | reverse complement strand
CGGATGCGCCCGGGAGGAAAGCGGCCGGGCGCGGGGCTTTTTGTTGTCATGATCCTCTACGTGGTCCAGCTCCTGGCGGCTGGCCTGGATGTTGGGCGATTCCACTGGACGCCGGCGATTCCGGTAGGGGTGCAACTGGGCGGACTCGTCGGGTTCGTCCTTGGATTGAGCCTGATTTTGTGGGCCATGCGGACGAACCGCTTCTTTTCGTCCGTGGTGCGGCTGCAAACGGAGCGAGGGCACACGCTGGTGACCGGGGGACCGTACCGCTGGGTGCGCCATCCGGGTTACACCGCAACGCTCGTGCTGAGCGTGTGCAACGGAATCGCAATGGGATCATGGGTGGGGGAGATGATTTCTCTCCTGTTCCTTCCGCCGCTGTTTTATCGCATCGTCACCGAGGACGCCTTCCTGAAGAAAAACCTTCCCGGCTACGAGGACTACGCCGCGCGCGTGCGCCAGCGGTTGGTACCCGGCGTCTGGTAGGATGTGCGCGGCGGCGGCTGCTGGCGTGCAACTCAAAGTCGAAAAACTCGTGTATGGCGGCGAAGGCATGGGCCATGCGGACGGCGTGGCGGTGTTTGTGCCCTTCGTGCTGCCGGGCGAAACCGTCGCGGTACGGCTGGACGCGCAGAAAAAGAAATTCGCGCGTGGGCGCGTGGAGAAATTCGTCGAACTGTCGCCGGAACGCGTGGACGCTCCGTGCCCCTACTTTACCCGCTGCGGCGGATGCCATTACCAGCACCTGCCCTACGACGCGCAGTTGCGCTACAAAAAGGAAATTCTGCTGGAGACGCTCTCGCGTCTCGGCGGCCTCCGCTGGGAAGGGCCGGTAGAGGTCCACGCATCGCCGCCGTTCGGCTACCGCAACCGCGCGCAATGGAAGGTGCGGCAGGTGGAGGGCGGCGGCGCGGCGATCGGCTACCTGGAAGCGGGCTCGCACGAGCTGTGCCCCGTGGAGCGCTGTCCCATCCTCAGCCCGGCGCTGGAAGACGTGCTGGCGCGGTTGCGCGGGCTCGTCGAACGGGGGGAAATCCCCGCAACGCTTTCGGAGCTCGAGGCCTTTGCGGATGGCGAGGACGCTCGCGTGCTGCTGGGCGCTTCATTTGCGAATCTGGGAGGAACGACGGCGGAGGCGCTCGGAGGCCGACTGCGCGAGGCCATCCCGGCGATCGAAAGCCTGCTGCTGCACGATGCCAGCCGCGACCGCTTCGAATTGCTCGGGCCGGGATATTTGCGGTATCGCGTGGGGGAGCGCAGTTACCGCGTGGGCCATCTTTCGTTTTTCCAAGTGAACCGGTTTTTGGTGGAGGCGCTGGCGCGGCGAGCCACGTCGGGCGCGAGCGGGCGGCTGGCGCTGGATCTTTACGCCGGCGTGGGCCTGTTTTCGCTGCCGCTGGCAGCGGGATTCGAGCGCGTGTTGGCCGTGGAGGGAAATCCCGCGGCCACGCGCGATCTGGAAGATAACATTCGCGCCGCACCGGGCGGGACCGCACGAATCGAAGCGCGGACGCAGGACGCGGAGGAGTTTCTGCCACGCTGGAACGAGCAGCCGGACCTCGTCCTGCTCGATCCGCCGCGCTCGGGCCTCTCCGACGTGGTACGTGAGCGCCTGGCGGCGCTCGGCGCGCAGGAGATTCGCTACGTGTCCTGCGATCCGGCCACGCTGGCGCGCGATTTGAAGGGACTATCCGAGGCATATGAGATCACGGAAATCGAGCTGTTCGACATGTTCCCGCAAAGCTTTCACCTGGAGACGCTGGTGCGGCTGCGACGCAGGGAGCGCGCGGCATGAGGCTGCCGGCGCTGTGGCCGGCCATCGCGCTGGCCTGCGGAATTCTGATCGAACGCGCGGCGCCGCTCGCGCCGATAGCATCCGCGGGGCTCGTCGCCGCGGCGCTGCTCGCCGGCCTGCTGCTCTTGCGGCGCGGCGCACCGCGCGCGGCGTGGGCGGCGGGTCTCGCGGCGTGGGTGATGCTGGGCGCGCTCGCGGGTGAACTCCAACGGTGCGATGTTTCAGCCGATAACGCCGCGAAACTCATCAGCGCGGGGCGGCTGGATGCCCACCAGGCGCTGCGGTGGCGCGGGCGGCTGCGCCAGGGGCCGTCGCGAATTCCTGCTGGAATCCGGTACGACGTGGATCTGGATGAAGTGGAGGCGGCGGGGCGGGCCGTGCGGGTGAGCGGCGGCCTGCGTGCCACGCTCGAGAAATTCCCTTCGGGCGCGTGGGTGGAACCGCCGCCGGTCCAGCCGGGCGACCGGGTAGAGCTGCTGGTGCGCGCGCACGTCCCGCGGAATTATCTGAATCCCGGGGCATTCGACGAACGCGCGAGCCTGGAGCGGCAGGGGATTCATCTGCTGGGCTCGCTGCGCGACGGCAGCCTGCTGACGCGGCTGGCCTCGCCGCCTCCGCGCTGGCCGGACCGGTTTGCGCGGCTGCGGAACCACCTGCTCGGCACCCTCGACGCGCTGTTTGCGAAATCTCCGGATAAGGACGCGGTACTGCGTGCGATGCTGCTGGGCGACCGGGGATTTTTGGAGCATCCCGTGTCGGAAAAATTCCAGCAGACGGGTGTGTACCACGTGCTGGTAGTGGCGGGGCTGCACGTGGCGGCGCTGGCCGCGTTTGTATTCTGGTTGGGACGCAAGTTGCGGCTGGCTCCGGAAGCGGCGGTGCTCGCGACGATGGCGGTGCTCGCGTTCTACGTGCTGGTGGTGGAGGAGCGCCCGCCGATTCTGCGCGCCGCGCTGATGGCCGCGGCGGTGCTCGGCGCGAGCCTCTTCTTCCGCCGGCTGGCGGTGTTGAACGGGGTGTCGCTCGCGGCCGGAGTGATTCTCTGTGCAAATCCAGCGGCGCTGTTCGATCCTAGTTTTCAGCTCTCCATCAGCGCGGTCGCAGCTATCGGCGCGCTGGGAATTCCTCTCGCGGAGGGAACCACGGCGCCGTATCGCAGGGCGCTGGCGCACCTGAGCGATGAATCGCGCGACCCGCTTCACCCGCGGGGCCCCGGCCAGCTCCGCATGCTGCTGCGGCAGGAGGCGGAAAACCGGCTCGCGTGGCGGCTCCCGCCGCGCCTGGCTCCGCACGCGCTGGCGATGCTCGCCTGGCCGTTGCGGTTCGGTTTGACGCTCTGGGATTTGACGGTCATCTCGGTGGCGATTCAGGCAGGGCTGCTGCCTCTGCTGGCGCTGTATTTCCACCGCGTGGCGTTGGCAGGGCCGCTGGCAAATCTGCCGGCAGTGGCGCTGACGGGAGTGATTGTGCCGGTGGGATTCCTGTGCCTGGCGCTGGGAAGCGTGGCGCTGACGCTGGCCGCGCCGATGGCATTGCTGCTGGGCGGGCTGGTGGGTGCGCTGGTGGGCTCGGTGGGATGGTTTGCCGCGCTGCCGCGGCTGTCGTACCGGATTCCCGGGCCGCCGGGCTGGTTGATCGCCGGGTGCGCTGTGGGGTTCGCACTGCTCGGTGGATGTCTGTGGCGCGGCGCGCGTCCGCAGCTCGGTGGCCAGCGGCCGGCGCGCGGGCCTCGGCTACGACTCGCCACTGTAGGGTGCGCCACGGCGTGCGCGGCGATGCTGCTGTGCGTGGCGACGTATCCCTTTGCGCCACGGTTGGCCCCGGGACGGCTGGAAGCGACGGTGATTGACGTGGGCCAGGGCGACTCGATTCTGGTGGCTTTTCCGAACGGGCGCACGATGTTGATTGACGGAGGCGGCAGTGCGATGGCGCCGCTCGCGCGGGAGACCGGGCGGCCGGAATTCGACGTCGGCGAGGAGGTAGTGGCGCCGTACCTGTGGGAGCGCGGCCTGAAGCGGCTGGATGTGGTGGCGCTGACGCACGGGCATCGGGATCATCTGGACGGGCTGTACGCGATACTGGACGATTTCCAGGTGGGCGAGTTGTGGCTGGGACGCGAAATCACCTCGCCGGGATTCCGCGCGCTGGAAGACGAAGCGCGGCAGCACCACGTGCCGATGGTTCACGAACAACGGGGCGACACGTTCACCTGGGGCGGTGTGCAGGGGACTTTTTTCTGGCCGGTCGAGGAGCCGCCGGCGGAGAAAGCCACGAACAATGATTCGCTGGTATTGCGGCTGGCGTTCGGCGGCATCCGCTATCTGCTGGTGGGAGATATCGAACGTCCGGTGGAGCGCGAGCTGCTGGCGCGGGGCGATTCCCTGCAGGCCGATTTCTTGAAAGTGGGGCATCACGGCAGCAAAACCTCGACGACTCCCGATTTCCTCGGCGCGGTGGGGCCGCGGATCGCGGTGATCTCCGCGGGGGCGGAAAATCCTTACGGGCATCCGAACCAGGTGGTGCTGGATGAATTCAAAGGGCGCGGGACGCGCTTGCTGCGCACGGGCCGGGATGGGGCGACGACGGTTCTAACGGACGGGAGAAGCATTACTGTGCGCTCCTACGTGGAGGACCGTCCGACGCAGTGAACTGCATCCGGCGATTCGAGCCGAGGAGCGTATGAAAGAGGCAATCGCGAGCCGCCTGCGCCGCTGGATGTTTTATCTCTACGGGTGCTACCGCGGGACGGGCGGGCGGCTGAAATACGTGGCACCGGACTGGCGGGAGGTCCGGCTGGAAATTCCGCTGAGCTGGCGGACGCGCAACTACGTGGGCACAATTTTTGGCGGGAGCATGTATGGCGCCGCGGATCCCATCTACATGCTCATGCTCATCAACCGCCTCGGTCCCCGCTACGTGGTGTAGGACAAAGCGGCGCGCATCGAATTCAAAAAACCGGGCCGCTCGAAACTCCTGGCCCGGCTTACGCTGCCGGACGAGGAAATTGCCGAGATCCGGTCGGCCCTCGAGCGGCAGCGCTCGGTGGACCGCTGCTACTCGGTGGACCTCATCGATGGATCCGGAGTGGTGTGCGCGACCGTAGAAAAGGTGATCCACATCCGGCGGCGTCAGCCGTCGCCGGGCGTGGGCGGCTCCTCGTCGGAGGACTCAATTTCCACGCCTTCCTCGGAAGAAAGATAATCGGCAATGATGCGGCGAGCATCATCGGCCTGCGAGGAGAGGACCAGAATGTCGCCCTCCGCCATTCCCCCGGGCAGAGTGTGCATGGGAAACGGTTCGCCGGGAGAGAAATCGGGCACTTTGAGCCCCGCACTTTCGAGGAGCCCACGAATCACCATGGCCTCGGTAGACGTGGTGGCGCGATGAACGATCACGATCGCATCATGACTGCGGGGGTCGGGCATGCGGGGTCCCTCCCGGTGCTGGGTCTATAATAGTCCAGACGGGTTCGAATGGAAGCGGAAAGAGCCAGGATTCCCTCTCGGGAAGAGATCGAGGAAGAAAGCCGCCGGATACGGCGGCTGCGGATCGCGGTGCACCTGGCATTGAGCTGCATCGCACACGGCGGGATGCCACTGGAAGAGGCGCTGGGGCTCGAAGAGGCCACACGGAAGGTGGCATTGAAACTGTTCCCGGGAAAAGGGCCGACGTTCGATCTGATCTACGCGCCGAAATTCGAACGGATGATTCGCGAAGTTTACGGCCAGTTCTGATCGCGGCCGAGGAACGGACGGCCATGGCGGGCGCCTGCCCCCAGCCATCTGAAGCGCACGTTTTAGCGAGCAGGCCAGACCATCCTCGCGGCGAGAATCACGAAGGCAACCAGCGCGCCGAGAAGCGCCTGGTATTCACGGTTTCGGCGATACTGCATCCAGGAAAATCCACCGGGCGGGACCACCACCGCAGGACCACGCGGAGAGCGCGGCCAGAAGTGCGGGACGCGGCGGGCGTACTCTTCGAACGCGGCGCCGTATTCGGCGCGAAGTTCTTCCTCTTCGCGCCGCATCACCCCGGGATAGAACACCGCGAAATAGACGACGGCGACCAGGGCGGCGATCCACGAAGCGGCCGCGAACAAAAACCCCGCGGCGAGGAACAGGCTGCCGAAATAAAGCGGGCTGCGCGTCCAGGCGTAGGGCCCGGAGGTCGCGAGCGCTTCGTGTTTGCGCAGGTGGCCGGCGGCGGCAGCGCGAATCAGCAGGCCGATTCCGGCCAGCACTCCGCCGCAGGCGAGCGTGACCGGGCTGGGGTGTGCCACCACGAAGCAGGCGATGCCAACTGGATAGCCGATGCGCACGCGCCAGCGCGTCCTCCACGGCGGAGGGAGCGAGGCCCCGGGAGTCACGACCGTGCGGCCTCAGTCCGGATGGAAGCCGCAGCGAGACGCCGGGCAACGCCCTCCTCGACCTGTTCCACGGTGATGGAGAGCATGGAGGGAGAGTAGGAGGAGCCGCGGCGGTAGGTGGTCTCGTGCGGGCGGGCATTGCGGATGACAACGTCTTCGCGCGAATAGGGGCCCGTCTGCAACGGGTCGGTGGGACCGTACAAACCCACCACAGGGGTGCCGAGGGCGACGGAGAGATGGAGCGGGCCCGTGTCCGCTCCGACGAAAAATTGAGCGCCGCGCAGCGCAGCCATCAATTGCGGTAAATCCAGCTCGAGTAAGAGAGGCTCGGGAGTCCCGGCGGAGTCCCGGACGGTTTCCGCCAGGGCGCGTTCTCCGGGGCCGTAGCTGATGACGCCGCGCCATCCCCGACGGGCCGCGAGGCGGCGGTGGAGTTCGCCGTAACGTTCGGCCGGCCAGCATTTGGAAAGCCAGCCGCCGCCGGGACTGAGCATGAAATATTCGCCGACGCCGCGCGCCCGCAGCATCTCGCGGACGCTTGCTTCCGCTGCCGGAGGAACCCGCAACGGAAAGAATGCGCCGCCGTGCGTGCCCGCGAAGGAGGCGCGGACGCCGAGTGCGGCGGCGAGTGCGAGATTCTTGTCGATGCGATGGCCGTGGAGCGGCGAGACGCGCAGGTTGTAGAAGATCGAAGCGGCACTCTCGCGCGCCGCTGCCCAGTCGAATCCCACGCGCCGGGGCGCCCCGGAAAGCCAGGCCGGGAAGGCGGATTTGTAGAGACCCTGGACGTCCACCACGCAATCGAACCGTTCGCGGCGCACCTGGACGATTCCTTGCCACAACCCGATCCAAGACTTCCGGGGCGCGGAGAGGACGGCGTCGAGTCCCTCCACCTGTTCCAGCAGCGGCCGCCAGCGGCCGTCCACGAGCCAGGCAATATGCGCAGAGGGGAACGCGGCGCGAACTGCCGCGGCAACGGGCAGGGTGTGAACGATGTCGCCCAATGAGCCGAGGCGAACAATCAGCAGGCGGCGCGGGGAATCGGGGATTGGCGACGCGCTCATCGGGGCGGCCGGGCGGGAGTTTGAATTGCGCGGAAGAGATCCGAAGTGGAATGGCGTTTGGGGTCGCCCACGATGGCCACGCGGATGCCGAGCCGCGCCGCGGTCTGGCGTTCGGGAACCGTGTCCGCGGTATAGTCCGTGCCCTTGGCATGAACGTTCGGGCGGATGGCCTGGAGCAGGACCTCGACGTTCAGCTCCGGGAAGATCACCACGCTATCCACGGCGGCGAGAGCCGCGACGAGCTCGGCGCGGCCGCGTTCGCCCATCACCGGCCGGCCGGGGCCTTTCAACTGCCGCGCGCCGGCGTCGGAATTGATACCGACGACGAGAATATCTCCCTCGCGTTTTGCGGCTTCAAGGTAACGGACGTGTCCCACGTGCAGCAGATCGAAAATGCCGTTGGCCAATACGATGGATTTGCCGCGGGCACGCGCCGCATCGAGCATCCCGCAGAGGAGGTCGAGGGGAACGATTTTTTCGCGGGAGTTCACTGCGAACGCCGCGAACCGCGGGGGTTGCCTGGTGCGCCCGCGGAGGAAATTCCGAGGGGCGCCACGGCTTCGCCGGTAATTTCGCCGCGGAGCGCGGCCAGGAGTTCCACCTGAGTGACGGTGGCGGTGCCGCGTTTCATCACCACGATGCCTCCGGCATAGTTGGCGAGGCGCGCGGCGTCCAAGAAAGAAGCGCCGGCGGCGAGGGCGAGGGTGAAAGCGGCGATCACCGTGTCGCCGGCGCCGGTGACATCCACGGCCTCGGGCGGGCCGTAGACGGGAATGTTTTCGACGCGGCGGCCGGGCTCGAACACGGCCATGCCATCTTTCCCCCGGGTAACAACGAGCGCGCGCAGGCCCAAATGGCGCAGGGCGCGGCGCCCCAGGCGCTCGAGAGCCCGGCGATCTTCTCCGATGCGCGCGTGATACAGGGCCTCGAGCTCCGGCTCGTTGGGCGTGGCGGCCGTGATCCGGGCTCCACGATAATCGAGCAGGGCGTGGCGAGAATCGAGCGTGACCGGCTTTTTTCCGTCAAGGCGCAGGCGGCGCAGCAGGGCAGGAGTGACGGCGCCGAAACCGTAATCGCTGGCCAGGACCGCGTCCGCGCGCCGGGCCAGCCGCTGCGCGTGCCGGCGGAGGAACAGCCGCAGTGCGGGAGGGAGCGGCACGCCTGGCTCACGGTCCACGCGCAACACCTGCTGGCGGGCGGTGTGGGTGAACCCGGCCAGGTAGCGCGTTTTGGTGGGCGTGGTCCAACCGCGGGAGAGCGCGATTCCGCTTACCGGGATATTCTTCCGCCGCAAATAATCAAGCAGGGCGTGCCCCGAGGCATCGTCGCCCACCACGCCGGTGAGGAGCACCTGCGCGCCCAGATCGGCGAGATTGTTGGCGGCGTTGGCGCCGCCGCCGGGCACCAGCCGGGTCTCCGAATGGCGGAGAATCAGCACGGGCGCCTCGCGGGAAACGCGAGTGATTTCGCCGCTCACGAATTCATCGGCCACCAGATCGGCCAGGACGAGAATGCGCTGGCGGGGAAAGGATTCGGCGAGCTCGATCAGGCGGACGAGGTCGGCGCTCATCGGCTGCCCTCGTTCGAGAACGCCGGCCGGTGACCGGCCGCAGTTGCATTTGCCGAGGATTCCCACTCGAGGATTTTCTCCACAGCGGCGGCGAGGTCGTCCGCGACGAAATCCGGCGGATAGGGCCAGCCCGGCGCGTGCCATTCGTATTCGCCGCGGCCGTAGCCGGTGAGCACGAGCACGCTGTGGGCGCCGACGTTGCGCGCCAGATCCACGTCGGCGCGACGGTCACCGACCACCCAGGAGCCCGGGAGCGCGAGCGCGTGCTCACGCGCGGCGCGCTCCAGCATACCGGTGCGTGGCTTGCGGCAGTCGCAGGCGTCCTCGGAGCGGTGCGTGCAGGCGTAGAAAGCGTCGATGCGCGCGCCGGAGACGGCCAGATCGTGGCGGATGCGGTCATGCACTTCCGCGATGAGCGATTCGGGGAAAATTCCGCGCGCGGCGCCCGACTGGTTGGTGACGACAATCACTGGAAAGCCCGCGTCGTTCAGCCGGCGAACGGCAGCCGCGGCGAACGGAAAAATCCGCAGGCGGGTGATGTGGTTCAGGTAGCCCATCTCCTCGCAGAGAGTGCCGTCGCGGTCCAGAAAGACCGCGCGGCGCAGGTTGCGATCAGCCACGTGTTTCCTGCCCTTTCCGCGCGGGCAGCGAGGCGAGCCATCCGCGCGCCGCATCGAGCACCATCTCCAAATCCACGAATTTCATGCAGCGATGGTCGATGGGACAGTGTCGCAGAAAACAGGGGCTACAGGCCACTTTTCGCTGGACGATGGAGAGCTGCGAGGCGAGGGGGCGGGTGCCGTGGGGGTCGGTGGGGCCGAAAACAGCGACCACCGGCAATCCCACGGCAGCGGCGACGTGCATGGCGCCGGAGTCGTTGCCGATAAAGAGGTGGCAGCGCGCGAGAAGCGCGGGGAGATCGCCGATCGCGCTACGGCCAATCAGATTGATGACCCCCTGGCCGGCGCCACTCTCCACCTCGGCGGCCACCGGCGCTTCCGAGGCAGCGCCGAAGAGCAGCACCTGTGCGCCGTATTCCGCGACGAGACGGCGGGCCAGATCGGAGTAGCGATTGGCAGGCCAGCATTTGGCGGTGCCATAGGCCGCGCCCGACCCGAAGGCCACACGTAGCGAACCAGGAGGGCTGCCGGCGTCGCTCAGGAATTTTTCGGCACGCTCGAGCGCGTCGGCGGCGACCCGGAGGCGCACGGGCGGGAGATCGGGCAGCGCCTGAATCCAGCCGGCGCGGCGCAGGAGTTCCAGATAATAGTTTGCTTCGTGCGGGGGAATCTCCCCGGGGAGCGGCACGGGAATGGGGCGGGTGAGCAGCGGGCCGCGCGCATCGCGCGCGTAGCCGATGCGCTCCGGAATTCCGGCGCGCCAAACGATCCAGGCGGCTTCAAAGGCGTTCTGGAAGAGCAGGGCGGAATCGAAATGCTGGGCGCGGAGTTCGCGGGCCAGACGTTCGATACCAGAAACGCCGCGATGCTGCCCGCGATGATCAAAAGGGATCATGCGGTCCACCAGGTCCTGATCGCGGTAGAGATCGGCCACCCAGGGGCGCGCGAGGACGGCGATCTCCGCATGCGGCCAGCGAGCGCGGAGCGCAGAGAGCGCGGGGATGGAGAGGATGGCGTCGCCGACCCAGTTGGTGGCGCGCACGAGCAGCTTCATGCGTTTTCTCCGCGCCGCCGCTGGGCGATCTGTAGAATGGCGCGGAGGACGCCCTGCTCGTCGGCCGGGACAAGGCGGATGCGACAGGCAAACAGCGGAAGCGTGGAGGCCAGGGGCGAGGGCAGATTGCGCGCATCCTTTTCCGTGCAGACCAGCGCCGTGCCGCCGGATTCGCGCGCGGCGCGCTCCACGGCGAGGAGATCTTCCGATGAGTAGCGGTGGTGATCGGGAAACGCACGTTCGCCCACCACGTCGCCGCGAAGCTGGCCCGACCAGAGACGCAAATCAGAGAAAAACGCGTCGGGATTGCCGATGCCGCAGAACGCGAAATAACGGGGCTGCCCGTTGGGGGAGGCGTGCGGCGGGACGGGCATGGCGGGGCGGGACTGTTCTGCTGCGGGAGCCGGCCGCTGGACGTCTGCCGACAGTTGGACGGGGAGCGGCACCAATTCGTCCCAAAGCGTGGTGGCGTAGAAAATCGGTGCGGAGGAATAGCGGCGGAGCGCGGCTTCCAGGCCCGGGGCACGCACCGCGCGCGTGATCACGAGAATGTCCGCACGGCGGAGAGCGGAGCGCGGCTCGCGGGCGCGTCCGGCGGGCAGCAAACCCCCGCCGAAGGGATCGGTGGCGTCCACCAGCACCACGTCCACATCGCGATGGAGTTGGAAATGCTGGAAGCCGTCGTCCAATACGAAGCATTTCACGCCGCGCGCGAGGAGGGGTTGCGCGGCGAGGTAGCGATTCCGCCCGACAGCGACCGGGACGCGGCCTGCCAGCCGCGCGTGCAGCAAAACCGGCTCATCCGCACCGCCAGGCTTCGCGCCGGGACGGACCTCGCCGGCCGAATCCGCGGATCCGCGGCCGAATCCTCGATAGCCGCGCGAGAGGATGGCGACGCTGCGGCCTTGACGCTCGAAGTGGTCCGCGAGCCAGGCCACGAAGGGAGTTTTCCCGGTGCCGCCAACGGTGAGATTGCCCACACTGATCACGGTGGCGGGCAACCCGCGGGAGCGCAGAACGCCCGCGCGATAGGCGGAGGCGCGCAGCCAGGCGGCCACTCCATAGAGCGGCGAGAACGGGACGAGCGCCGCGCGGAGCAGCGACGACGAGCGCTCCCGTGCCGGACGCGACTCGGCCAGCGCGGTCTCCAGACGTTCGAGAACGCGCTGGGTGGCGCCCTGGTTCCGCTCCACCAGCAGGCGAGCGTTGCGGCCGAGCGACTCGCGGCGCGGCTCGTCTTCGAGCAACTCGAGCCAGCAACGGGCCAATTCCTCGCCGCCGGCCACTTCCAGGGCGGCTCCTGCGCCGCGAAATTCTTCCGCCATGTCGCGGAAATTTTCCATGTGCGGGCCGAACACGGGTACTTTTCCGAAGACGGCGGGTTCGAGGATGTTGTGGCCGCCAGCGGAAACCAGCGAGCCGCCCACGAACACCGCCGCGGCCACCTGATAGACAGCGGCGAGTTCGCCGACGCTGTCCAGCAGCAGCACATCAGCGTCGCCGGGAAACGGCAGGGAGACGTCGGCGGCGGATCGGCGCAGGCAATGGAGTCCCCGGCGAGTCACAATTTCAGCCGCGGCATCGAACCGGTCGGTTTTGCGCGGAGCGAGCACCAACAGAGCGGCGGGAAAACGTTTCCGAACGGCTGCAAAGGCCTCCAGCACGGGGTCTTCTTCTCCGGCGATGACGCTGCCGGCAACGAGGATGGGCCCACGGCTCTCGCCCGCGCGGGCCAGCCAGTCCACCACGGGGCCCGGCGCGGGAGGGGCGATGTCGTATTTCAGATTTCCGGTGACTTCGACGCGCTGCGGGTCCGCGCCGAGCGCGCGCAGGCGCTCGGCGTCCGCGGGACTCTGCATCAGGAAGAGCCGCGCATCGCCGAGGACGCGGCGGAAGAATCCGCCGGCCAGCCACTTCCAGCGGAGGCTGCGCGCATAGGATCGCGGCGAAATCCTTCCGTTGACGAATACCACGGGCACTCCGCGACGCCGGGCGTGGCGCAGGAAGTTAGGCCAGATTTCCGTCTCCACGATCACGACCAACGACGGCCGAACGGCGCGAAAGGCGCGGCGCACGGGAAACGGCCAATCGAGCGGGAAAAAGAAGACGACATCAGCCCCGGCAGGAGGCGCAAAGCGTTCGCGCGCCAGAGCCTGTCCCGCCGGAGTGGTGGTGGAAATCACGAGGCGGCGGCCGGGAAATCGCTCGCGCAGCCGGCGGGCGAGCGGAGTGGCGGCGAGCACTTCTCCGACAGACACGGCGTGGATCCAAATGGCGCCATGCGGCCCGGCCGCGGTGGGTTCGAGAGCCGCAGGGAGGAATCCCAGGCGCTCCGGGAGGCCGTGGAAATGCTTCCCGCGGCGCCAGCGGGCGAAGGCGAAATAGGGGAGCAGGAGGAGCGCACCCAGCGCGGTCAGAAGTGTGTAGAGAAAATACATGTGAGGGCGCGCAGCCGGAGCTGCGTTCCCCCCGCGCCGGCCGGCGCACAATCCGGTATTATAGAGCGCACGGGCCGCCCGGCGGCGAAAGCATTCGCGGATGCATGCACAAACGAGAGGCGGCGCGAGGATGCGGAGTGCGACACTCCTGGGAGTGCTCGTGGGAGTGCTCCTGAGCGGAGCGGGCGCGCACGCGACTCTCCCGGGCCAGACGCAGGCCGCGGCGAGCGCGGACGCGGCTGCCCTGCCCGCTCACGATTCTCACCAGGGATTGCTGATCGCCGCGGACCCGTATCTGACCAGCGAGCGCTCCCAGCAGAAATTCGGGAAAAAACATCCCTATGGCGCAGGACTGCTGGCTCTGGAAGTGTTCTTGCGCAACGACACGGACGGCCCCATGAAAATCCGGCTGGACTCCATCGAGCTGAACGTGAACGCACCCGGCCAGGCGCGCCAGCGGCTGGAGCCGCTGACCGTAGAGGAAGCGGCCATGATGATCGTTCTGCCGAATGGCCCGAACCCGAAAACGCGGCGCACGCCGATTCCGGGCCTGGGAGTAGGCGGGGGAAAAACCAAAGCAATTGCAAAGATGGAGGATGTCCTGCGTCCCGAAATGCTGCCGGGAGACCTGATCGGACCGCATAATACGGTGCACGGATTTCTGCTGTTCGACGTGGACCACCATTTCAACGAGGTGGGATACGCGACACTGTACGTTCCCGACGTTCGGCGCTATGGATCGGGGGAGAAACTGCT
This sequence comes from Candidatus Acidiferrales bacterium, assembly GCA_035272605.1. GTDB lineage: Bacteria > Acidobacteriota > Terriglobia > Acidiferrales > UBA7541 > JOPF136. Next base: position 8,669 of record DATEQM010000140.1, on the reverse strand, counting down.
GTTCTTCGAGGTGGATTTAAGCGCCGCGACGCACTGAATGCCCGCGAGGGGATTCGACCCTTTGCAGCCTGCGGAGAACCGTCAGGGGAACACAGACTAGAGTCTGTGCAACGGGAGCACAGACTGAAGTCTGTGCTACAGCCGGCAGAAAAACTTTTCATGGACCTGCTCGACCAACTCAACGCCCAGCAACGCGAAGCGGTAACGACAACGGAGGGGCCGCTGCTCGTGCTGGCGGGCGCGGGAAGCGGGAAGACGCGCGTGATCACGCACCGAGTGGCCTACCTGATCGAGCAGGGCGTGCCGCCGGGCGCGGTGCTGGCCGTTACGTTTACGAACAAAGCCGCCGGGCAGATGCGGGAACGCGCGGGACGCCTGCTGGCCGGGTCAGGACGCGCGGCCGGGGACGTGTGGATTGCGACGTTCCATTCCTTCTGCGCGCGGATGCTGCGGCGGGAGGCTCCGCGACTGGGGCTGCCGCGCAATTTCACGATCTTCGACGAGGATGACCAGTTGGCGGCGGTGAAACTAGCCGTGGCGCAGCTCGGGCAGGACGAAAAGACGTATACGCCGCGCGCCGCGTTGGAGCGCATCAGCGGCGCGAAAAATGCGGGGGTTGGGCCCGCGACGGCGGCGGAGGAGGCGCGAGACGCGCGCGACCGCGTCTTTGCCCAGATTTACGGCGCGTACGAGGGCGTGCTGCGCGCGGCGCACGCGCTCGATTTCGACGACTTGCTGCTGCGCGCGCAGGAGGTGCTGCGCGACCACGCGGAAGCGCGCGCGGCGTGGAGCGGGCGCTTCCGCTACCTCCACGTGGACGAGTACCAGGACACGAACCGGCTGCAATACGACATCCTGCGGCTGCTCACCGGGCGGGAGGGCAACCTGTGCGTGGTGGGCGACGAGGACCAGTCCATCTATAGCTGGCGCGGAGCGGATGTGCGGCACATCCTGCGGTTCGAGCAGGATTTTCCCGGGGCGCGGATCGTGCGGCTGGAAAAAAATTACCGCTCGAAGCAAACCATCCTGGACGCCGCCGGGGCGGTGGTGGCGCACAACCAGATGCGTATCGGGAAAACGCTGGAAGCCACGCGGGGGCCGGGCGTTCCGCTGCGCTTCTACGAGGCGCAGGACGCGGGAGGCGAAGCGGAATGGATCACGCAAGAGATCGCGCGGCTGATGCAGGAGGACGGCGGAACGCATCTGGCCGTGATGTACCGCACGAACGCCGTGTCGCGGTCGTTTGAAGAGGCGCTGCGGAGGCGGAGCATCGCCTACCGGCTGGTGGGCGGATTCAGCTTCTACCGCCGCGCCGAAGTGAAGGATGCGCTGGCGTACCTGCGGGTGGCGCGCAATCCGGACGACGACGTGGCCCTGCTGCGCATCCTGAATACGCCGCCGCGGGGGATTGGAAAAACCACGGTGGAATCGCTGCGGGCCGGCGCGAGAGAGAAAGGCGGCTCGCTGTGGGCGGCGATCGGCGCGCAGCTCGAAGGCGGCGCGGGCCGCGCCCTGGCGCCGCTGCGGGAGTTTCGTTCGCTCATCGAGGGGTTGCGAACGGAGTTCGCGGTCGTGGCGGCGCGCGGCGAGGAGGCGGCAAACGCCCCGACGCGCCCGGCTTCCACCGGGGGCGCGCCGCCGGCCTCCGCGGCGTTCCTGGAGGAAGTGCTGCGCCGCACGGGCTACCTGGAGTACCTGCAGCAGCAGAACACCGGCGAGTCCCAGGAGCGCAGCGAAAACCTGCAGGAACTGGTGAATGCGCTGGAAGAAGCGGAGGAGGCGGAGGAATCTCTGGAGGAATTCCTGGACCGCGCGGCGCTGGTGAGCGATGCGGACTCCTACGAGGAGCGCGCGCGGGTGACGCTGATGACCGTGCACAGCGCGAAGGGCCTGGAATTCGATCACGTGTTTCTGGCCGGGATGGAGGAGGGGTTGTTTCCCCACGTGCGGTCGCTGCGCAGTCCCGCGGACATCGAGGAGGAGCGCCGGCTGTGCTATGTGGGCATGACGCGCGCGAAAGAAACGCTCACGCTGACGCGCGCCGTCTACCGCCCGGGCTATTGGAACGAGCAGGCGGGGGAGCCGCAGCCCTCGCGCTTCCTTTTCGAGATTCCGGAACATCTGATCGATACCGTGGCGGGCTCGCTGGCGCGCGCGGGAGAGGAGCGGCGGTACGTGCCCGACGCCGAAACGGTGGAGCGGCGGGTGCTGCGGCGCTATCCCATGCGCGGCGAAGGACGCCCGCGTGCGGGCGCCGGCGCCGCGGGCAGCGCGGCGCGGCGCGATTCGCGTGGCGGCTCCGCCACGCGCAAAACTTCGGGTCCCAGTCACCCGCTGCTGGGCGTGCGCGTGCGGCACAAAGCCTACGGCGTGGGGACGATCATCGCCGTCGAGGGCGATGAGGACGAACGGCGGCTGACGGTCAGCTTCCTGGACCACGGAACGAAGAAATTGGTGGAGCGATACGCGAATTTGGAACGGGTGTAGGTGGCGCTCCCTTTCCTTGCTTCCCTGCTCTGCTCCAAGGTACAGTTTCGCATTCTCACGATGGGGGCTGCGTGGAGTCACAATTCTTCCGCACGAAGAGCATCGACAAACTGCTGGCGGATGCGGAGGAACCCGACCGGAGGCTGCGAAAAACGCTGGGAGTGCTGAGCCTGATGGCGCTGGGCATCGGCGCCATCATCGGCACGGGCATTTTCGTGCTGACGGGAACGGCGGCGGCGGGAGAAGCGGCCCAGGAAGCATCGTTGCTGAAGACTCCGCTGCTCACGGTGGTGCTGCACGGCGGGAGGGAGGCGCTGACCGGACGCCCGGGGGCGGGCCCGGCCATCGCTCTGTCTTTTTTCCTGGTGGCCATCGCCTGCGGGCTGGCCGGGCTGTGCTACGCCGAACTCTCCTCGATGATTCCCATCGCCGGGAGCGCGTACACGTATACGTACGCGACACTGGGCGAACTGGTGGCCTGGATCATCGGCTGGGACCTGATCCTGGAATACGCGGTCTCGAACATGGCGGTGGCGGTGGGTTTTTCCGCGTACATCAAAGACCTGTTCTCGGGATTCGGGATGAATATACCCATCGAGCTGGGCACGCCGGCGTACACGCCGGACGGGGGCTGGACGCTACACTTCAACCTGGTGGGCTTCGTGGTGGTGATGATCCTCACCGTGCTGCTGGTGCGCGGGATCAAAGAATCGGCGAGGGCGAACACGATCATGGTGGGGGTGAAGCTGACGGCGATTCTGCTGTTCGTGTTCATCGCGTCGAAGTACATCCACCCGGAGCACTGGCATCCCTTCATGCCCAACGGCTGGCAGGGGGTGATGACCGGGGGCGCCATCGTTTTCTTCACGTACATCGGCTTCGATTCCGTTTCGACGGCGGCGGAAGAGTGCAAAAATCCGAAGCGCGATCTGCCGCTGGGGATTCTGCTGTCGCTGCTGGTATGCACGATTCTCTATGTGTCGGTGGCGGTGGTGCTGACGGGCATTCAGCCGTACCAGATTTTCCGGGGCGACGCGGCGCCGGTGGCCACGGCGCTGCACAACATCCATCTGGATGGATTGCGCCGCTGGGTGACCATCGGGGCGCTCATGGGGATGATCTCGTCGCTGCTGGTGTTTCAACTGGGGCAGGCGCGCGTGTGGTTTGCGATGTCGCGCGACCGCCTGCTGCCCGACGCGTTCTCCTCCGTGCATCCCACGTTCCGCACGCCGCACGTGGCCACCTGGGTGGCCGGGCTTTTCGTGGGGATCCCCGCGGGCATCTTCGACATCGGGACGCTGGCGGACCTTTCGAACATCGGGACGCTGTTCGCGTTTCTGCTGGTTTCGCTGGCGGTGCTGATCCTGCGGCGGACGCAGGCGGAGCGGGCGCGGTCGTTCCACGTGCCGGTGGTGTGGTTTGTGGCTCCCGCGTCGGTGGCGTGCTGCCTGGTGCTGATGATGGGCCTGCCGCTGGAAAGCTGGATTCGCTTCGTGGTGTGGCTCATCATCGGTATGCTGTTCTATCTCTCTTATGGGGCGCGGAGGAGCACGAGCGGCTCGGAACTCGCGGCGGCCGACCGGCTGCGCGGTCTGGCGAAAGCGGACCGGGCGCTGGTGGCGCTGGCGAGCCTGCTGGTGCTGGCCGGGCTGATTCTGGCGGCGGCGATGGCGCGGGGAAGCGTGGAGGCGGGCAGCACGCACGTGCTGGAAGCGTGCGTGCTCGTGGTACTCGGTGCACCGTTCGTGTCGATCGGGCTGAGGAATTTGAGAAAGGACTCCTGATGCCGGGGCGAGCAACGCGTTGGGCCCGCAGGGCGGGGGTGGCGGCCCTGGCGCTCGCGCTCGCGCCGGGATCAGTCCCGGCGTGGGGACCGAACGGGCACCGGCTGGTGGTGAACAAAGCGATTGACACGCTGCCGCCGGAAATCCGCCCGTGGTTTGAAGCGAATCGCCCCTACCTCTCGCAGCACTCGACCGATCCGCTGAACGCGCTGGCGAAGAACCCGGCGGAAATCCGCTACCAGCGCATCGAGCTCGAAAAATTCGGACGGTTCCCGTACGAGGGCCTGCCGCGGGACTATAAGGCCGCGGTTAAAAAATTCACGCGGCCGGTGCTGGACGCTGCCGGCCTGCTCCCCTGGCAGATCGGGCTGTACAGCGAGCGGCTGACGAACGACATGAAGGCGGGCAACTGGCCGGAGGCGCGGGAGAATGCCGCGGTGCTGGCGTTCTACGTGGCGGAAGCGCACGACCCGTTCAGCACCACGGACAATTTCGACGGGCATCTTTCCGGCCAGACGGGAGTGGATTCGCGGTTCGACACGAACCTGGTGGACCGGTTCGCGCTGTTCCTCTACGTGCGGCCGAACGACGCGTACTTCATCTCCGATCCGACCGACCACGCCTTTGAGGACTGCCTGACCGCGCATTCCTGGATCCAGGCGATCCTGCTGGCCGACCGGCGGGCGCGCGCCGACCAGGCCGACTACACCGACGATTATTACGACCATTTCTACAACACGGCCGGCGCTATCGTGATCCGGGAGCTCTCCGAGGCGTCCACGGAAATCGGCTCCTACTGGCTGACCGCCTGGGTCAACGCCGGCAAACCGCAGCCGCCGGCTCGCTGACGACCGGCGTGGCCCGCAACTCCTCGCTCGCGGACACGATCCAGGCCTGGCCGAAGGCCGAGCTGCATCTCCACCTCGAAGGCACCATGCAGCCGGAGACGGTGGTGGAGCTCGCCGCACGCCACGGGCAGCGCCTGACGGTGGAGGAAGTCGCGGCACGCTATGCGTACAGGGATTTCAACGGCTTCATCCAGTCCTACATCTGGGTCACTTCCCTGCTCCGCCGGCCCGAGGATTACGCGTTCATCGCACGGCGGCATTTCGAAGAGCTGCGGCGCCTAAACGTAGTCTATGCCGAGATCACACTCTCGGTGGGCGTCATGGTGTGGCGGGAGCAGGACCCCGGGGCGATTTTCGCCGCGTTGCACGCGGCCGCAGAGGAAGCGGCGCAGGCCGGGCTGCGAGTCCAGTGGGTGTTCGACGTGGTGCGCCAGTTTGGCCCGGAAAAAGCCATGGATGTGGCGCGCCTCGCCGTGCCGCACCGCGAGGAAGGCGTGGTGGCCTTCGGCATGGGCGGCGACGAGCTGGCCGTGCCCGCAGAGGAATTCCGCGGCGTCTACGACTTCATCCGCAGTCACGGGCTGCACTCTCTGGTCCACGCCGGCGAAATCGGCGGGCCGGACGAGGTGCGCCGCGCCGTTGAATTGCTGGGCGCGGAACGGATCGGGCACGGCATCGCCGCGGTTGCCGATCCGGCGGTGATGGCATTGCTCGCGGAGCGGCGCATCCCGCTGGAAATTTGTCCCACGAGCAACCTGCGGACCGGGGCGCTAGAGCGGCTGCGCGGCGAGGGTTCCGCGGGCGCGCGGGCGCATCCCGTGGCAGAACTGTTCCGCGCGGGCGTCCCGGTAACTCTGGCAACGGACGATCCGGCGATGTTCCAGACGGACCTCGACCGGGAATACGAAGCGGCGGCAGCCACGGGCCTGGACGTGCGCCAACTGGCGCGCATCAACGAGGCAGGCTTCGAGGCTGCTTTCCTGCCCGCGACGGAGCGAGAGATTTTGCTCGAGCGGTTCCGGGAATTCCTGCGCGCGCAGGGGCTGGTATACTGAGGCAGGAGAGAAAGATGAAAGCCCACGTGTGGGTGATGCCGAAACAGACGGTGCTCGATCCGCAGGGCAAAACCATCCACAACGCCCTGGCCTCGATGGGCTTCTCGGCGGTGAGCAGCGTGCGGCAGGGAAAATTCTTCGTGCTGGATTTGGATGGAATGACCCGCGAAGAGGCGCAGAAGCAAGTGGAACGGATCAGCCGCGACGTTCTGGCCAACCTGGTGATCGAAGACTACCGATTCGAAATCGTGGAATAAGCCTCAGTCCTACGCGCGCCCCTTCATACCGCAAGCTTCCAGGACTGGGCCGGCGCGGGACGCCGGCGCTACGTAACCGGTTTGCCGCAGATGCCGGCAGCGCGGTATTTCGAAAATTGCCGAAAAGCGGTGAGAAATACGCATGAAGAGCGCTTACCGGTGGGAAATCATTTGCGGCTGGGAAGCCAGGAACGCGGAATAGGTGTCCTTGAAGTCCTCGATGCGGCCGTCCTGGAAATGCCAGATGCGAGTGGCGACCTCGTCGATCACGTCGTGGTCGTGGGTGACCAGTAGCACGGTGCCTTCAAAGCGCTGCAAGGCGATATTGAGCGCCACGATGGCTTCCAGGTCCAGGTGATTGGTGGGCTCGTCGAGAACCAGAAAATTCGGTTTCTGGAGCATGAGCCGGCAGAAGATCAGCCGGGCGACTTCGCCGCCGGAAAGCGCGCGGGTGGGCTTGAGCGCGTCGTCGCCGCTGAATAGCATGCGGCCCAGAAGGCCGCGCAACTCCCCCTGCGAGGCGCTGGGGTCGAACTGGTGCAGCCACTCGATGACGGGAGTGCGCCCCTCGGTGATGGAAGCGGGGTGGTCCTGGGCGAAGTAGCCCACGATCGCTTCATGTCCCCAGGTGACGGAACCGCCGGTGTGGACAAATTGCCGGTCGGCATCGTCGAGAAATCCAGTGGCGTTGCGGATAAGGGATTTGAGAAGCGTGGTCTTGCCGGAACCGTTGCGACCCATGAGCGCGATCTTTTCCCCGCGCTCGATGCTGGCGGAGAAGGGCTGGATCACTCGCCGGTCGCCGTAGGATTTGGTGAGTTTCTTGAATTCCAGGGGATGGCGCCCGGAGGGGCGCTTCATGTCGAAGCGGATGTACGGCCGCTGGATATTGGACCGGGCCAGCTCGGAGGTCTGCAACCGCTCGACTTCCTTCTGCCGGGAGGTGGCCTGTGCGGAACGGGTGCCGGCGGAGAAACGCGCGATGAATTCGTTCAATTGCGCGATTTTCTTTTCGCGCTGGGCGTTTTCGGATTCGATGCGCGCGCGAATCTGCGTCTTGGCGACGACCATGTCGTCGTAGCCACCGTTGTACATGATCACGGTCTGGTAGTCGATGTCGGCCGTGTGCGTGCTCACGCTGTTGAGGAAGTGTCGGTCGTGGGAAATGACAATGAGCACGCCCGGATACTCGCAGAGATAGTCTTGGAGCCAGTGGACGGAATCGAGATCGAGGTGGTTGGTGGGCTCGTCGAGAAGCAACGCCGGCGGGCTGCCGAAGAGGGCCTGGGCGAGCAGCACGCGGACTTTCTGGCCACCCTGCAATTCGCGCATTTTGCGCTCGTGCAGGGCGGCTTCCACGCCCAGCCCGTCGAGCAGGACAGCGGCGTCGGGCTCCGCAGTGTAGCCGCCCTCCTCGCCGACCATGGCTTCCAATTCGGCCAGGCGCAGGCCGTCCGCGTCCGTCAATTGTTCATGGGGCTTGGCGTGCAGCGCCTCGCGTTCTTCCAGCGCTTTCCAGAGCCGGGCGTTTCCCATGATCACGGCGTCGAGCACGCGAAACTCGTCACAGGCAAATTGGTCCTGCCGCAAGACGCCGAGTTTCTTCGGCCGCGTGACCGAGCCTTTGGTGGGCTCAATCTCACCGGTGAGGATTTTCATGAGGGTGGACTTGCCGGCGCCATTGGGGCCGGTAATGGCGTAGCGGCGCCCGGGGAAAAAGGTGGTGGTCACGTCTTCGAACAGACGTTTGGCGCCGAACTGCATGGAAATGTTGTTAACGGAGAGCAAGAAGGAATAATTATAGCGTGGAATCGGCGGCCGTGCATGGCGGGCGGAGGCGATGGCCGCCGTGGGGCACTTTTCGGGATATAGTTTCAGACTGGCCCCTCGCCTGCGACTCGCGCCGATCTACTCGCGTGGCGTGCAGCCAGGGGCGAAAGCTGTCCTTGGTCCCCATCTCCTGTGACCCACACCTTCGACGTCGTGATCCTGGGAGCCGGCGCCGCGGGATTGATGTGCGCGATCGAGGCCGGAAAGCACGGCGGCCGTGTTGCGGTCGTGGAGCGCTCGGAACGCATCGGGAAGAAAATCCTGATTTCCGGGGGCGGGCGCTGCAACTTTACGAATCTGGATTGCCGGCCGGAAAATTTCCTGTCGGCCAATCCGGATTTCTGCAAGTCGGCGCTGGCGCGTTACACACCTGATGATTTCATTTCGCTGGTGGAGAAGCACGGGATT
>DATEQM010000139.1:0-3441 GCA_035272605.1 Candidatus Acidiferrales bacterium | reverse complement strand
CCGCGGCGCCCCAGGGTCAGCGCATCTGATCGCGTCCTGTGCGTCATTTTTTCTCTCTTCTTTTTGTTCTCCGTTCCTGCCCGCCAAAGTCTGGCGGGTCTCCTTGTGCTCCATGTTAAATTCTCTTCCGAGTTTCTGTTTGCCGTGAACCGCATCCACACGCCCCGCCACCCCGAGGAGGTAAACGGAATGCGCATCCGCGGATTCGCGATTTTGGCTCTCTTCGCTGTTCTCGCTCTGCCCAGCTCGGCGCACGCCCAGGGCTCGCGCAAGGACGACATCGTTCTGAACCGCTTCGGCCAGCCCGTGGCCGGCGCCACGGTGACGGTGTGCACCTCCGGCGCCACCGGCACGCCCTGCTCCCCGCTCGCCAGCATTTATTCCGATGTCTCGCTCACGCAGCCGCTCGCGAATCCCCTTACCAGCGACGGCCAGGGCAACTATCACTTCTACGCCGCGCCCGGGCGATACGTCATCCAGCTTTCCGGCGCTGGCGTCACCACCACCACGATCCCGGACGTGCTTCTCCCCGCCGATCCCACTTCGCCCAGCTTCCAGACCCTCAGCGTCGCCCAGAACATTTCCGCGCTGAATCTGAATCTCTCTGGCAACCTGACCGTCAGTGGCGGAGTCAGCTCCCCCTCCACGCTCAGCGCGCCGCAGCAGGGCAGTGCCGCTCCCGTCCAGATCGGCCCGCATTGGTACGCCGGCACGGCCAGCGGGCAGTGCATCGCGCCCGGCGCTCCGGCGGTGGTCGTCGAGACAATTTCAAGCGGGACGGGGACCATCGGCACGGCCAGCTATCAATACAAAGTGGCGCTCTACAACCGCAACGGCACCACCAATATGGGTCCGGCAACAACGTACGCGGCGCCTTCCGGTACAACGAATCGCATCCTCGTCCAACTCGGCAGCGGCGACTCCAGCTACCGCTCCGGCTGCTACGGGTTTCGCGTCTACGTTTCCAGTGACGGCGGCAATACGTGGTGGCGGCAGAACGCCTGGACGCTGCCCGCGGCCGGCATTTCATCCTGGACGCGCAACGCCGCCGGGCTGGTGACCATCACCACGAGCGCGGCCCACGGATTCATTCCCGGCGAGCAAATCACGATTTCGGGCGCGTCCGCAGGCAGCAACAGCACCAACATCAATGGCACGTTCACGCTCGTCGGACAGCAGGCCAGCTCCCCCACCACGCTGTTCTTTTTCCAGTCTGGGAGCCTCGGCGCGGACAGCGGAAGCTCCGGCGGAACGGGCACCGTCATCGCCGGGCTCGGCGCTGATCCCGCCGGGCATTTCGCCCCCGGAGACTTCATCATCTCCACGATTCTTACCAGCGGCACCCAGGGGCCCACCACGAACACAGCCACGATTGACCCGCTCCAGGTGGCCCTCAACGCGACGTGCAACTACGCGACGAACGCCTGCGCGAGCGGCCAGATCATCGTCCCGCAGGGCACCACCACGCTCACCACGCCGCTCATCGTCTCGAACCAGCAAGCCGTGGAGGGCGTTAACGCCCCGCTCGCCACCGGGAAATCCACCATCAGTTGCTCCTGGAAAGACCCCAACCTGGGTTGCGTGATGCTGATGGGGATCGCGAACGCTGTTCGCGTGGAAGGCCTGGACATCGAGGCCGCGGGCCACGGCCTGCTGATGACCGCGTGGGGCCCGGGCTTCGCCAACTCTCACCAGTTCGTCCGCAACAATAATATCGCCACCAGTGATTTGACGGGGGCTTATAGCGGCATCTACTTCCACGTCGGCGTCTGGTACGACGAGCATTTCGAGAACAACTTTCTGCAAGGCGGCCTCGCGGCTGTTCAGATCGATGGGGCCTGCGGCGGCTGGTGGTTTTTCTCCGGCGCGCGTTGGAACGTCGCCAACCTGAGCGGTGCCGGGCTGGCCACCAACTCGCTCCTCTCCGTGTCCAGCGCGACTGACCCGGACAGGGCGCAGCCACGCGGAGCCTTTCCGAACGGCGTGAGCATGGTCGAGGTGTCCAACCTCCTCACCGAGTCCGCCACCGGAGTGCAGTTCGACGCCGTAAACCTCGGCCTGAAACTGAAGAACGTGTTATCCGCCGACCCCAACGCCCTGTCCACCACCCCGGCGATTGTCAGGATTGGAAACGATGCGAACGCAACCTCCGCAAACTTCGGCATCGGAACCGTCATCGAGGACACTTACTTTCAACCCGCAGCACCCTCTACGATGGCGATGATTCAGTTGGGCGGCGGGACGACAAATAGCTTTGGGAATTTGGTCCTGCGCAACGTTGCAGGCGGGCAGACGAACGCCATCGACATGAACAACGTCAGCGTGTGCATCTTTGCGGAGAACTCCAGCGTCAGGCCCTACGCAAGCGCTACGTCCGATAAAATCATCAACGTGCCGACGAACGCCTGCCAGCCCACTGTCATGGGGGCTTTTTTTCAGGGCCTCAGCAGCCAGGAGACGCTCAATCAGTTTGCCGGCAGCCTGAAATTCATTCAGCCGAACAGCAACGCCGATGGCCTTTATTTCAGCCCCGGCGGATCGCAGGACTGGCGCTGGTACAGCAGCAATCCAATCACGGCCACCTATTATTTCCAGAGAATTGGTTACTCCACCGGCGGCTACCACCAGTGGCTCGATGTTTCCGGGAACCTCTTGTTTGCAGTGACCGGGAATGCCAGCCAGGATATCGTCTCGCACTACGGCTCCGGCTTCCGCTTCAACTCCAATCAGGCGGGGTCCAGCTACTTCACCTTCGGCGGGACGCCCTCGGCCGCGCGGACGATCACCTGGCCGGACGCCTCCGGAACCGTCGCCTACGTTCTTTCCGGAACCAGCGGAAGCCTGGGCGGAAGCGCTCTGACCGCGGGCACCTGCTCCAGCACCACCGTAACGATTTCCGGCGCAACCACGAGCATGACGGCCACCGCCTCGCCGTCGTCCGATCCCGGCTCCGGCTACTACTGGCTGGCTTTCGTGTCCTCGTCCAACACCGTGACCGTACGCATCTGCGCCGCCGCTTCCGGCACGCCCACGTCCACGACGTACAACGTCCGCGTGATCCAGTAGCGCGGGCTTTCAGCCTGCGCTCCGATCCGGTGTCTGGCCCCGCGCAGGCTCTCCGCCCGCGCTCCGTTCATGAACAATAATTTCTGGCGCGGCGTATTCAGCGAGCCCGACGGAACGCCCAGCTTCTCCCGCGTGGCCACCGCCGTGATTGTCGCCTTCGCCATGGGCTGGGTCACCGCGCTCGTCCGCGCGAATCATCAGCTCCCGGAATTCGGCGGCCTGGTGCTGCTCATCGGCACGCTCTACGGCGTCAATAAAGTCTCCGGCGCCGTAGGCTGGAAAAATGGGGGAGAGGGACCCGGCCGCAGCGGCCGCGAAAGGGAGGGGAACTGACATGCCGGTCGTGGGATCCTCGGGATACGGAACCGCCTCGGG
>DATEQM010000138.1:0-11338 GCA_035272605.1 Candidatus Acidiferrales bacterium | reverse complement strand
CAGGAAGTAGGCGATGTAGAAGAGGTAGTACCAGCAGGAAATCGCGCTCAAGAAATAGAAGAAAATGGATCCCGCCAAATCTACTGCCCGCCCGGTGTCCAGCGTGCGGAAAAAACAGAGAAGGAAAAACGGTATGAACTGGATCGTGGCCACGTGCATGTGCTCCAGGAGGTGGGCGAGGTGGAAGGGGCTGAATCCAAAGATGAACCCGGCCAGCAACGCGGAAATCGTATTCCGGGTGAATCGCCGCGCCAGATAGAAGGCGCCGAGCGCGGAGAGATAAAAGGAGGCAAGCAGCGCGCCATTGTGCAGTCCGGCCAGCGTACGGACGTCCGCCGACAGTGCTAAGAGCTTGCGGATCGCGAAGATGGCGAGAAGATCGGAATATGCGAAGGACTGATAGTAGAGAGAAACCCCTTCCGGATACCGGATGATATGCGTGTGGAAGAATCCCCGCGGGTTCGTGTCCAGCATCTTCTGGCTGTACCAGGTGTTCCAGAAATCCTGCATGTTATCGCCGGGCGGTCCAATGAGCGTGGTGGTGAACTGCGGCGAAAACGCCCGGAAGAGGGGAATCATGCAAAGCAAATAGACCGCGCTGGCGACCAGGAACAGGCGAATCCCGGACAGCCTCCCCTTGGGAGAGGAAATGCCCAGGGATTGGCTTGTGCCCATTTTCCGCAGTTGCCCGCAATTCTCTTCGGCTGAACAAGCGCACGGCGATTTAATGCGCGGAACCGTCTCGCGGCCCTGCTTCCATTTACACGGTATCCGACGGGCGAACAAGAAAAATACGGCGCCCAGTTGTTTGACCAGCCGCCGCCCGGCGCTCCTCCGGCTGCGAGGTGCAGGCAAAGCCTGAACGAGGACGGCGGGGCTCGCTGAAAGGAGCGGGTGTGGAATGCAGGAATGGGCTATAATTCCGGTTCTCATTGCGCGGCAAAGGAGAGGCGATGAAGGGCAAATCGGAAGTCATCAGTGTGCTGAACGAAATGCTGCAGGAAGAGCTGTGTGCCATCAACCAGTACATGATCCACGCGGAGATGTGCGAGAACTGGGGCTACAAAAAGTTCGGGCGGTACATCAAGAAGCAATCCATCGGCGAAATGAAGCATGCGGAGCGCCTGATGGAGCGGGTCCTGTTCCTGGAAGGCACGCCGGACGTGAACAACATGCCCAAAGTACGGGTGGGGAAGGACGTGCCCCAGCAGATCGAATACGATCTGGCCCTGGAGAAAAACGCGGTGGCTTCCTACAACCGCGCCATCGAGATCTGCCGGAAGGTCTCGGACAACGCCAGCGCCGATTTTCTGCTGGTCATCCTGAAAGATGAAGAGGGGCACGTGGACTTTCTCGAGACCCAGCTGGAAGTGATCAGCAAAATCGGACTCGAGAACTACCTCACCCAGCAGATTGAACTCGGAGAAGGATAGGAATCGGAGGCCGGCCAGCCGCGCGCGGCGCGCTTCCCTCATCTCTGCGAGTCCCTGTGGACCCGGCGCCTCCGGGGTCCATTCCGAGCTGTTTTTTTCTATCCAAAAGGTCACACTAGCCCATCGGTACCATTGGGCCCGCGTCTTCGCTCCTTTACGCTGGCAGCCAACTGAGGTTTGCCCGCATGAGCACCTATTCGCCCGGACCGCCCCCATGGGAGCCCGACAATCGCCGCACGATCCGCCGGTTGAGCCTGCTGATCGTGATCTTCGGCCTGCTGGCCGTATGTACCGTGCGCCCGCATGCGGTGCGCGCGGCGATGGAAGAGTTCGAATCCATGATGGGACGAAAAAGCGACGCGGCGCCGGCGGTCCCGGCCAAGGTTCCCCGGCGCGCGCAAGGCCCGCTCGACGCCATGACGCCTCAGGCCCAGGCCGAATTGCTGCTCGATGAGTCCGTCCACAATGAGGAGGGCGCGCTCGAAGATCTTTACGCCCGGGCGGGCGGCTGGCGCGAGTACGTGCAAATGACCCCCAAGCTCTCCCAGGAGCTCGATGCTGCGTTGAACGCGAACGACCGGGAAGTGCGCGGGGCCGCGCTGGAGATTTACCTGGCCGTATACGACGTGGAGAAGCAGCCGGCCGGCGTTTCCACGCTCGAGCAAAGGATTTCCGCGGAGCCCGATGCGCGCCCGTGGGCCTTGTTTTCGCTCGGCGCGCTGGGGAACCGCGGGGTTGAGCCCATCGGCGTACTGCGGAAACTGAGCGACTACGCCAACGATCCGAATGCGGATACGCGCGCCTGGGCCATGGAAGGCCTGGCCATCCTGGGCACGAACGAAGCGATTGACCCGCTGCTTGAGGCGCTGCGCAGCGACCCTTCGCCCATGGTCCGGGAGCGCGCCGCTTGCGGGCTTGCGGAGGCGGGGATGTTCACGCACGAGCAGCGCATGACGGCCGTGCCGCGACTGCTGGATTTGGCGGAGGATTCCTCGCTCGACGCCACGGCGCGCGGTTACGTGTTTCACGCCTTGCAGGACATCACGCACGCCGGGAAGGGCTCGGACGCAAAGGCCTGGCGGAAGTGGTGGGAGAAGAACGGCCGCTGAAAGTCGCCGAGCGTGAAGACGGCGCGCTTGCTCCGAGGGCGCGACGAGCGGCCGTCGCTAATCTTTTCCTGCTTTTTCCCTCTGCTTCGCCGCGAATGCGATGTTGTGTTCCTCGGATTTGCCGCGAGGGATGCTGAGCGTCTGCCACTTGACGCCTGCGAAATGCTTGGCCAGCAGAATGATCTGGCCGATGTGGTCGGAATAGTGCGACAGGGAGCGCTGGACCGCGCCCAGGGCGGAGTACGGCTCCGAGCGAATGGTGACGGTGCGTTCCAGATCGCCCGGGCCCAGGGATTCCAGCGTGCCAAGCAGAATCTTCCAGCCCTGTTCCCAGCGCTCGAGGAGCGCGGCGCGCGTGTCGGCGGGCTCGATGCGGAATTCATCGTCGCGGCGGCGGTAGGGCTTTTCGCCGTCAGTGGTAAGGAACTCGGACCAGCGCGAACGCATGTTGCCGGCGAGGTGTTTGACCAGCACGGCGATGCTGTTCGATTCGGGGTCGAGCAGGGCGAAGAATTGCTCGTCGGTCAACTGGGAGATGGCGCGATCCGCGGCGCGCTTGAGCGAACGCAGCTCGCGGGTTGTGGCGGCGATGAATTCTGCGGGCATGAAGAGTCTCCTCTCTCGCGTCCGAGGAGATCCATTCTACCGGCTTTCTCTCGAGATGGCAGGGCCGCCGCGGATGTGTCTGCCGCGCGAATTCGTGGAAATGAACTCAGGGAAAATGAAAACGGAAACCGGCGTCAAACACAAGCGCATGGACATCCGCCTGTTTCCCCGGGTAGGTGCGATCGTAGGTCACTCCCGCCACCAGAGAGACGCGCTTGGAGAGTCGGGATGAAGCGTGGGCGCCCAGGTACGATCCGAAGCCATTGGCATGCGAGGATGTGATGGAATTCGTAGTGCACATGACGCCCCCGGTGGCTCCGTGGAAACAGAAGCCACTCTTTGTATTACTTTCGACATTGGCGAGCAGCGGTCCGCCGTGCAAATCGAAACCGAAGCGGCTAAACGTCTTCTCGAAGCGTGCGCCGAAGGAGAAGTTTCTCATCCCCGTCGATGTATTGCTAAACGTTGCCGTTCCATTGGGGGGGGGCATTCCTCCCAATTTTACCACCGGGGTGGTTTGAAGGTATTGAGCCCCGAGTTCCGATCCCAAGGTATCACGAGGACTCACGGGAAACATATACGCCCCATCGACCTGGAAGTCGTAGGCGTAGCTGCCCTCGTCATATTCACGGATGATATGGCCTCCGGAATACACGGCCAGGTCCCATCCAACTCCGAGGTGAGTTGCGGCCTCCGCAGTTGTGCCCACAGGCGCCAGGCCTCCGGTCTGGGTCACGCCGCCGCCCGACCCGAATCGGGTTGTCACGATTGTCCCCCCATCCAACCAGAAGAAGCCCAGCTTTTCCTTCTTGCAATCCTTGGTGTCCTTCGGCAACTGGTCTTCGGAGCCTTCCGGGATGATGAAAATCACTTTCTTTCCATTGACGCAGACCTTGTACTCCACCATGCGGGTATGAGGCTTAATGGAGGACAGCAGCCCCGGGGGCAAGACAAACGTCCCGCCGGCGTCCGTCGTTCCGGCTGGAGGCGTGCCCGGTGAGTACGTGTTTCCCGGGGTGGAGACGTAAATGTCCACTCCGCCCGCAGGCTGGTCCCCGATGTTTACCTGGACCGTAATCGAGGTGTTTTGTGCCGCGGCCAAGCCGGCAAAGCCCAAGGAGATTGCCACTGCGGCCATCAACAGAAGTTTTTGAGACTGGGTCATGGTATCCTCCGGCCGTCCGAATCGATTCTGGGAACGCCTTCTGCACCGCCTGACACGCCTGGAACACGTTTATGGCCTGGGCTGCTGCGCCGGAACCTGCGGAGCACCCGCGGGCCCCGCGCCGCCGGGCAGCTTCTGCGCGGCATCCAGCACCTGGGAGATGTCGCGCCAGCGCCCGGGGGCCAGACCGAGAACCGCTTGTTCCATCTGCTGGGTCCACTTCAGGTTCATCGCTTGGGCATTCTTTTTGGTGTGCTCGAGGAACTGTTGCGAGAATTTCTGCTGGTCCCAGTCTTCCAGCTTAGACCAGAGCGCGTACTGGCGAATCGCGTCGGAATACTCTTTGGGGTCGCTGTCGGGATGGAATTTTCCGGCGGCGGCCAGTTCACGCCCCGCTCGCAAAACGGCGCGAGCGGGCTTGTACTTGTCCTGGAGCGCCTGAGGAGCGACGCGGTATTGCATGCCCGGATCGGGGGGCAACTTGGAGAATTCCAGGCAATAGGCGGTGAGCTGCTTGGTGAGCAGGTGTGCGCCGGCCGCGGCGCGCGCGGAGACCGGCTGGGCCGCGCCGCGCTTCACCGGCTCGAGCACGATTCCTTCGGGCATGCCGATCTGCTTGACCTTACCGGAGGGATCGAGCACCTGGAGCTCGAGCGCCTCGCCGCTCGATTTCCCGTTGGAGACGATCGAATAGCTGATGCCGGCGGGATTCTGCGCTGCGGATGACGAGGAGGTGCGCCTGGGCGCCGCAAAGCGCACCAATGTGCCGGGAGCGAGAGCCGAGTATGCCTCGCCGGGATGATAGGTTGCCGGACGCAGCGATGAAGCGGTTCGACGGGCTGATTGAGTCCAGCTGGGCCCCGTTCCCGACAATGCGCCGATGTCTGGGTTTTCCGGCGACTGCGGGGCTGGACCGGCGGGAGCGGGCGCGCTCGCCAGCACGGGGAGGGAGATGACAATGACTTGGACAACCTGCACAGTCTCGGCAGAGGAAGCAGGATTGACCGCGCCAATCGTCGCGCTGGTCCCAATCCAAACATACGATGGGTCCATGCTCGTATAGGAGAAGTTTTGGATCGGGTTCGGGTCGGTCCCCGCGACCGGCGGCGTGGCGCCGAGGCTTGATAGTCCGGTTAGAGGGCTGACCGCAGTCGTGTCCGCGGTGGTGAGCGGTGGACAATGCAGTCTCACGCACGCTTCGTACTTCTGCCTGGCGGCCTCTACAGTGGCATTGTAGATGTCTAGATTCGGATCCGAGAAGTTGTTTTCCACGTACTGCCATTCAGTCCAAAGACCAGAACAATCGGCGCAAGGAGAGGGCCCCCATAGCGCGCCCGGCCCGGTTGGGGAGGTTGTCACTGTCGCGCCGCCAGCAGGGTCGAACCCAGGGCCGAACCCCGAAGGCTGGTATGTGTCCGGGCTCGTGATTTTCGTGACTGGGCCGCCTGGGATGGGGGTCAGGTTAAGGTCCACCTGAACCGGAGTGTTGGACAAAGTTCCACCGTTCGGGAGAGTGATAGCGGGGGTTAGCGTGAGGGAGAACGTTTGCCCATTCTTTGCCCCGTTTGGGCTCATGCCGGCTGGAACGGGGCAGGTGAGTGTAAACGTCGTGCTCCCGCCGAATGTCGTACCCGTGCCATCGCAAACGCTGTCGAAGGGGATGGGAGGATTCGTTGACAGGTAAAAGTACGGCTTGACGGAGATAACCGCCTTGACCGGATTCGTGCCCGGAGTGCTGGCACACGCGAACTGATGGAGAGGGATCACTGGACCAAGTGATGGGAGGTTTTGTGGGGGACCATAATCCGTGCCTACGCACAGAGAAAAGCTGAGTTTCGGATGAAGGCTCCAGTCGGTACCGACAGGGTATTTGCTGTCTCCTGTGGTTATGGTCATGTCCAGTGAGATTTGAATGCCGCTACTTGTGCTGCCGCCAGGACCGGAGGAGGGAATCTCGGACAACCTGGGAATGCCATTGGGGCCGAGAGTCGAGCGATAGGTGTTGCCATTCACCGTGACACTGCCATCTGCGTTGGGTGGAATCTGCCCCGGTGCATTCGGCGACGCAACCGTCGTGGACGCAGTCGCGGAGTTGTTCGCGGGGTTGGGATCGGTGAAATTCCCATACACCGTTGCCAGGTCCTCGACCGGCAGCGTGTTGCTCGAGTTCTGGGTGATGGGAATGGTGATCGTGCGTGTGTCTCCGGGCTGCAAGGTTCCAAGCGAGAAATCCACTTCGACGACGGTGGCATAGGTCTGAAAGACAGTGCCATCGCCGCTCGACGGATAAAGTTGAGAGGAACCTGGGCCGCCGCCGATGACGGGGGTTCCAACAGAAGGTATGGTCGAAATGAGACTGCCACTTCCAGCTCCGATCCGATCATCGACCTGTACGTCCGGAGCCGCGCTGGGGCCGTTGTTGGTCACCGTAAGTGTGACCTGGAAACTGCCCCCCGGAGTGACCGTTGCCGGGGCGGACTTGGTGATGGAAAGGTCGGCAATGGGCGGCGCAACCGTCGGAGCGGCCACCGCTGGGAACGTGAACGACGAAGGACTGACGGTGACGCCGGGTGAGCCCGTTACGTTCAGCGTGACAGGGCCGGCGCCGGGCCCCGTCCCGGTGGTATTGAGTTGAATGCCCGGGATGGTGGATAGGAACTGAAACGGCTGGCCCGGTTCTAAGGAGTACTGCTGGTCCGTGGGTGAAGGGATGAAGTTGTACTGAATCGTGCTGTCCCCTATCAGCTTCCCCGGACTCATTTTGGGACCTGCGGTGAACGCGTTAGCGACTGGGTCGTAAATCCCATTTTCGCCCGGGTCAATTACGGTCGAACTAAACTGCAGGGTAACGCTGAGATTGTTGGGCAGCGGAGTAATGCCAGTACAAGACAGACCCATATTGCCAACGAACACGTTTCCTGTGGCAGTGGCAACCGTCGTCGGACTTTGCCCCAGGGAGAGGTGACATGCGACAGTCCCTGGCGCGCTCGTCCCGGTCGGGGAGGTTGCCCCCGGCGCGAGAGGTACCAGGGCAGCAGCGCAACGAGGGCGGGGCGTGCCGGGTACAGTCGGGTTAGTTTCCCCGCTGCCAGCGGGGACTGTGCAATTCTCGGGCTGACAATCGGGGTCGTTCCGACAGGCCCAATAGGCGGCCCAGGCATCGGCCGCCGCTTTGGCTGCAGCAGCGGCATCCTGTTTCTCCTTGGCCACCTTGTCTCGCAGTGCTTTGGCCTGAGCGAAATGTTGATTGGCCAGAGCCAATTGCTGCTGGGCGGAATCAGAGATACTTTGCTGCTGCGCGGGGTCGTAGTTGCCGGACTTCAAGACAGCGAGGAGCTGGTCGGCGTGGTTTTGCTCCACGGTGGCCTGGCTATCCAGAGCATCGGCATTATTCAGGTCACTCTGGGCGTTGGAGAGCGCGCGTTCTGCCTGATCGGCCTCAAATTGCTTCTCTAGCGCAATGCGTTCCAGATCCTTGCAATCGCATTTTTTGTGCGCAGGCGGCTGGGGTGGGGCCGGAGTGATTCCCCCGGGACTTTCTCCACCTCCCGTTGCTCCACCGCCCGTTCCTCCCCCGCCCGTTCCTCCTCCGCCTGTCCCTCCCCCGGCCGTTACTCCTCCGCCCGTTCCTCCTCCACCACCTCCTCCGGTTCCGGGCGGCGGGGGCGTGACCGGCACTGGGGGCGGTGTTGTTGTCCTGGGCTTGGAGCACGTCTGGCAGTCGGCCATAATCGTCACGCGCGGGTAGCCGACGTGCAGGATGGGCATGCGCGCGTTGTAGTCGAGGCCAATCGTGACGGTCCCTTCCGCGCGCACGACAAACGTGGAGAGCTGCGCCGAAGGTATGTTGTAGTCGAAGGTACTCGTCGGATTGCAGTGGCAATTGCCGGACACGATGATTTCGTACTTATTGGCGGCCATATTCCAGATGGCCACCAGCCTCACATCGCAACCGCCTTGTTCAGTTTCCTGGACATAGACCTCGGGCGGCATTCCTTCGAGCTTCTTTTTCAGCCACTCATTGAATGCTTCCTTCGCGGCCTCTTCCGCTTTGTCCTTTATGAATTTCCCGACCCCATCCTCGCCGAGACTCAAAATGTTGCTGAGCGCGCTTTTCAGAGCACCCAGGAAGGCAGACGGGGCCGCCCAGTTTGCGTCGCCCTGAACGACCTGCCACGCGATGTTCGCGGCAGCCCGGGGGCAGGGTTGTTTCTGTTTTTCCCACTGCGCCTTGATGCCGTCGGCGGCTTGTTGCAGGATCTGTGCCATCGGCGCGCTGACCGAGTCAACCTGATTCCAGGCCTCCTGGTTCGAGTCCGTGCCCGTGGTCACCTTACCGTGCAGGCCGCCCGGGGCCAGGTTTCCGTGTCCTGCGGCGTTTGTTGGGGAGACAGCGATCAGCAGGGCAGCGCCAGCGAGTGAAGCGAGCAGAGCTGCCGAGGTGACAGCAAGTGCGCGGGCAAATCGAATGAGGGGTTTTCGGCAATTCATGGCTTTCTCCCGCACGGGCTGAGCTGTTTCGCGGGCCTGCCCGCGGGCGAGGCCGCGGCAATCAGCGAATCGAGACAGACGAGCAGCGAACCCTCCGGCGATTCCGCAAAGTGAATGGTTTCCGCTTCGACCCAGGCATAGACCGTGCGCGTGCCGACGCCGGCGATTCGGGCGGCATGTTCCGGGGAGACCATGGCGGCTTCACGCCGGCAGCTCGGGCACCAGGCGGTTTGGCGGCGCCGATTCGCGCTGGCGCCGAAGACGAGGCTCTCCTCGGTTTCGATGGTGACTTCGGCGGTTCGGGTGATTCTCTTTCCTTTCAAGCTCATTCACCCTGTCATCGAGAGCATCTCGGGAGGGGGTCCGGCTCCTGTTGCGCTGGGCAGGCTTCTGACCCTAGAATCGGGCCATCAGACCCGGCGGCTCTCTCCCGCGGGCGCCCCCCAGAGTGCTGATAGAACGCCCGAGCCGGGAAGTCGTTAGGCCCGGATGATTTTTTTCTGAAGAGCTGCTGAGCGGAAGCCATGTCGTTCGAAAGCCAGCCCTTCTACGAGTTCGGGCCTTTTCGCCTGAAGCCTTCAGAACGCCTGCTCCTCCGCGCTGACCAAGCCATCCCGCTTCCGCCGAAAGCCTTCGATACGCTCCTCCTGCTGGTGCAGAACAGCGGTCACGTGCTGAGCAAGGACGAGCTGATGAAGAGCTTGTGGCCCAATACGTTTGTCGAGGAGAACAACCTTACCCAGAATATCTCGCAGCTGCGGCGGGCCCTGGGAGAAGCCTCCGGCAGCCACGAGTTTATCGAGACGGTGCCGCGGCTCGGTTACCGGTTCGTCATGCCGGTCGAGGAAGTAGACGGAAACGGCGCGGAAGAAGTATTGCTGCGGCTGCGCACGCGCACGCACATTGTGTTGCACGAACAGGTGGAAGAGGAGGCCAGCAACGCCGACAGCTCAGAACCTCGAGCGCCAAAGACTGGAAGGTCTAAGAGTTGGACCCCGTCCGCGGCTCCGGCGGGTCCTTCGGCAACCAGACGCTTCGCCCTGGGAAGCGCTCTGGGCGCCGCATGCGTAGTGGCGCTCCTCACCACCTTGGTTTCCCACTGGGCCTCTCCAAAGCCGGCCACTCCAACAAGATCGCCCGGGGAGCCGCGTGCGGTTGCCGTGCTTCCCCTTCGCAATCTGAAGCCGGATCCCGAAACCGATTTTTTGAGCTTGGCTCTGACGGACGCCATCATCAATCGTCTGGGGTATGCCAGCCAGCTCTCCGTGCAGCCAGCTTCCTCCGTGGTCAAGTATCGCAATACTGAGATGGATCCTCTGCAAGTGGCCCGGGAACTGAACGTGCAAACCGTCTTGACAGGAAGCTACGTCAAGGAAGGCGACAGCATCCGGATCATGACGGAACTCATCAGCACGGACGGCAGCCGAAGCCCATCGCGCGAAAACATCGAACTGAAGTACGAGAAGCTGCTGTCGGTGCAGGACCGGGTGGCCGAAAGCGTGATTCACAGCATGGGATTCACATTTCTGCCGCAGGAGGTGGAGCAGTTGCGCCGCGGCCTGCCTACAAATCCGGTGGCGTATGAATATTATCTGCGGGGCAACGATCTGGCTCTGAAGAGTAATTACAAGGGCGCGGCGGACTTGCTCGAGAAGTCCGTGACGCTGGAACCGGGGAACGCCATGGCCTGGGCCGGCCTGGGGAACAACAATCTTGGGTATGCCAGGCTCCAGGGGGGAGGCCGCGACCGCGAGGGGAAAGGCTGGCGGGCATTCCAGAAAGCTGAAGCGCTTGATCCTGGAAATCCTGCAATCGCGAGTCTGATGGCACTTCAGTTGATGGAGGGCGGCAAGGTGGACGAGGCCGTGCCCCTGTTGCGCCAGGCGTTGCAGCGCAACCCCAACGCTTCCTTGGCGCATTGGTACTTGAGCGAAGCGTACCGGTACGGCGGCATGCTGGAAGAATCCATCCGGGAGGGAGAACTCGCGCGCCAGGTGAATCCGGGCGTCGAACCAGGCACTTTCCAGAACGCCTACCTGTACCTCAGCCAATACCAGGAGTTCCTGCGGAGTTTGCCGGCCGCAGAAAGCGCCCGCACCAGCTTCTATCGCGGTCTGGCGAACTGCTACTTGAAAGATACCTCGCGGGCGACAGCGGAGTTCGACCATGCGTTCGCGCTCAATCCCACGCTCCTGCATGCCCAGATTGGAAAAGCTCTGGCATTCGGCATCTCTGGAGAGCGCGCCAAGGGAATCGCGCTCGTGCGGAGGATCGAAGCATCCGAAAACCACGATGGGGAAATGGTGTACAAGATGTCCCAGGCGTATGCCCAGCTTGGCGACAAGAAATCGTCGTTGCGTCTGCTGCGCCGGAGCATTGACCTCAATTTCTTTCCCTATTCCTATTTTGTTCAGGACCCGCTGTTGGAACCCATCCGGACGGAACCAGGCTACGCTGCGGTGATGGAATTGGGCCGCCAGCGCCAGCAAACGTTCCGGCAACGCTTTTTCTAATCCCTGCGGCAGTACAGATCG
>DATEQM010000137.1:0-2334 GCA_035272605.1 Candidatus Acidiferrales bacterium | reverse complement strand
CCGTTCTTTAGTCGAGAGCAACACCCGAAGGAGGAACCGACGAATGAAAAAGGCAGCCATCTACGCCCGTGTGAGCACGCCGGACCAGCATGTGGAGACGCAGCTTTACGACCTCCGAAAACTGGCGGCGCAGAGGGGCTTCGAGGTCAGCCGCGAGTACTGCGATCGGGGAATCTCGGGGAGCAAAGCGAAGCGGCCGGGACTCGAAGCGATGATGGCCGATGCCCGGCGAGGAGAGTTCTCGGTGGTCCTGGTAGCAGCCTTCGACCGGATTGCCCGTAGCACCAAAGACTTTCTCGGAATCGTGGATGAGTTAAACGACCTCGGAATCGAGTTCATCTCAGCCAGAGAGGCAGTAAGCACGACGGGGGCCATGGGCAGGCTGTTCATCACGCTCATCGGCTCAATCGCTGAATTGGAAAAGAGCCTCATCGTGGAGCGCATCAAGGCCGGGATGCGAAGGGCACGGATGGAAGGACAGCGGCTCGGACGTGCGCCGCTCAACATTGACCGCGACGCCCTCGTCCGCGACCGCCTCAGCGGAATGAGCCTGACCCAGACGGCCAAGCGGCATGGCGTGTCCAGGGCGAGCGTCGTCCGATTCGTCCGGGAAGCGCAGCAGCGCCAGGCGGTCGCCGCCGCGTGAGCGGCCGGACTCCCAAGATGAACGGGAAAAATGTCGTGACCATCGCCGTCCCGTCCGTCGAGGAGGCTCGCATGGTCTTGCTGGCCAGCGGTCTCTATGAAATTTGCCCTGGTTCGGACACTTCGCTCATCGACAGGGAGACGGGTGTCCAAGTCCGCCTTGTCCCCATTTCGGGTAGGAACTGATGACCCGCTCCACGCCCAAAGTCGGCATCGTTTACCTCGTCGGTGACAAGGTCTGGTTGGATGCGACCCCTCTTACCGAAGCGGGGCACTTCGGCGACTTCGCAATCCACGAACGCGATCACTACCAATACTGGGCGCAACTCGTCCGCGGCGGGGCTGTTCCCGATGCCCAGTATGAGGAATACCCTCGGGGCCGCGTGGCGTACAACACGAAGACCGCCAAGTTTCTGCTCCTCGCCGACAGATGCATCTTGGGCAGGAAGAGCCTTGTCAGCAAGATTTTCTCTCGGCTGCACCTTCCGCCGAAAGAGACCGAAACCGGCACGGACAGCCACTATCGCTGTTCCCGCTGTTTGGGGCGCAGTCGCTAAGTCGTTGAAAAGCCGTGACGGTTCAAAAGGGTGTCGCCGCAGCGTCCGCAAGTCATTGATTGGGCAGCGCCAATTATCGAGGTTCCGCTGGTTTGGAGACTGCAGGCTTTAGACCAGCCTTGAGCGAAAGCGGAGGAGGACGCCATGGACAACTGCAAAAGGTGCGGACGGCCCATCCAGGAGTACAACGAGTATTACGAGTGCTGCCAAAAGTGCGTTGATGAGAAGCTTGGGCCGGCAATTGAGGCGCTCGAACGCGCCACGCAGAGCATGGATGGGAACATCAAGGAGTGGTTGGCCAACAAGCGCCGGGAGGAGGAGGCCCAGTTGGCCGAGGCCCGCCGCCGGGCCGGAGTCACCGTTCGACAGTCATGCGGACACTACGTCACGGCATGGGAGCGCCAACAGGGGTTCTGCCAGACCTGCCTGAATGCCGACCCGGGCGGGAGAACCGGGTGGGACGACGGGAAAACCCCCGCCGAAACATGCGCCGAGGGGGGCAGGATTGCGCTCGTAGGCGGGGCCGTAATCACCCTGGTGCCCGCGGCCATCATTTGGAATGCGGCGGGCTGGACCGGGCTCCTCGTGGCGGCGGCAGTCCTGTTCGTGATTTTCTGCATGTGGGCGGATTCCGGCTGCGAGGGGGGCTCTGTATTCGCTGGCGGCGGCTCCTTCGCGGGCGTAGTCTGCAGGATTATCGGCAGCCACGCAAAACTGGCCTTCAAGGTGGCAGGGTGCGTGTTTCTCTACTTCGGCGCCCTGCTCGGCGCAACCACGCTATTGAAGCCCCAGGCGAAATCCGTATCCAGCGGCGGTCCGGAATCGGAAGAGTTGGCAGGGTTCATGAACACCATCCTGTTCTTCCCGAGAATGTTGCTGGAAGGCATCGTCGCCCTGGGCAAATTCTTCATGTTCATCGGCCTGCTGCTCATGATTTGGCTCACCGAATTCCTGCTCAACCACCTGACCCTGTTCTTCGCCACCCTGGCGGTCCTCTACGTGTACTGGGGCATCTGCAAGGTCCACCAAATCGTCCGGGAAGAGTACCGGGACCCCAGCGACCGGGAGATCCGCAGGCCGATGGCCATCGTTGCGTGGGCTCCGATTGCTGCCTGTGTGCTTTACTACCTCG
>DATEQM010000136.1:0-5827 GCA_035272605.1 Candidatus Acidiferrales bacterium | reverse complement strand
ATTGACCGCACGGGCACCATCGAAGGCGCCCCGGCGCTGAAGACGGAACACCTGCCCGTGTTCGATTGCTCGCTCTCGCCCACGGCGGGGTCGCGCTCCATTTCCTGGACCGGCCACGTGCGCATGATGGCCGCGGCGCAGCCGTTCCTTTCCGGCGCGATCAGCAAGACCATCAACATGCCGGAAAACTCGACGGTGGAAGAGATCATGCAGGCGTACGTGGAGTCGTGGAAGCTGGGGCTGAAGGCCGTGGCCGTTTACCGCGACAACTCCAAGCGCAGCCAGCCGCTCTCCGCAAGCCAGGGGAAGAAGGAAGAGCGCGCGCCCGCGCCAGCTGTGGCACCGGCTGCCGCACCCATTGCTGCCGCTGTGCCTGCTCCCGCGCCGGTTGTGGCCACGCCGGCGCCCTCACCCCAGGTGGAGCTGTTCCCCGGCACAGGGCGGCGCAGGCTTCCAGCCGAGCGCAAATCCATCACCCACAAATTCAACGTGGGCGGCCACGAGGGCTACATAACCGTTGGCATGTACGATGAGGATGGTGCAGCCGGCGAGATCTTCATCAAAATGTCCAAGGAGGGTTCGACGCTCTCCGGATTCATGGACGGATTCGCCATGGCGGTTTCCATCGGGCTGCAGTATGGCGTGCCGCTTAAGTCGCTGGTGGACAAATTCATCAACACGCGGTTCGATCCCTCGGGGTACACAGCGAACCCGGAGATCCGCTACGCGAAGTCGGTGCTGGATTACATCGGCCGCTGGCTTGGCGGGAGATTCATCTCCCGCGATTACCTGAACACAGTTCCGCCGGTCGAGAATGGAGAGCACGGGGGAACTCACGCAGCCATGGTGCTGCCCACCGCGGCGACCGGCTCGGCCACTCCGCAAACCGCTGCCGCGTCTCCCTATGCCGAAGACGCGCCCACCTGCTCGAACTGCGGCAGCCTGATGACCCGCAACGGCAGTTGCTACAAGTGCGGGAATTGCGGAGAAACTTCCGGCTGCAGCTAGGCTGAGCGGGAACTGAAATTCTGAGCGAAGCATGAGGCCCATCCGCGAAGGTGGGCCTTGTTTTTTGTGGAGAGGGGCAAATCAGGAGGAACGGCCGCGGGGCTTACACCCTGAGTGCGCGGGGGCGCAAATTGCACGGTGCCCCGCGGCGGCGCGGGAAACGTCAGTATGGGTATGGACGGAGCGCGTCGAGCGTGTAGACCCAGCGTCCAAACGGCGGATTATTGACATAAGAGAGTGCGGGGGGCCCCGGCCCGCCGGTTGCGCTGTATTGAAAATCGCCGAACAGGAGCGTGTAATTCGCGCGCGGTACGGCAGGCAGGAATTCCGGCGTCAATTCCTCCAGGGTCGCAGGCCAGCGATGATTTTTCGCCTGAAACTCTCTGCAGGCTTCTACCACCTGACCGGCACGTCTCACTGCGGCAGTGTCATTCCAGATGTTGAAGCATATGGAGGCAACCGCCGCCAAGCCATAAATTGCGGCATGCCGGGCCAGCTGACCGGCGCGTGGCAGGTCTTTCCGAGCCCGCGCCCGGATCAGCAGGGGTAAGGCCACGAAAAGAATGGCGGCATCCAGCAGCAAGGAGATTGCCCCGGAGCCTGTTATCGGGGCGTCCACGAGGAAAAGGACCGCGGCCAGGATTGAGCTGCGGACGAGAGAGAGTTTCCCCATTCCCGTATTCCACGAGCGATCAGACGCCGGTATGAGGATACAGTAGCAAACTTTGCGAAAACCTAGGGCAAGGGAGTGAAATGCCGCAGGGCTGCTGCCCTCCGCTCGTGGAACGCTCAGGGCAGGCAGGATGACAGCGAAGTTGCTTCTCCGCAGATTTATGCGAGAGCTTTTTGGGCCTGGGCGGCGCGCATCTGGGCTAGCCGCTCGTTGAACTGGCGCGTGAGGTGGGGAACGATGCCGAGCTGGCGCTCGATGAGCATCAACTGGGCGCGGTGATGCATCTCGTGTTCTTTGGCGCCGAGAACCCTCTCGAAGCGCGTCTTGGTGGTCTTGCCGTCGGGCTCGATGACCGTTTCCGCAAGAAATTCGGGAGTCAGGGTCTCGAGCCAGACTGCGAACTTTTCTCCCTCGGTGCGCAGCAGCTCGATGAGCTCTGCTTTCGTTCTGGGCTTGGCTTCTTCGGCTTGGAAGCGCTCGGAGATGGGCGAGAAATCGAAGCCTGCGAGCGTGGTGATTTCCTTCTTGTTCAAATCGATCCACAGTCGTGTGGCAATGGCGATGTGCGTGAGCATGGCGGCCACGGAGCGCGCGTCCGTTGCGGCGATGTGAGCGTACTTTGATTCGGGAATATCTTCCGCGACCTGAATCGTGTTCTTGCGCACGGTGCGGAATGCGCTGGCCAGTTCTTTTCCGCCGTAGGGCATGGGTCACCTCGTTCGGGTAGTTTGCTGTTGCCAGGTTTTGATGCCGGGGCGAGCGGGAGGTGACAGCGCGGGTGGCCGCGCGGCCGGAGAGGGAGGTCCGACAAAAGGCGAGCGCGGAAGAGAAAAGCAGGTCCCTCACCCGATCCCAAAGAGCGGGACCGGCATTCGGGATGACAACGGTGGGGGTGTATGAGCTACCGGGCGCCTATTGAGCGGCGGTGGCGGCGATTTCTTTTTCGATGGGGGCGCCGACGATGTTGCCCCACTCGGTCCAGGACCCGTCGTAATTGCGCACGCGGTTAAAACCCAGCAGGTAGCGCAGGACGAACCAGGTGTGCGCGCTGCGCTCGCCGATGCGGCAGTAGGCGATCACTTCCTTCTCGCCGGTGATGCCCTTCCCGGAGTAGAGCTGGCGGAGCGCGTCGGCGGGCTTGAAGGTGCCGTCTTCCAGCACGGCATGGGCCCAGGGGATGCTGGCCGCGCCGGGAATGTGCCCGCCGCGCTGGGCCGTCTCCGTCATGCCCGGCGGGGCGATCACACGGCCGGTGAACTCGTCGGGAGAGCGCACGTCCACGAGCTGGGCGGGCAGGCGGCCGTCAAGTACCGAGAAGATGTGGTCGCGGCGCGCGCGCAGGTCCAGATGGGGCGCGGGCACGGTGTAATTCGACGGCGTGACGGCGGGAATGGCCGCGGCCAGCGGGCGCTTCTCTTCCATCCACTTCTTCCGCCCGCCGTTCATCAGGCGCAGCTTGGCGTGGCCGTAGTAGCTGAGCAGCCAGAGGGCCCAGCAGGCGAACCAGTTGTTGTTGTCGCCGTAGAGGATCACGGTCGTATCGTTCGTGATGCCGGAGCGGCGCATGAGCGCGGCAAAGCCCTGCGGATCCAGGATGTCCCGGCGGACCGGGTCCTGCAGTTGCGTCTGCCAGTTCCAGCTGATGGCGCCGTCCACGTGCCCCTGCGTGTATGCGGAGGTGTCCACGTCCACCTCGACCACGCGAATGCCGGCATCGCGGCTGTGTTCGGCCACCCAGGCGGTGGAGACGAGAACATCGGAGTTTGCGTAATCGCTCATTTCCAGACTCCTTTGCGACCGTAAGTCCTCGCGAATCCCGAGGCATCGGGACAGGATCGCATGCCCTCCAAGAGGTTCCTTTGAGATGCGGGGAATGGGCGGGAGGTTCCATGCGTGGGAGGCGCAGCCGCCTATACGGGTTCGAGAGGGCCGTCGCGGGCTTCGTACTCGATGCGCAGGAGCCAGTCGCGGTGCATTTTTTCCGCGTCGAGCCAGCGCTCGAGCGCTTCGCGGTCCGCGGCCTCCCATTCCACCAGCATTTTCCCATCCTGGAGATTCACCATGGCACGGTGAACGGCCACAGCCGGCGCGCGGCGAAAGCGGTCCACGAGTTCCGCCGCGCCCTGGCGGGTGAGGCAGGCGAGAGTGTGGAAGGTGAGGTAGCGCGGCATGGGGCCTCCAAGGATGCTGGCCAGCCATCAGAGCACAAACGGGATTGTGTGTGCTACTGGAGACGGATTCCATTGCCGCGGTGTCTAAGTTACTGTAGCTGTGCCCGAAGGGAGGCCTGTCATGCCGCGAATTTTTCTTCCGCTGTTTCTCGTCTCGGTCCTTGCAGTCCCTGCCATAGCGCAAGAGAAAGCGGCGCCCAACGCCGGGGCGAAGCCGGCGGCGGCATTGCCCGCTGCCGCGCGAGAAGCGGCGGCGGGGAACGAGGCGGAGACGGGCGCGGCGAAACTGCCGGTGCGGCGCGTGGTGCTCTACAAAAACGGCGTGGGCTACTTCGAGCACCTGGGGCGGGTGCGCGGCAACCAGACGCTGACGATTGATTTCACCAGCGGGCAGTTGAACGACGTGCTCAGCTCGCTGACCGTGCTCGACCTGGGCGGCGGGCGGATCACCGCGGTGAACTACAACTCGGAGGCGCCGCTCGCGAAGCGCCTGGGCGCGCTGCGGCTGCCGCTGGGCGAGCAGACCACGGTGAGCCAGTTTCTGAGCGCGCTGC
This sequence comes from Candidatus Acidiferrales bacterium, assembly GCA_035272605.1. GTDB lineage: Bacteria > Acidobacteriota > Terriglobia > Acidiferrales > UBA7541 > JOPF136. The sequence goes on along the minus strand of DATEQM010000136.1, from coordinate 1,421 downwards.
GCGGGGCGCGGCTGGAAGTGCGTTCGGGAGGCGCGACGATCGCCGGGCGGCTGCTGTCCGTCGAAAGGAAAACGCGCACCACCAAGGAGGGGCAATTGGTGCCGTACGACGAAATCGCGTTGATCACCGACGCGGGCGAGGTGCGCACGGCGGAACTCGGCACGGCCACGAGCGTGCGCCTGGCCGAGCGCGACCTGAACCAGGAGGTGGGCCGCTACCTGAACCTGATCGCCTCGACGCGCCTCCAGGACCTGCGCCGCATGACGATTTCTACCGCGGGGGCGGGCGACCGGCAGGTGTACGTGAGCTACATCAGCGAGGTGCCGCTGTGGAAGACCACGTACCGGATCGTGATGCCGTCGAAAGCCAACGTCAAGCCGCTGCTGCAAGGCTGGGCCATCGTGGACAACACGGTGGGGGAGGACTGGGAAAACGTGGAGCTGTCGCTCGTGGCCGGAGCGCCGCAGTCGTTCATCCAGCAGCTTTCGCAGCCGTATTATTCGCGGCGGCCGGTGGTGCCGCTGCCGGAAAGCGTGCAGCTCGAGCCGCAAACGCACGCGGCCACGCTGATTCCCGGGAACGGCACGCTCACGGGCACGGTGACGGACCCGAGCGGGGCCGACGTTGCTGGAGCAACCGTGCGCGTCTACGACGCGAGCAACAATCTGGTCGCCACGGTTACGACGGATGAGTCCGGCGATTACGAGGCCAGCGGACTCCCGGAAGGAAACTATCGGGTCGAAGTGCAAAAGACGGGATTCCAGCAGTTCGTCGCGAACAACGTCGGCGTGACGGGCGGGGAAGAAGTTTCCAAAGACGCGGAGCTGCAGGTCGGGATGTCGACGGAAGTCGTAGAGGTGCAGGCTGCACCCTCAGCCCCGCCGCCAATGCCGGGCTCAATGGGCCGCCTACAGCGCTTCACAAGCAGACCCGCCTCCAACAACATGGCGATCGACGCCGCAACTCTGAACGCTACACGGGCTGCGCAACAGGCTGCGGCGCAGGCGCGCGAGCTGGGCGACCTGTTCGAATACAAACTGAAGCAGCCGGTGACGATCCGGAAGAACCAGTCGGCGCTGGTGCCCATCCTGCAATCGGAAGTCGCCGCGGAGAAGGTCTCGCTGTGGAGCGAAGCTGCGGGGCGGCCGCAGCCGCTGTTGGCCATTTGGCTGACGAACACGAGCGGGCTGACGCTCGACGGCGGCAGCTTTACGGTGCTCGAAGAGGAGACGTTTGCGGGCGAGGGCCTGCTCGACCCCATCAAACCGGGCGAGAAGCGCCTGCTCTCCTACGCCGCGGACCTGGGCGTGCGCGTGGACGCGAAGGCGGAAAGCTACTCGCAGCCGGTGACGCGCGTGCGCATCTACCGCGGCGTGATGACGCAGACGAGCGAGGTGCGCGAGCAGAAGACCTACACCATC
>DATEQM010000135.1:0-33440 GCA_035272605.1 Candidatus Acidiferrales bacterium | reverse complement strand
GCGCGGAAGTCGGGGGCATTCACGGCCACCACGGGCGAGCATTCCGTGGCGCCATAACCTTCCAGGGGACGAAGGCCGAAGGTATCTTCAAATGCGAGGGCCACGCGGTCGGGCAGCTTTTCTGCCCCAACGAGCACGTAGGCCAGGCTGCCGAATTGCTCCGGGGAGCAGCGGCGCATGTAGGCTTGGAGAAACGTGGGGGTGGAGAGGAGAAAAGTGACGCGGTACTGCTCGACGAGTACTCCTATGGCGCGGGAATCGAGAGGACTGATGTGATAGACGACGCCGAGACCCTCGACGGCGGGAAGCATGAGGGCGACGGTGAAGCCGAAGGAATGGAAGAACGGGAGAATGCCGAGAATGCGGTCGCGGGGGTTCAGCAGGAAGGCCTGAGTGATCTGTTCGATGTTGGCGGCAATGTTGCCGTGGGAGAGGACGACGCCTTTCGGTTCGCCCGTGCTGCCACTGGAAAAAATGACCGTGGCCGTGTCTTCCAGGCGCGAGGGGGCGGCGCGGCCGAGGGCACGGAAGAGCAGGGGCGCGGGGAGCAGCCAGGCCATCGCGGCGGCGGTAAGTTTTTCCGCGAAGCCGGCTCCGGCGGTGACTTCCTCCAGCAGCAGAGTGCGTGCCGGCACCTGCACCTTCAATTTGTCGAGAAAAGCCTGAGCGGTAAGAACGGTCTGGAGCTCGCACTGGCGCGCGCAGGAGGCGATGCCCTCGCTGGACATGGTGTAGTTCAGGTGCACGGGGATTTTGCCGAGGAGCAGCGCGGCGTGGTTGACCAGCGCGCCGGGCACGGAAGGCGGGAGCAGAATGCCGACCGTGCTCTGGCCCTGCCAGACGCGACGGAGGCGCCGCGCGAGCAGGACGGCACCGGTGAGGGCCGGGCCGAAGCGGACGGTGCCGCGCTGGCCGTCGGCCATGGCGAAGCGGAAGGGATGGCGGCGCGCGGCGCGGACGAGTTCAACGTCGAGGGGCGGCAGCGAGCGCATGCGTTCGGTGGCGGAATCCGCGCTCAGATCTTCGACTGCCTGGCGCACCTCGGGCGCAGTGGACGTGGGCGGCAAGGGCGGGCCGAAGCTTACGACCACGGGATAGGGGATCTTCTTCGGCATCTTCCAGAGGAAACGACCGCGCTCGAAGCTGAAGATGCTGCCCCAAACGCCGTCGAGAGCGACCGGCACGATGGGGGCTTCGACGCCCTTCATGATGCGTTCGAAACCGCGGCGGAAGGGGAGCAGATGGCCGACGCGGGTGATCTGCCCCTCGGCGAAGATGCAGACAACCTCGCCCGCGCGGATGGCGTCCGAGGCTTCGCGAAGGGAACGAATCATGTCGCGGGGGCGAAGCTGGCTGGAGATGGGGATGGCGCGGGCGAGACGCGCAAACGGATAAACGAGCGGGTGCTCGTAGATGTCCTTGAACATCAGGAAGCGGATGGGGCGTTCCGAAGCGGAGGTGAGCAGCAGCGCGTCCACCCAGGACATGTGGTTGGAAACGAGCAGGGCGCCGCCGCGCTGGGGCAGATTCTCGCGGCCCCGCACGCGGATGCGATAGACGGTGATGGTGGCGAACCAGAGCACCAGGCGCAGCAAAGAATCGGGCAGCAGCCAACAAGTGTAGCCGGCGGCGAGGATCGTGAGACCCGCGCCCACCAGGAAAATCTGGCGCGGCTCGAGATGGAGCATGGCCAGGAGGACCTTGTACGCGCCCGCGGCGATCAGGATGCCGACCCAGGAGAGCACGCCGGAGGTGGCGATGGTCGCGCCGCGGCGGCTGTCCTCGGGCCGATGCTGGATCAGCGCGTTGATGGGCACGGCGTAGAAGCCACCGAAAAAACCGAGGCCCGCGAGCAGCGCGCCGAAGGCGAGCGGAGTGAGCCCGCGCAAGGCGAGCAGGCCGGAGAAGACGGTCATGCCCAGCGCGCCCAGGGGGATCAGCCCGTATTCGATTTTGTTCATGGACACGTAACCGGCCGCCAGGCTTCCCACGCCAATGCCGATGGCCAGGGCGGCCTGCAGGTAGCTGTTCTGCGTGGCCCGCAGGCCGAGCACGTCCGAGCCGTAGAGGATGATCAGCGGCTGCACCAGGGCGCCGAGGAAAAAGAAGTAGGTGTTGCCGAGCACAGCGAACCAGAGCACGCGGTCCGGCTGCATGTGCCGGATTTCGCGCCACACGTCGGCAACGAAATTCGGGCGGTAGGCTTTGGCGGGTTCCACGGGGCGCAGGCGGGGAATGGCGAAGCTGGAGACGAGGCCGGCGGCCGTGAAACCCAACAGGATCATTCCGGACCAATGCTGCTGCCCGCGGAAATGCTCGGCCAGGATGCCCGCGGCCATCGTGCCGGTGATGATGGCCAGAAAGGTGGCCAGTTCGAGCACGCCGTTGCCCCAGGAGAGGCGCTCTTCCGGCAGCAGTTCGGGGAGCGCGCCGTATTTGGTGGCGGAGAACAGCGCGGCTTGCGTGCTGAGCAGGAAGACGGCGACAATCTTGAGTGGCAGAAGATTGAAGCCCAGGCCGGCCATGGCCAGGGCCATCACCGCGGCTTCCATCCATTTGGTGCCGATGGTGACGCTGCGTTTGCTGAAGCGGTCGGCCAGCCAGCCGCCCGTCATGGAGAAGAGGATGAAGGGAGCGGCGAAGACGACCAGGACGACGGAGATCAGGTTGTCACGCGTCTCGTCCGCGAGTCCCGAGGCCAACAGGAGATACATCACCAGAAATTTCAGGCAGTTTTCGTTGAAGGCGCTGGTGTACTGGGCGAACAGGAGCGCCCAGAAGCCCCGCGTGGATGCGGGCGGCTGGCGGGGGCTTTGCGGTGGACCGGCACCGGACATGCGGGGGGATGGTAGCTTGCGCGGAAGGGGGCTGCAACAGAGGGGCGCGGAGGCATAGGCGAGGTGGTGCCACGGGCAGGCGGGGAGCTTCTGGCGGCATGAAGGGCAGGCGGGGAGTGAGGAAAGCTGTGCCGCGGTGACGGGGTATGGCGAGCAACTCGGACTTTTTCGCGCGCATCCGAACGGTTACAATTAAAGGGGTTGCCAGGATTTCAGCCCTCGGGAGAGTGAATGGATCGCGGAAGACGACTGTGGAGTTATGGTCTGCTGCCCCTTGTGCTCGCCGGTATGGCGGGTTGTGGAAGCAGTCCCCCGCCAGCGAGCATGAATACGAGCAACTTCGCGGCGGCGCTGAACACCATCACGCTGAATCCGGCGACGCTGAACGGGGGGCAATCGTCCACGGCCACGGTGACGCTCACCGAGCCGGCGCCTACCGGCGGGTTCGTTGTGACGCTAGCCACGTCGAGCAGTTCCGTGATGCTGCCGACGAACAATGTGACGCTGGTCATGTCGGTGACGGTCCCCTATAACGCGACGTCCATGACTTTCCCGATCCAGACGCTTCCGGTGGGCTCATCGCAGACGGCGGTGATCTCGGCCTCGAATGGGACGACGGAACTAGAGGCCACGCTGACGATTAACTCCAAGAATCCGCTCTCGGTGACCGCGTTCACGACCAACGCGGCGAGCGTGACGAGCGGAGGGACGGTGGTGGGCACGATCACGCTGAATGCGCCGGCCTATTCGCCCGGGCAACAGGTGTTCATCGCCAGCAGCGACATGTCCGTACAGCCGCAGAACCCGGTGACGGTGCCGACGAACGGGACGACGGTGGAGTTCAACATCTTCACCTCTCCGATCGCGGCGCAGCGCATGGTGACAGTTACCGCTACGTTGAACGCCAGTTCGATCTCGGTGCAACTGATGCTGACGCCGACGGGGACGGCGATCACTTCCCTGCTCGTGGTGCCCTACACCGTAGCCGGAGGACAGAGCATGGTGGGGACGCTGACGATCTCCACACCGGCGCCAGCGGGCGGGGAAACCATCGCCGTGACGGCCACGTTTGCGAATTCTGCGACTCCCACAACGACGCCAATACCGTTCGCATCGTGCAAAGTCTCCCCCTGCACATTACCGAATGTGCAGATATCGGCCGGGTCCGCACAGGCGCAGTTCACCATTACGAGCACCGCGGTTACGACCACGACGGACGTGGTACTCACCGCCACGCTGAACACATCGGAGGGCGTGTTCGTGGTCGAGATCGTGCCGGCACTCACTCTGGCCGGGATCAATTGCCAATTGATTACCGTGACCAGCGGGGACACGGACATGTGCAGCGTTTCCCTGAGCATTCCGGCGCCTACGGGAGGACAGGTGGTGCAGCTCACCAGCAGTTATCCAACGGGTCTGACTGTGCCGGCGTCGGTGACGGTCCCGGCGGGGGCCTCGAGCGTGCCGCTCAACCTGCTCGCCGGAAACGTCACGGCGCCGAGCATCGTGACGTTGACGGCCAACCTTCCCGCGACCCCCAAGGTGACGGTGACCACAACGATCACGGTGGTCTCGGTGAACAATCTGACGCTCACCAGCTTTACGGTGAATCCCACGATTCTGCTGGGGGGCGGGGGAGCGGCTGGGAGCGCGACGGGCACGGTGACGCTGTCCAGCCCGGGACCGCCGGGAGGGATCGCGATCAGCCTGGAGAGCAGCGATCCGAGCGTGCAGTTGCCCAATCCTCCCACGGTAACGGTGTTGCAGAACGCCATGACAGCATCCTTTCCGATCACGACGACGGCGGTCACGTCTCAAACCAATGTAACTTTGACGGCCAGCGTCAACTTCTCCACGTCGACGCTCACGCTGATTGTGGTGCCGCCGCCGATCTTGACGGGAATTATGTTGAATCAGACTACGGTGGTCGGCGGGAACTCGGTAGTGGGGACGGTGACCCTGGCAACTGTGGCGCCGCAGTCGGGAGTCGCAGTATCCCTTTGCGCCGGTCCAGCATGTCCGGCGCAGAGCAGTTCCAACTTGGCACAGATCCCCGCGACGATCACGGTACCTTCGGGCAGCTCGAGCATCATTTTTTCCATCACCACCCTGCCCGTGACGACACAACAATGCGGCTCTGGCTGCAACGTGACCATCATGGCGTCCATCGGGGCCAGTTCACAGCAGGCCATTCTGACGATCACGCCGCCGCCGCCGGATCTGCAACTGTTGTTCTTCAACCCCCCAACGGTAACCACGGGCCTGGTATCGACCGGAACGGTGACGTTGACGGCGCAGGCGCCGACGGGCGGCGTGCTCGTATTTCTGGCCAGCAATTCCGCCACGGTGACGGTACCCGCATCCGTGCTGGTGCCCGCGGGGTCAACGTCCGCGACATTTCCCGCGAGGGCCGCGACCGGCGTGACGACAATCACTACGGCGCAAGTGAACGGGACCGTTGTGGCGCTGGCGACGAACACGCTCACGGTCATTCCGGCGCAAACCGCCACGCTGAGCGAACAGGTGCTGCTCACCGGGGAAACAAACTCCACGGATTTCCCCGTGCATGGCGGTCCCAGCAACACCGCTCCCTTCCAGTCCACACTCGCTTCCGGAGATGACACGGGCTTCCTGACCAGCATAGGGCTGAGCACGCCCGTGAGCGGGGCGACTACTTCTTCGTACACGTTTTCGACGTTCCTGGGCGGCATGTCGAGTTTCGGGCAGGTGCGCGACGTATTTGTAAGCAGTACGGGAAATGTGTACGCATGTGGCGTGACCATGGACGGGACCCTGCCAACGACAAAAAACGCCGCGCAATCCGCGTATGGGGGCGGAAAGGACGCGTTTATCGCAGAATTCAATTCCTCGGGCGCGCTGCAGTATCTCAGCTACCTGGGAGGAGCCGGCGACGAAACCTGCAACAGCGTGACCGTGGATTCGAACGGGAACATCTATGTGCTCGGGAGCACGACAAACAGCGCGGCCATGGGGGCCAGCAACCTTACGGGCACTTCCGGCGCGTTCCAGACCGCGAACGCCGGGGGGAACGACTTCTTCGTAGCGAAGATCAACCCGACGGGAACGGGAGCGTCAACGCGAATTTTGTGGCTGACGCTGGTGGGGGGCGTGGCCGATGATCTTGGGAACGGGCGGATCGCTGTGAACCCAGCGGGGGTGGTGGCGGTGACCGGGACGAGCCAGTCCACGGGAGCGCCCCCTGGAGGGTTCCCGATTTCCGGCAGCCAAGCGCGCCCCACGCTCACCGGAGTGGGCACGATGGGCGTGGTCCTGACGATTTCTCTGGACGGGAGCACGCTGCAGTCCACCACGCTTTTGTACGGGAAAGTGAACGGGGCGAATCCCGGAACACCCACGACCACCACCGCCTCTGGGGGACTCCGCTTCGATACCCTCAACAATCTCTACGTTTGCGGAGCAACGAATGCGAGTGATCTGCCGGTGTCGGCCGGGGCATTTCAGCCGGCACTCAAAGGGCAGCAGGATGGGTACGTGGCCATCATCAACTACAACGGAGCGATCACGGGGGTGACCTACCTGGGCGGGACGAGCCCGAGCGGGGTTCAAGCGTGCAAGGGGATCACGTTCGACAGTGAAAAGAACGTGGTGATTGCGATGCCCACCGATGCCGCCGACTACCCGGTGACCAGTACCATCCCCAGCGGTCTCGTGCCGGGGGGACAAAGCCACTTTGCGGTGACGAAACTCACTTCCGATCTCAGCACCCTGGTCTTCTCGACGCTGATGGGAGGAAGTGGAAGCGAGTCCGCGGACGCGACGCGCCTGGTACTGGACGGCTCGGAGAACCTGTACTTTTCGCTGGCGACGACCTCCGGGGATTTTCCGGTGACGGCGAACGCGGTGCAAGCAACGTTTGCAGGAACGCCCGGTGGAAGCAATACGAACGTGGTGCTGGTGAAACTCTCGGCCAATGGTTCGGGGATCCTGTACGGGAGCTACCTCGGCGGCAGTTCCAATAATTCCACGACCTCGGTGTTCTACCTGCTCAACTAGTGCTGGGCCGGATACGCTGCCCGGAGAGCTACCGCGGCATTTGCCGGGATGTTTATATCTTTGCGCGCCGTGTGTGGCCCCGATTCCGAACCAAGCAGTGCGGGCGCCGCGCTCTTCGGTGGGTTGAGGTGCGCAAATTTCGCTGGATTCAACAACGGGAAACAGTTCCGCGGGCCGCCTCAAACAGGTAGTGGCAGACAATCCACTCGGAGCCCTGGCGGTAGCCCCAAAGTTCGGCGCACGCCAGGAAGAAGAGCCGCCAGCGCATCCACCACCTCTGTACGTCCGCCTCGCCGTAGGTGCGCGCCAGCACTGGAGGGATCAGATGGGAGTTCGCGTCCATGCGCGCGAGCCAGGCCTCTGCGGTGCGCTGGTAGTGGGTACCGTCCAGGCGCCAGCGCTCGATGCAGCGCACATCCCGGTCAAATGCGGGCAGGAGATCTTCGCTGGGCATCATGCCGCCGGTGAAGAAATGCCGGGCCATCCAATCGTCCGGCCCGCGGATCTCGTAGGGGTAGGCGAACCGCGCGTGCGCGAAAATGTGGACGAACAGCAGCGCCCCCGGACGCAACCAGCGCGCGATGCGCGCAAAGAGCGCGCGGTAATTCCGCATGTGCTCGAACATTTCAACGGAGACAATGCGGTCGAACTGCCCGCCGGGTTCGAACGTGGTCATGTCGGCGGTGATCACCTCGACGTTCCCGAGGCGGAGATGACGGGCTCGCGCGTCAATGAACTCCTTCTGCGAGCGCGAGTTCGAAACCGCGGTGATGCGGCAGTCTGGGAAGCGCTCCGCAAGATAGAGCGTGAGCGAGCCCCAGCCGCAGCCGAGTTCCAGGATGTGTTGGCCGCCGGCAATGTGGGCGCGGCCGGCGGTGAGGGCGAGCATGGCCTCCTCGCTCTCGTCCAGGGTGCGCGCCCCGGGCGGCCAGTAGCCGCAACTGTACTTCATGTGACGGCCGAGCACGTGCTGGAAGAACTCCGCAGGAACCTCGTAGTGCTGGGCGTTGGCCGCGTCAGTCCGGATGGCGATGGGGCCGGCGTCGAGCTGCGCGAGGAGAAGACGGCGGCGCTCCCGTTGCGCTTCGATTCCGCCGGCGGCCTCTTCGCACAAGCGCGCGGCACAAATCCTGCGGATGCCCCAGCGAAGGAGGACATCGGGAACCAGTCCGGTCTCGATCAGCGAGGAATACCAGGCCGGGCGAGGAGGCGCGCCGGGGACTTGGTGTGCGGCTGCGGATTTGGGCGAGGCTGCCATCGGGCTCACATCACTTAGTTGCGAATTGTCGACCCTGCCCCTGCGAGCACGCGGTCCCGCAGATGCGGGATGCCGCTGTGACTATCACACGAAACAATACGCTCACACCCTCATGCGGTTGGCTGCTTTTTCGGAAACCACGGGACGAACGAACTGGTGGTCTCCTGATAGCGGCGGTATTCCTCGCCCCGGGAGCGCAAGGCCTGGGCTTCGGTGGCTGGGATGCCGGTGACGCGGAACAGAAAAAATAGCATGAGGGCCGGGCAGCAGAGGGCGAGCCAACCCCAGGGCGCGGCGAGCGCGCCGAGCGCAAAGGCGACCCAGATGAGCCATTCGAAGAAATAGTTGGGATGGCGCGAGTAGTTCCAGAGGCCGGCGCGGCACGTTTTCCCCTTGTGAGCGGGATTCGATTTGAAGGCATGGAGCTGGGCGTCGGCCGTGGCCTCGCCGGCAAAGGCGACGGCCCATAGGGCCGCGGCTGCGTAATCGGTCCAGCCGAGGGCGGGACGCGGGTGGAGTGCCGCGAGGAGGAAGGGCAGCGAAAGGAGCACGTCGAGAAGCGCCTGGGCCTGGAAGAAGATGAAGAATTTGAGCGGGAGTTGCGTTTTCCAGGATCGGCGGAGTTCGACGTAGCGGCCTTCTTCCCCATGACCGAGGATGCGCGTAAACAAAAGATAGAAGGCGAGGCGATAGCCCCAGAGCGCGGCGAGCGCGGCCATCAGCCCACGGCGCGGGGCATACCCGGGCCCCAGCACCGCGTAGAGAATCGCGATGGTGGGAATAAAGAAGGCCCAGCCAAAATCTACAATGGCGGCATTGCGCATGGGCAGATGGAGCAACCACAACAGAGCCATCCCGCCTGCGGCGACCAGCCAGGCGAGCAGCAGGAGGTGCAGAGCCGGCGTCACGCGTCCTTCTCCGGGGCTCCGGCCGAGGCACCACCGGAAAGCTCAGCCGGCTGTTCGCGCGGTAGCGCAGGAATCAGCCGCAGCAGAGGGAGGAGCAATGCATAGAGGAGAAGCACGCCCACCGGGGCGGCCACCGCCCAGCCCAGCGTGGCACGGAGGATGGAGCCCCACAGGCGCGCCAGGCTGCCCCAGAAATCGGCGTGGAACATGGCCGTGATCTGCGCGATGGAGAGCGGAAGGGGCCTCGCCCGCGTGAGGAACTCGCCGGCGCGCATGTACGGGATGAACAGCAGCACCTGGAGGGGAGCCGCGGCCCAGTTGGCGGCTTGGATAGCGGGCAGATTCAGGCGAAGGACGAGCGCCGCAGCGGTGCAGAGCAGGGTGCCCAGGCCGAAGGAGATCGGCACGCTGCTAATGACCACGCCGAGCGCCAGACAGAGAGCGATCTTTTGCGGGGACAACCCCTGCTGGAGCAGGCCGCGGATGAACGCGACGATTTTGCGCAGCGCCTTCATGCCGTGCGCGGCGCAAACAGGGATAGGAACGGCTCATCGGGCTTCAGGTGGAAGAGCTGCAAGAGGACGTAGAACGACATGGCGATGTTCCCCAAGAGGAGGATGAGCACCAGCCAAAGAATCTTCACGCCGAGACCACGCTCACGAAAGGCGACCCAGACAAAAAAGGTGATGAATCCGCAGCAGGCATCGAAGAGCGTGGCAATGGCCCAGGGCTGCGCGTTGTAGGCGGCGCGCACCGCGGGATCGAACAGACTGGAGTGCGAGGCGGCCCACAAAGTCACGCCAATCATCACCACAAAGATGGCAGAAAAGAGCGCGATCAGAAACGCGCGCATGGCTCCTCCCTTTCGACCGGTCGCCGCGGCGCCGAGAGCGCAGCGGCGAGTCCGTGACGCGCGGCCGCAGGCAACACGGCTCATCCTATCCTGCCACCTATCCGTGTTGCTGGCAGGTGGCGGACCCCAGGCCGCATCGTGCTTTGACCCGGCGCGGCGGTTGGAGGTAGGCTACACAGCTTCGCGGTCGGTTGCCAGAGTGGGCCGGGGTCGCAATTCTGGCGGGGATCTCCCACTCCAGGGGGGAGACGATCGGGTTTGAGAGAAATTGCGGTCATCGGCTCCGGGATTTCGGGCTTGGCGGCGGCGTATTACCTGAGCCGGCGGCATCGGGTCACGCTGTTTGAGCGGGAGGCGCGGCTGGGCGGGCACACGCACACCGTGTCCGTGGATACGCCTGCCGGGCCACTGCCCATTGATACCGGCTTCATCGTCCACAACACCCGCAATTATCCGAACCTGGTGCGCCTGCTCCGCGAGCTGGAAATACCGACGGTGGAGAGCGACATGTCGTTCTCCGTCCGCGACGTCCACTCCGGCTTTGAATACAGCTCTCGGGGCGTGCGCGGCTTCTTCGCGCAACGAAGCAATCTATTGCGCGCGCAGCAGTACGCGCTGCTTGGGGAGATTCATCGCTTCAACGGAGCCGCGCGGCGACTGCTGGCGCGGGAAGGGGCGGGGGAGATCGCACTCGAAGAATTTCTGGGCCGCGAAAGGTTCAGCGACGCTTTCGCCCGGAGGTACCTGTACCCGCTGGCTTCGGCCATCTGGTCCACAGCGATGGGACAAATCGGATCGTTTCCGGCCACCACGCTGTTCCGCTTCTTCGAGAATCACGGGATGCTCCAGCTCACCCGGCATATCCGCTGGCGGACGATTCCCGGGGGTTGCAGCCGGTACATTGGACCGATGACGGCGCCGTACCGGGAACGCATCGTATGCAGCGCGCGAATCGTAGGCATCGAGCGCCGCGACGAGAGCGTGCGGTTGAACTTTTCTGGGCGGCCTTCGGTGGATTTCGACGAGGTGGTTCTGGCCTGCCACGGGAGCCAGGCGCGCGAACTGCTCGCGAACCCCAGCGAGGCGGAGCGCGCCGTGCTCGGGCAATTCCACACGACGGCCAATGAGGCCGTGCTGCATACGGGCTCGGACCTGCTGCCGCGGACGGCCTGGGGACGCGCCTCGTGGAATTATCATCTGGATGGCGAGCGGGCCCGCGGGGCGACGCTCACCTACCACATGAACCGCCTGCAGGGGCTCGAAGCGCCGGAGGAATACTGCGTGACGCTGAACGGGAATGGTTCCGTGGACCGCTCGAAGATCCTGCGCCGCTTCGTCTATCATCATCCCCTCTACACGCTGGAAGCAGTGCGGGCGCAGGGGCGCTGGCGCGAAATCAGCGGGCGCGACCGGATCCATTACTGCGGGGCGTACTGGCTTTACGGTTTCCACGAGGACGGGCTGAATTCCGCGATGCGCGTGGCGAAGGCCTTGGGGGTGGACTGCTGATGCAGGCCGGTCCGGCCATCTACGTGGGCGCGCTGCGCCACCGGAGGTTCCGTCCGGTGGGGCACGCGTTCACTTACCCTGTCTTCATGGTGATGCTGGACGTAGACCGCATACCGGAGATGATGCGGGTTTCGCGTTTTTCGAGTTACAACCGCTGGAACTGGGCGGGCTACAACGAACGCGACCACTTTGGGGACGCGATCCTGCCGCTGCGCGAGCGGCTCGAGCGGGACGCCGCCGCGCACGGCGTGAAGCTGCCCGATGGGCCCATCTACCTGCTGACGAATCTCCGCTACCTGGGCTACTGCTTCAATCCGGTCTCGTTCTATTACTTTTACGGACACGCCGGAAACCTGGAAACGACGCTGGCGGAAGTAAACAATACGTTCGGCGAGACGTGCAACTACTGGCTGACGCCGGAGTGCGAGCTGGCCACAGCGCGGTCCCGGTGCGGCGGCACACGGCGGTACCAGACACGAAAGGTGTTCCACGTCTCTCCGTTCATGGATCTGGGCCACCAGTACACCTGGATTTTCACGCCGCCCGGCGACCGGCTGGTGGCGCACATGAGTACGCGGACGGGCGACGGCGTTTTCTTCGACGCCACGCTGACGCTCGCGCGGCGCCCGTGGAGCGCCCGGGAGCTTCGCCGGGTCCTGGTGCAATATCCATGGATGACCGCAAGTGTGATCGCGGCCATCTACTGGGAAGCGCTGCGGCTGTGGCTGAAGGGAGTGCCCTACGTGCCGCACCCGGGAGCGGCGAGCGCGGGATCTCCACGAAAAACGATCTGGAAATATGTCTGACGGGCGAGCCATGTCCGGGAGGGGAAAGCGGCGGCGCTGGGACGCCCGATTGGGGTGGTATTTCGCGCGGAAAACGCTGGAGAGTTTTCGCCAGGGGCGGCTGGAACTGCTTTGCGGCGAGCACACCTACGCGGGCGGCGAGGGGTCGAACGTTCCGGCGGCAACCATCGTGGTGCACGACGAGCGCTTTTTCTCGCGCGTGTTGTGGCGGGAAGAAATCGGCATGGGCGAGAGCTACATGGACGGCGACTGGTCGTCGCCCGATCTGGTGGCGGTGGCTCGATTCGCGATACGGAATATGGCGGAAATGAACCGGCGCAACCGGATCGCTTCGGCCGCGAACCGGCTGCGGATGCGGCTGGTGCACAGCCTGCGCGACAATTCGCTGCGCGGAAGCCAGCGGAATATCCGCTACCATTACGACCTGTCGAACGAATTCTTCCGCCTGTTCCTGGACTCGAGCATGGCGTACTCCTGCGCGTATTTCGAGTCCGCGGAGGACTCACTGGAGCAGGCACAGACGGCGAAGTACGAGCGCATCTGCCGGAAGCTAATGCTCTCGCCGGAGGACCATTTGGTGGAACTCGGGACGGGCTGGGGCGGTCTGGCGCTCCACGCGGCGAAGAACTATGGATGCCGTGTCACCACCACCACCATCAGCCGGGACCAGTACGGCGCGGCACGCGAGCTTTTCCGCCGCTCCGGCCTGCTGGGCAGCCGCATCGAGCTGCTCTCGGAAGACTACCGGGACCTGCGCGGGCAATACGACAAACTGGTGAGCGTGGAGATGTTTGAGGCCGTGGGATTTGCGCGCTACGACGAGTTTTTCGGGGTCTGCGACCGGCTGCTGCGGCCCGACGGCTCCATGCTGCTGCAAACCATCACCGTGCCCGACCAGCGCTTTGCGGAATACCTGAAGTACACGGACTGGATACAAACCTACATTTTCCCGGGGTCCGAGCTTTCCTCGGTGGGCGAAATCCTGAAGTCGGTGGCGCGCTCGACCAGCCTGACGCTGCATCACGCGGAAGAAGTGGGGCAGCACTACGCGCGGACAATCCACGTGTGGCGCGAGCGGTTTCTTGGCGCGCTGGCGGAAGTGCGCGCGCTGGGCTTCGACGAGCGCTTCATCCGCATGTGGGAGTATTACCTGGCCATCTGCGAAGCATCGTTCCTGGAACGCAACACCGGAAACGCGCAGCTTCTACTGGCGAAAGCGCGCACGCAGAAACCTCTATGGGGGGAACCAAAGGAGAGAGGGGAGGTGCAGGAAGTAGAGGTAGAGGAGGTTAACAAAAGAGAGCAATCGTCCAGGGCAGCGTGGACGAATGCCGGAAGACAGTTCCGGAAAAAAGCCGCTCAGTCGGTGCCGGGAGAGGGTTCGCGCGCGGGGACCAGCCAGCCTGCCGGTTTGACCACGCCGTTCACCCAGTAGACCACCACGCCCGAAAGCAACAGGAGCCCGCCAAACGTGGAGGCGGACATTCCCAGTACGGTTTCCCCTCCCCCGTGGAAGGCGGCAACACACAGCAGCAGGAGCGGAAAGAGGCCGGCGAGCCAGGCACCCGCAATCCCGCCCGGCACGCGAAACGGCCGCGGCAGCTCCGGCTCGCGATAGCGCAGGGCGACGAGCGCGGCGAATTCGAGCAGAACGCTGGCGCCGGAGAGCAGGACATCGACGGTCACCAGCCGCTCGAAATCCAGGCCCAGGCAAAGAGCCCAGCCCAGGGAACAAACGAGGATGGTCACCCAGGGCGCGCGCGTGCGCGGATGCAATTTGCCGAAAATCGACGGAAGCATCCCATCCTGGGCCATAGCCAGGGGCAGGCGCGAGTAGCTCATCACCAGAGCGTTGAGCATGCCGAAGGCGCTAAACAGGCCGCCGAGGACGAGCGCCAGGCGCAGCCAGTTTCCTCCGAGCAGCCCGGCGATGTCCGCCCAGGAACCGGTCTCCCAGGCGCTGGGCGGCAGTCCAGTAATTGCCATGGCCGCGACCGGCAAAATGTAGGTGAGCGCCACAAGCAGCACCGCCAGGAGTATGGCCCGGGGATAGGTGCGCTGCGGGCGATCCACTTCCGTGGCGATGGTGGAGGCATTGTCCCAGCCCATGTAATTCCACATGGCAATCAGAACTCCGCCGAGGATGCCCACGGTGGAGGCGGAGGGCGGCGCGGCCGCGGCCAGCGCACCGTGACGAAACAGAGCAATCACACAGATGACGGCAAACGGAGCCGAGAGCGCAGCAAAAAGCCACATCGAGGTTGTGGCTATCACGCGTACCCCGGCAATATTCAGCAGCGCGCACGCGGCCACCACCGCGACGCCCACCATCACGCCCCGGCCCTGCTGCCCAAACCATGGAATCAGGTGCGTGAGATAGGCAATGAACAGCGCGGGGTAGATGGCCATATCGAAAATACTGGCAATGAGCGAGAGCCAGGCTTCCTGAAAGCCCCAGAATTTCCCCAGGCCGCGGCGCACCCAGGCGTAATAGCCTCCTTCGGCGGGGATGGCGCTGGCGAGTTCGCCGATCATGTAGGCGGTGGGCAGGCACCACAGGAGCGGCGTGACGAGAAGTATCAGAATCCCACGGGCGTAGCCCGCACCGTGGACGATGTCTTCAGTACCATAGGTGCCGCCAGAAACCATGAAGAACGTGGCGGCCACCAGGGGCCAGAGCGTGAGTTTCGCGGAGAGCTTCAGCGGAAAGGAACTGGGACCGGCCGGGGCGGGCACAGCGTCACTCGACAATTTTGTCTGCGCCTCCTGAACAAATCGCCCGCGTCGGCCTCAGCGCGCGAAATACGCATTTGAGGCTGAGAATACAGTGATTCAGATGGAGCGCAAGAGAAATATGCGGGATTCATTCTCGGCGCCGCGCGCCTGACGGCAGCCGAAAGAGTAGGCCTCAGTAGTCAGCATCCGAAAAAGCTTCGGCAACGATTTGGAATTCATCCTCGTAAACCACATACCCGACGCGCTTTGCCTTCAGCATCCGGACCGAAACTCCATGATTTTTCAGAATCGCTACCAACGACCTAGCGTGAGCGAGGTGCTCGTGTGCAGTGTCTTTGAACCAGGAGATCGCTTTGGACTTCTTGCGGTGAAAGGGCGGTTTTGAGGAAGTGAACCGGCTGGGTTTCTCCAAATGTTCGTTAAACCATTCGCGAATGAGGTCGTGCCGTTCCTCTTCGTCCTGGCGAAGTGTCCCGCTCCGGCGCAAGTCGCCCACGGCATGGAATAGACCGAGTTCCTTACCAGAATCCTCGTCGATGTCGGCTACAACAAACCTCACGTACCTGGCTCGCCCAATGCGCGCGCCCAGTCCGACCTGGCCGTTCGTCACTCTTCTATGTCGGCTAATATGAATAATCCCTGAATATCCTACATCAGAAATGAGGGTGCCCGAATTGGCGTGAGCTGTTAGACCGCGTGGTAGGCGTGGCGCATGTTCATCACGTCGGAGAGGGCGCGCTCCACCAGGGTGCCCATTTCCGTGGTGGTGACACGGCGGACGCCGGGACCAGCGCCGCGCAGCAGGTCGGGCGTGCGCCACCCTTCGGCCAGCACCATTTCGATGGCGCGTTCGATATCGTCGGCTTCGCTCTCCAGGTGCAGCGCATGACGGAGCAGGAGAGCAACCGTGGCGATGGCGCCCAGTGGATTGGCCGCGCCGGTTCCGGCGATATCCGGCGCGGAGCCGTGCACCGGCTCGAACAAATCCACGCTGCCGCCGACGGTGGCGGAGGCCAGCATGCCGAGCGAGCCGGCGAGCACGGCGGCTTCGTCGGACAGGATGTCGCCGAATAGGTTTTCGGTCACCACGACGTCGAAACGCAGGGGGTTGGCGATGAGCAGCATGGCGAATGAATCCACGTAATGGTGCTGGAGCGTCACGTCCGGATAGTCGCGGGCCACGCGAGTGACCACTTCCCGCCACAGGCGCGAGGTTTCCAGCACGTTGGCTTTGTCCACGGAGGCGACGCGGCACCGCCGGCCGCGGGCCGCAGCAAATGCTACGCGGGCCACGCGTTCGACTTCCGGGGCCGTGTAGCGCATGGTGTTGAAGCCGCTGAGGCCCGCCTCGTAGCCTCGTGGCTCACTGAAGTAGAGGCCGCCGAGCAGTTCACGCACGATGAGCACGTTCACGCCACGCACCGTCTCCGGGCGCAGCGGTGTGCATCCGGCTAGCTCCTCGTGGGCTACCACGGGACGCAGGTTGGCGAAACCTCCGAGGGCCCGGCGCAATGCGAGCAGGCCCGCCTCCGGCCGCTGGTGGGCCGGCGCGCGATCCATTTCCGGAGAGCCGACGGCACCGAGGAACACGGCATCGGAATCGAGCGCAGCTTCGCGCGTCTCCTCCGGGAGCGGGCTGCCGGTCTGGCGGACGGCGACGGCCCCGATGGGCATTTCCGTGAAGCGAAAATCGTAGCCGCAGAGGTCGCCGGTGGCGCGCAGGACGCGCAGGGCCTCGCGCGTCACCTCCGGGCCAATGCCGTCGCCGGGAAGTACCGTGATCCTGTATGGCATGTCTTCCTCTCCTCGATCCGTTCCCGTCCTGTAAATGCTCCTCGCCGCAGGGAACAGAGACGCGTGATTTCAAAGACCCTGCGGGGAAATGCGAGAATCAGAGCGCGCCCGCGGCAGCCTTGGTGGCGCGAAGTCGCCCGTCGCCCGAGTCCGCGGGGCGAAATTGCGGCGCGCCGCGCAGTTCGGCCGGAAGCAAAGAGAGCAGATCGAGATCGTAGATGTTCTTTTTGCGGTCGGCGAGCGCGGTGAAGCGCTGGTAGGCGGCGTCGAGCTGTTCGCGGGTCAGCGTGCAGCCGAGTTCCGCGTAGCGGCGGCCCAGGGCATGCCGCCCGGAATGCTTTCCCAGCACGATGCGGTTGGCCTCCAGGCCCACGGACTCCGGAGTCATGATTTCGTAGCAGAGCGGATTGCTGAGCACGCCGTGCTGGTGAATTCCGGCCTCGTGAGCAAAGGCGTTGGCGCCCACCACGGCTTTGTTCGGTTGCGCGGAGAACCCGATGAGTTCGGAGAGCAGGCGGCTGGAGGGGACGATTTCCTCGGTGACCACACGCGTCTCGTAGGGAAGGCGATCGGCGCGCACCCGCAGCGCCATGACGATCTCTTCCAGGGCGGCATTGCCGGCGCGCTCGCCGATGCCGTTCACGGTGCATTCCACCTGCCGGGCACCCTCGGCGATCGCGGCGATGGAATTGGCCACGGCCAGGCCCAGATCGTTGTGGCAGTGCACGGAAATTACGGCGCATTCGATGCCGCGGACGCGCTCGCGGATCGTGCGGATGAGCTGGGCGTATTCCGAGGGAATCGTGTATCCGACCGTGTCTGGAATATTCAGGGTCGTAGCGCCGGCGTCTACTGCGGCCTGGAGCACCTGGACGAGAAAATCGGGGTCGGAGCGCGTGGCGTCCTCGGGCGAAAATTCCACGTCGTCGCACAGCGATTTCGCGTAGGTGATCGAGGAGTGCGCCAGCCCCAAGCACTGCTCGCGCGTGATCTTCAACTTGTACTGAAGATGGATGTCCGAGGTGGCCAGAAACGTGTGGATGCGCGGGCGCGCGGCATGCTCGATGGCCTGCCAAGCGCGCGTAATGTCGTCGCGGCCGGTGCGGGCGAGCGCGGCGATTTTCGGCCGGCGCACCTCGCGGGCCACGGCGCGCGCGGCCTCGAAGTCACCCTGCGAGGCCACGGGAAAGCCGGCTTCGATCACGTCCACGCCCAGGCGGTCGAGCTGCCGGGCCATGCGCAGCTTCTCTTCGAGATACATGCTGCAGCCCGGGGCCTGCTCGCCGTCGCGGAGCGTGGTATCGAAGATGGTGATGGTTTCGCGCGACATTGGGAGCCGTCCGTGGCCTGCGCTGAAGGGGATGGTTCCCGCCGCCGGCGGGATGCCCCTAAGCGCTGGCCACGGAACAAGTCTGGCGGGGCGGGCTGGATAACGCAAGCTTATATTTCTACTAGCAGGATAAGAAAACGTTATTCTATAATTCCGGCGGGCGGGAGACGGTCCCGCCGGGGTGGCCATGGATCTCTACGAACTGGAGACCTTTCTCGCGGTGGTCGAGGAGGGTAGTTTCTCGCGGGGCGCCCAGCGGTTGCACCGCACGCAGCCGGCCGTGAGCCAGGCGATCCGGAAGCTGGAAAACGATCTCGGCGAAGCGCTGTTCGACCGCTCCTCGCGGCACGGCCAACTCACGGATGCGGGCGTGCTCCTGCGCGAATACGCGGAGAAGCTGCTGAACCTGCGCGGCGAAGTGCGCGCGGCGCTCACGGAACTGCGCAGCGCGGAGCGCGGGAAGCTGTCCATCGCCGCGAACGAATTCACCTCCTTGTACCTGTTGCCGCTGCTCCATGAATTCCGCCGGGCGTGCCCGATGGTGCGCGTGTCGGTGACGCGCTCGCTGGCCAGCCGTGTGCCGGAGGCGGTGCTGAACCACAGCGTAGAGCTGGGCATGCTATCGTTCGCTCCGGAAGATGCGGCGCTGCGCTCGGTGGTGGTGGCCACGGACGAGCTGGCGTTTGTGGTGCACCCGCGGCATCCGCTGGCCGGAGCGCGAAAGGTAGACATCCGGGAGCTGGGCGCGCAGTCGTTTGTGGCGCACCACGTGCCTTCTCCGCACCGCGCCAAGGTGCTGGCGGCATTCAAGCGCCACAAGACGCCGCTGAACATGGACGTGGAGCTGCCTACGCTCGAGGCCATCCGAAAATTTGTGGCCATGGGGAACGGTGTGGCGCTGGTGCCCGCCGTGTGCGTGGAGGGTGAAATCGCGCGTGGCGAGTTGGTGCGCGTGCCCGTGCCGGAGCTGCAGTTCGAGCGGAAGATCCGTATTGTCTACCGTCGAAATGCGGTCCTATCGCACGCCGCGCGGGCATTCCTGAAAGTGGCGGAAGCGTTGGCGCACAAACCCGGAGGCGTCAGCCTCTTCGAGCGGGAGAGGTAGCGTCAATTGGCGTCCGGCGGGGATTCGAAGCGGACCAAATCCGCGCGGAAGCCGCGCGTTTTCCAGGCCCCGTAGAGGATGCCGAAGAGCATCCAGGCGCCTCCGGCGAGTTTGGCCTGCCAGCGGAGATTGAGCCAGATGAACAGGCAGATGGAGAATCCCGCGAGCGGCGGGAGGGCGTCCTTCCACACATTCCTCTGCACCAGTTCGTGATCCTCCTTTTGCTTCACGCGCAAATAATAGCGGGCGAAGGAGGCGGCGTTTACTCCCATGAACGCAATAAAGGCGCCGAAATTGAGCATTTCCGCGCCCAATTCGTAGCTCATGGCAAAGGCACCGGCCAGCGAGATGGCGCCGACGAACAGGACGTTGTTCGCGGGGATGCCTTGGCGGGGTTCGATGACGCCGAAAAAGCGTTTTGGCAGGGCGTTATCGCGGCCCATCCCGTAAAGGAGACGCGCGGCGCCCAATTGCGAGGCCATTCCGGAGCCGATGGTGGCGACCAGGAGGGTGGCGTTGATGAGCTGGAACAGCCAGGGGCCGCCGGCCCGGCCGGCAACGTAGACGTAGGCGGTGTCTACGTCGGGAAACTTCAACGAAACGGGCCAGACGAGTTGCGCCCCGTAGACCTCGAGCGATGCGAGCACGCCGGTGATCAGGCAGGTGAGGACGGTGGCGCGCAGGATATTGCGGCGGGGATTTTCCACCTCTTCGGAGAGCGTGGAAATGCCATCAAAGCCAATGTAAGTGAGCGCGGCGATGGAGGTGCCCGTAAAGAGCGCTTTGGCAGAGAAGGTGGCGGGATCGTAAAACGGATGGGTGAAGAAGCCCGGCCCCTGCGGGGGGAGCGCGACTACATAGCGATATACCTCGTAAAAGAACACGGCGACGACCAGCGTCATGGCTCCCGCGAGAACCTCGTTGATCCGGGCCGAGGTGCGGACGCCGCGCAGGTTGAGCGCCGTGAACAACGCGGCGAAAAATACGCACCAGGCCCAGTAGGGGATCTGCGGGGCAAAATTGCCGGCCGCTTTGCTGCACCAGATCGTGCAGATGAGCGGATTGAGCATGTAGTCCATGGCCATGCTCCAGCCGGTCACATAGCCGAGCGCGGGGTGCAGCTCGCGGCCCACGTAGGTGTAGGCCGATCCGGCGCTCGGATAGGCGCGAGCCATGCGGCCGTAGCTGACGGCGGTGAAGAGCATGGCCACCATGGCGATGAGAATCGTGGTGATCACGTGCCCGTGGGCTGCATCGCTCACCACTCCGTAAACAGGCATGGGCGCCGTGGGCTGGACGACGATCAGGCCGTAAACGATCAGGTGCCAGAGGGTCAGTTGGCGGCGCAGGCGGCGCGATGGGTCCGCCGTCGCGGCACTGCCCTGCGTAGAAGGCTTCCCCATGATTTCACGCCCACCGGTTTGCCAGCGGCAAGATCTGGAGCCGGGCAGGTGCACGGAATCTTACGATGTCAGCACAGCCTTGACGAGATTTCTGGGATGGTCCACGTCGAACCCTTTGAGGGCGGCGGTATGATAGGCAAATAACTGAAGCGGAACGACTTCGAGGATGGGCAGCAACAGTTCGGGTGCCGCGGCAACGCCAATGGCACAGTCGCTGAGCGCGGCGACCTCTGAATCCCCCTGCGTGGTGATCGCGATGACCTTTCCTCCATGCCTCTTTACGTATTCCAGGACCCCTCGTGTCTTCTGGTAGCGGGCCACGGAACCGGCATCCTCGCGGTCGCAGGTCGCCAAGGCCACTACGACGCTCGATTCACTCACCAGCGCATTCGGGCCATGGAGCAACTCTCCTGCTGGGTAGCCTTCCGCGTGAGCGTAGGAGAGTTCCTTGAGTTTCAGCGCTCCTTCGCGGGCAATCGCGTAGTGCACGCCTCGGCCGATGAACAGAAAAGCGGAGTCTTGATGGAATTCGCGCGCGGCCTCCAAGGCCACGGAGTCCCAACCGCCCAGGGAAGCCTCGAGCGTTTCGGGGACAGCTCCGAGAGCTTTGAGACCGGACCGGACTGCGACGGAGTCCATGCGCTCCTTTGCGGTCGCCAACCGTAGGGCCAGCAAGTGCAGCAGGCTCAACTGCGTGGTAAAGCTCTTAGTGGCGGGCACGGCGACCTCGGGGGTGGCGCGAGTCAGCAAACAGGCGGTTGCCTCGCGGGCAATCGTGGAATCGGGCACGTTTGTGACCCCGATGGTGATGGCACCGCGCCGGGTGGCTTCCCTCAGCGCCGCCACGGCGTCCCCGGTTTCGCCCGACTGGCTAATGACCATCACCAGCGTGTCCGCGCCGGTATGGCCGGAACGGCAGGAGTATTCGCTGGCGTATTCCACGTCCACGGCAACGCCGGATAGATCCTCGATCATGATTTCGCCGGCGAGGCCGGCGTGGCGGCTGGAGCCGCTCGCCGCGATGATCACTCGCCGGCAGCCGCGGAGCGCCTCTGCCACCGGCTGAAGCTCGGCCGAGAGGAGCTGCTCCCGCTCGCTGCCTCGGTCAATCGTGTGCCAGAGGGCCCGCGGCTGCTCGTAGATCTCACCGAGGAGGACGTGAGGAAAAGTGCGCTCATTGTTCCTCATCCACCGTTTCCGCTCATGGCGCTTCTTCAAAACCAGCATCTCCTGAACATTTACACGATCGCGGATTTCAAGTGCTGCGAAGGGTCGGGGGGTGCTCGGTAATTTCGACCTCACCGGAAGGGCGTGTATATTACTTTCCTTTCTCCAGAGTCAAGGGCAACCACCTGTAGACGGATTGCAACCCAGCTTGGACTTACCGCTGGAATCATTGACTCGAGGTCCGTGCAAAATGTACTTGACTTATGGTCGTACTCGACCTATGGTCGAATCCGCCCATGAGTCATTATAGAAACCGAAACCCCATTCCGGCCTCGCCCGGGAACACTCCAGCTCGACCCGCCCGGCGAGAGCGCCGCAAGGCTGAAACCTACGAACGGCTGATGCGCGCTGCTCTGCGCCTGTTCGCCGAACAGGGACTGGCTGCTACCACGATCGAACAAATTACGGAAGCTGCGGATGTGGGGAAAGGCACTTTCTTCAATTACTTTCCGACGAAGGAGCACGTGCTTCTGGCCTTCGGGGATACGCGAGTCAAAAAGATCAATGCCGCACTTGAGGAAGCCCGGGAGGGGAGCCTGCCGATGTGGCAGGTGCTGCGGCGGCTGGCCCGCTCGCTGGCTGAAGAGGCAAGTCATACGCCGGGCCTGCTGCGCAGCATTCTGGTGGCGCCGCTCTCGCGTGAATCCGTGCGGGAGTTCATGGTCGGAAAGCTGAGAGAAGGACGCGCGGCGCTCGAAGAGATCTTTCAACTCGCGCAGGAACGCGGCGAGTTGCGGAGTGACATCACGCCGGCCTACATGGCGCGGGGATTCCAGCAGTCGGTATTTGGCGCGCTGGTGCTGTGGTCGCTGGATCCGCAGGGGGATCTGAACGCCTGGCTGGATGTGTGGCTGGAGATGTTTCTGGGAGGCCTGGACCCGCGGGGATCCCGGCCCCTCCGAGCGGGCCGGGGACGGTCTTGAAGAGGGCGGGCCGACGAATATGACCAGCAGTCGAATCCGGACAGTAGTCAAAGTATGCGGCTGGCTTCTCCGCGGAATGGCCCTGCTTGGACTGCTGGTCCTGCTCACGGGTAGCGGGGCTGGGCAACAATCGGCCGTTCCCGGTACCGAACAGAAACCGAGGGAAGCTGCCGCGAAGCCAACCACCCCGCCGCTGCCGGATTCCGGCCGGCTGACCCTGCGGGACGCTATCGCATCGGCGTTGAAGAAGAACCTGGGGGTGAGGGTGGCCGGGACACAGGTGGACGAGGCTGCAGGCACCCAGGTGCGCCGCAGGGCCGCGCTCGAACCACGGATTACCGGCGACGCGTTTGCCAACCTGCAGGACCGCAACCTGCAGGCGCTGGGCTTCTCCTTTCCGGGTTTCAAGCTTCCCCTCACCACCGGGGGATTTGGGACTTACGACTTCCGCGTCTTCGGCAATCAGCCCGTCGTGGACCTTCAGGCATATCACTCCTACCAGTCCAGCAAGCGCCAGCTGGATGCCGCCAAGCTCACCTACCAGGACACCCGCGACCTGGTAATCCGGCAGGCGGCCGGCTACTACCTGGATGCCCAGGCCGCTGCCGCGGAAGTGGAGGCCGCGGAGGCCAGGGTCAGGACGTCGCAGGCCCTGGAAAAGCTGGCGCGGGACCAGCACACCACGGGACTGGCCACCGGCGTGGACGTGCTCCGGGCGCAAGTGCAGCTCCAGCGCGACCAGCAGAGCCTGTTGGTAGCCCGGGACAGCTACCAAACCGCGCTGCTCGTTTTACAGCGGTTTGTGGGAGTGCGGCCGGGGTCACCCATTGAATTGGCGGAGCGGTTGGAATTCCACGGCATCCCGTTCCCGCAGATCGACGAGGCCCTGCGGACGGCGCTCGAAGCGCGCTCGGATTACCGCTCCCTTCGCGCCCAGCGCCAGGCGCTGGTCGAGCAACAGAAGGCTTCGCGCGACCGTTACCTGCCAAAGCTTTCCATCAACGGGGACTACGGCACGTTTGGCCGGAACTTCGGGCAGATGCCCGCGATCGGCCAAATTCAGGGGACCCTTTCCATCACCGTCTTCGACCGTGACCGGAATGGGGAGCAAAAAGAGTTGGAGAGCCGCCTCCAGCGCGTGGACGAACAGATGGCCGATTTGGAGCGCGGGATTGAGCAGGACCTGAGGAAGGCCATCCTGGACCTGGATTCCACCGAGCAGCAAGTGAGCGTGACGCAGGCGGGCGTGGACCTGGCCGGAAGCGAGCTGAGACTCTCGACGGACCGGTTCCGGCAGGGCGTAACGGACAACATCGAGGTGATCACGGCGCAAAGCTCGCTCGAAAGCGCGCAAGACGATCACATCACGGCGCTGGCGCGCCACGCGGACGCCCGGATGGCCCTGGTTCGCGCTCTGGGCGCGACCGAACAGATTTACGAGACCTACTTGGGCCCGAAATGAGGGCAATCGCGGTCTTTCGAAATAGAGGAAAGGTGATCCAGCGATGAAACGCGTGATTGCGATCCTGCTGTTGGCGGCTGCGGCGGGCGCGGCGTTCTATTTCCACCCGGAATGGTTCCGGCGAGCCCCGGCGGAAGCGGAAATGAAGCTCTCCGGCAACATTGAAGCACACGAGAGCTTGGTGAGCTTCAAAGTCTCCGGCAGGATCGTGGACCTCCCCGTGGAAGAAGGCCAATCCATCAAGGCGGGACAACTGCTGGCGCGGCTGGACAACGCCGATTACCGCCAGGAAGTCGTCGTGGACGAGGCGACGCTCCGCGTGCGCAACCGTCAATTGGAACTCGCGCTCGCCGGAAGCAGGAAGCAGGACATCCAGGCGGCGTACCAGGCCGTGCTCGATGCGCGAGCGGACCTGGAGCAGAAGGAGAAGGACTTCCAGCGGTACGACGCCCTCTACCGCAAGGACGAGATCGCGGGGCAGACGCGCGACCAGGCGCTGACGAATGTGACGCGCGCCAAGGCCACTCTGAACCGGCTGGAGCAAATCTACAGCGAGTTGGAGGAGGGCACGCGGAAAGAAGAAATCGCCGTAGACGTTTCGAACACCCATCAGGCGCGCACGAGCGTGGGACTGTCGCGAATCCGGCTGGATTACACCACGCTCCTGGCACCGTTTAATGGAGTGATCCTGGTGCGGCAGGCGGAGAAGGGGGAAGTGATGTCGCCGGGAACGCCGGTGGTGACGCTAGCCGATCTGGATCACCTCTGGGTGCGCGTGTACCTGCCGGAGACGGAGCTGGGGCGTGTGCGCTGGGGCCAGGAAGTTTCCGTGCGGACGGACACCTATCCCGGGAAGACGTATCGCGGGCGGATCTCGTTCATTTCCTCCGAGGCCGAGTTCACACCGAAGAGCGTGCAGACCGAGCAGGAACGGGTGACACTCGTCTATCGGGTGAAGGTGGACGTGGAGAACCCGAACTACGAGCTGAAGCCCGGAATGCCCGCGGACGTCTACCTGCCGCGGAAATAGGCGGACGGGAATGAGCACTCCGGCTCCAGTGATCGTGGTTTCCGTGCTCGAAAAGCGCTTCGGCGAGGTGCGGGCGGTGGACGGGCTGAGCTTTGACGTCCACGCGGGAGAGATTTTCGGCCTGGTCGGTCCGGACGGCGCGGGGAAAACGACGACGTTGCGCATGCTGGCGGGCGTGCTGGCGCCGGATGGGGGCATGGCGAGCGTGGCGGGGTGCGATGTGGGGCGCGACCCGGAAGGCGCCAAGCACCAGCTCAGCTACATGCCGCAACGCTTCGGACTCTACGAAGACCTCACCATTGACGAAAACATCCGCTTCTATGGCGACCTGTTTGGAGTACGGAAGGCGCAGAGGGAGCGCCGCGGGGCGCAGTTGCTGGCCGCGGCGGGGCTTGGAGAGTTCCGGAAGCGGCTGGCGGGAAAGCTCTCCGGCGGGATGAAACAGAAGCTGGGGCTGATCTGCGCGCTGATCCACACGCCGCGCGTGGTGCTGCTGGACGAGCCGACGAACGGCGTGGACCCGGTATCGCGGCGGGACTTCTGGGGCATTCTCTACACGCTGGTCAGCGAAGGCGTAGCCATTCTGGCTTCCACGTCGTATCTGGACGAAGCGGAGCGGTGCCATCGCGTGGGGCTGATCCACAAGGGGCGCATGCTGTTCTGCGACACTCCCGCGGAATTGAAGAAAAGATTCCCGGGGGCGGTCCTGGCGCTGCGGTCGCCGGAGGCCGCGCAGGCAATGCGGGAGCTTCGCGGCGCGCCGGGAGTGCGCAGCTCCTTGCTGGTGGGCGACGGCGTCCATGTCTACGTGGACGACGCCGGGGAACGCGCGGTGCAGCTCCGCGCCGGCCTGGAGGCCGCGGGGATCGCGGTGGATTCTCTCGAGCCGATCGCGCCCAGCATCGAGGACCTGTTCGTCTCCGCGGTGGAAGCGCGCCAGACGCCGGGCGTGGCGGAGAGCCGGCCATGAACGGCAACGCCATCTCCGTGAGCGTGGAGGAACTTACAAAGCGCTTCGGAAGTTTCACGGCGGTGGACGGCATCAGCTTCGCGGCCCGGCGCGGCGAAGTGTTCGGTTTTCTGGGGCCGAATGGCGCGGGAAAGTCCACGACCATCCGCATCCTGTGCGGATTGCTCGAGCCTACCTCGGGCCGCGCCACCGTGGCGGGGCTGGATGTGGCCACGCAGCCGGAACTGATCCGGCAGCGCATCGGCTACATGTCGCAGAAATTTTCGCTCTACAACGACCTGCGGGTGATGGAAAACCTGAAATTCTTCGCCGGGCTCTACAGCGTTCCGGCCGCGGAGCTGGCCCAGCGGACCGCCTGGGCAGTGCACATGGCGGGACTGGATGGCCGGGAGAATGCCATGACGGGCTCGCTGGCAGTGGGCTGGAAGCAGCGGCTGGCGCTGGGGTGCGCGGTGCTGCACCGGCCGCCGATCGTGTTTCTGGACGAGCCGACCTCGGGCGTGGACCCGGTGTCACGGCGCCAGTTCTGGGAATTGATCCACCAGATGTCCAGCGAGGGCGTGACCGTGTTCGTGACCACGCATTACATGGACGAGGCGGAGTACTGCAACCAGCTGGTGCTGATCGACCGCGGGCGTATCGTGGCCATGGGCACGCCCACGGAGTTGAAGCGCGGCTCGATGAAGGGCGAACTGCTGCTGGTGGAATGCGAGCCGCTGGGGCCGGGGCTCGAGGCGCTGCGCTCCGCGCCGGGCGTGGAGGATGCCGCGGTGTTCGGCAGGGCGCTGCACGCCGTGGTGGCGGATGCGCGCGCGGCCGCCGGGCCGATCCGTGAAGCGCTGGTTTCTAAAAACGTGGTGGTGAGCCGGGTGGAGAGCATCCCGCCGACGCTCGAAGACGTATTCGTGGCGCTCACCACTTCGCACGGAGCGAAGGAGGGGGCGCGGCCATGAGCCTGCGGCGCATCGGAGCGATGATGCGGAAGGAGTTCATCCAGATCGCGCGCGACGTGCGCAGCCTGCTCATCATTTTTGCGATCCCGCTGATTCTGCTGTTCATTTACGGTTACGCCGTGAATTTGGACGTGAAGCACGTGCCGCTGTGCGTCTACGATCGCGACGGCTCGCAGGACAGCCAGGACCTGCTGAAAAGCTTCCAGGCGACCGACTATTTCGACATCGTGCATCTGTCGACCGATTACCGGGACGTCGTGAAGCAGATTGACGAGGGCACCTGCCCCGGGGCCATCGTCATCCCCTACAATTTCTCGAAAAACCTGCGCGCGGGCGGCAGTACACCCGTCCAGGCCATACTCGACGCCAGCGATAGCAACTCCGCCAGCATCGGGCTGGGCTACGCGCAGGGCATCGTGGCCGCGTACTCCAGCCGCATTCAGTTGAAGTGGGCCGAGGACCGCGGCATCGCGCCTCCCGTCCTCCCCGTGGACATCCGTGCGCGCACGTGGTTCAACGAAAACCTGCAGAGCATGGCGGACATCGTGCCGGGCGTGGTCGCCCTGGTGATGGCCGTGGTAGGCGCCTTCCTGACCTCCCTGACCATCGCGCGGGAGTGGGAGCGCGGCACAATGGAACAGCTCATCTCCACGCCGGTCAGCGCACTGGAGATCCAAATCGGAAAGCTCGTTCCCTACTTCCTCATTGGCATGGCGGACACCGCCGTGTGCGCCGGCCTGGGAGTGGTGTGGTTCCGGGTGCCGTTTCGCGGGAGCTGGACCGTGCTGTTCGGCAGTTCGGCGCTGTTCCTCGTGGTCGTGCTATCGCTGGGGTATTACATGTCGGTGACGGCCAAATCGCAGCTCGCGGCGAGCCAGCTTTCCCTGGTGGCCACGTTTCTGCCCACCTTCCTGCTCTCTGATTTTCTTTTCCCGATCGACCAGATGCCCGTGGTCGTGCAGGGCATCACCCGGCTGCTGCCGGCACGGTACTACGTCACGATTCTTCGCAACGTATTTCTGAAAGGCACCCCGGTTTCCATGTTCGCTTCCCAGCTTCTGGCGCTGGGCATTTACGCCCTGGTGCTCGTCACGCTGGCAACGCGCGCGTTCCACAAGAGGCTGGAATGAGGTTCCTGCAGGCTCTCGGGCGCATCCGCCAGATGCTGGTGAAGGAGTTCCTGCAGACGCTGCGGGACCCGCGCACGCGTTTCGTGCTGTTTGCGCCGCCCATCATCCAAATGATGGTGTTCGGTTACGCCGCGACACTGGAAGTCAATCACGTGCACTGTGCGGTCTTGGATCGGGATAACACGCAGCAAAGCCGTGACTTTGTCTCGCGCCTGGCCGCCAGC
Organism: Candidatus Acidiferrales bacterium; assembly: GCA_035272605.1. GTDB lineage: Bacteria > Acidobacteriota > Terriglobia > Acidiferrales > UBA7541 > JOPF136. Next base: position 4,947 of record DATEQM010000135.1, on the reverse strand, counting down.
CGCTATTTCGATTTGCGCTACTACGCGTCGCGCACCGAGCAGCTTCGGGAGGGAATCGACCGCGGAGACATCCTGTTGGCCGTGCAAATCAATTCCGGATTCGCACAGGACCTGCTGGGAAGCAAGGGCGCGCGGGTGCAGGTGCTCGTGGACAGCACAAACTCGAATACGGCGCTGGTGGCACTGGGGTACCTGACCCAAATCGGCGCAAAGTTCGCGCAGGACTACCGGCAAGACGCCATCGGCCGCACGAATCCGCAACTCATGGCTCTGGTTCCTCAGGTGGATTTGGTGGACCGACCCTGGTTCAACGAAGGATTCGAGAGCCGCTGGTTTTTCGTCCCCGGGGTGATCGGCAATCTGATGCTGGTCATGATCCTGAATCTGACGGCGTTTGCCGTGGTGCGGGAGCGGGAAATCGGAACGCTGGAGCAGGTGATGGTTACTCCGATCCGGCGCTGGGAATTCATCCTGGGAAAAACACTGCCTTTTTTCCTGATCGGGATGTTCGATGCGGCCCTGATTTCGCTGGTCGGGACGTTTTGGTTCGGGGTGCCCTTCCGCGGGAGCGTCGCCGTGCTGACCGGGGCCACGATGATCTTTCTGCTCTCCTCACTGGGTGTGGGGCTGTTCATTTCCACGATATCCGCCAACCAGCAGCAGGCCATGGTCTCGGCATTTTTCTTCATCATGCCGGCGACCACCCTTTCCGGCTTCGGCACGCCGATCAGCAGCATGCCACCGTGGTTCCAGAAGCTCACCTATCTCGATCCCCTGCGGTACTACATGATTGTGCTGCGCAGCGTTTATCTGAAGGGCGTGGGATTCGACGTCCTGTGGCCGCAAGTTGCGGCCATGGCAGTGTTCGCCGTGGCGCTGCTCAGCGTCAGCATCTTGCGCTTCCACAAATCGCTCGAATAAGCGTCGGACGGGCCTGGCGCCGTTGGCGACGCCATGCGGGCGAAGCCTGCTTCCAGCGCTCGCCCCGGTGAGCCGAAAACCGGCAAACGGGCCGCGGGCCTCGAGAGAAGGTCACCTATAATGGCAGCGGGCATGGGCGCGCTGAATCCCACGATTGCGGACGGTACCTCGCCGCCAGTTCGGCAGGGCAAATTCGTCTCCCGTTGGACGAATCCGAACTTCATTGCCGGCCTGACCTTGGCCGGAATCGCAGTGCATTTGCTTCTTCGCTTTCTCCTGCGTGTTCCTCGCACTGCCTGGCAGGCCCCCCTCGTCGTCGTTCTGGTTGCCGGAGGCATCCCACTGGTTGTGCCGCTGCTGCGCAAGGCTCTGGCGCGCGACTTCGGATCGGACCATCTGGCCGGGATCTCGATTATCACGTCCGTGCTTCTCGGAGAATACCTGGTGGGAGCGATCGTGATCCTGATGCTCTCCGGAGGGACCGCACTCGAGGGATTCGCCACGCGGCGGGCTTCCTCCGTCCTGGATGCTCTGGCGCGGCGCATGCCGCAGATTGCGCACCGAAGGACGGGGACGGGCGTCTCCGACGTCAAATTGGGAGAAATTGCCGTAGGCGACGTTCTGGTCGTATTTCCTCACGAAACCTGCCCCGTGGACGGCGTCGTGCTCGATGGCCAGGGAGAGATGAACGAAGCCTACCTGACCGGCGAACCCTTTGAGATCGAAAAGACCCCCGGAGCCGAAGTGATTTCCGGCGCGATCAACGGTGAGAGGGCGCTGACCATCCGAGCCGAAAAATTGGCCGTGGATTCCCGCTACGCCCGCATCATGCGAGTCATGGAGGAGACGGAGCAGCACCGGCCGCAGATGCGGCGGCTAGGCGACAAACTGGGAGCCTGGTACACGCCGGTGGCGCTGGCGCTCTCCGGGCTGGCCTGGGCCGTGAGCGGAGAATCCCAGCGGTTCCTGGCCGTTCTGGTCGTGGCCACGCCCTGCCCGCTGCTCATTGCCATTCCCGTGACCGTGATCGGCGCGATTTCGCTGGCCGCGCGCCGCGGCATAATCGTGAAGAACCCCGCCGCCCTCGAACGGATTGACCGTTGCAAGACGCTGATTTTCGACAAGACCGGAACATTGACGTACGGGAAGCCGTCGCTCTCGGAAATTCTCTGTGCTCCCGGATTTGAGCGCCGTGAAGTGCTGGGGCTCGCCGCGAGCGTGGAGCGCTACTCGAAACATCCGCTTTCGCTCGCGCTTCAGGCCGAGGCGCAGAAAATGGGGCTGCCCATGGAGCCGGTTGCGGAAATCAGCGAGCGCCCGGGCGAAGGCCTGCGGGGAACCGTCGGCACGCGCAAAATCCTGATCACCAGCCGGGGGAAGTTTGCGCGGCCGGACCTCGCGCTTCCTCCCGTAGCCTCGGGGCTCGAATGCCTGGTGGTGGTGGACGACGCTTACGCAGCCACATTTCGCTTCAAGGATGCGCCGCGGGCGGACACCTCCCAGTTTGTGAAGCACTTGAAGCCCCGGCACGCCGTCAACCGGGTGCTCATTGTGTCCGGCGACCGCGAACTGGAAGTCCAGAGCCTGGCCGCGCAGGTGGGGATCCAGGAAGTCCACTCCGCGAAAAGCCCCGAAGAAAAAGTTGAAATTGTGCGGAGGGAGGCTGGCCGGTCACCCACGCTCTTCCTGGGGGACGGCATCAACGATGCGCCGGCGATGCAGGCGGCCACGGTGGGCGTGGCGTTTGGCGTGAAAAGCGACATCACCTCCGAGGCTGCCGACGCGGTGATTCTGGAAACCTCTCTCGGCCGCGTGGACGAGCTCCTGCACATCGGCCATCGGATGCGCCGCATCGCGCTGGAGAGTGCCGTGGGCGGAATGGCGCTGAGCATCCTGGGCATGTTCGCCGCGGCGTTCGGATATTTGCCTCCCATCGGCGGCGCCATCGCGCAGGAGGTGATTGACCTCGCGGCCGTGTTGAACGCCGTGCGGGTAGCCCTGCCCACAGATGCCCTCACTGACTTTTAATCCCAGCGTAATCAAAATATAAAGGGGGCCGGTAGGCCATTCCGGCCGGGTCGTACCCAGGGCCGTATCAATTATTTCGTTGTCGAATTACTCTAGGCCGCTCTGAAAACGGGGGAGGGGATATGTCCGTTCTGGATATTCTGCTGGGCAAGCAGATAGCTACGATGGACGAGCGCGCGGAACAGATCGGCCCGTCAGCAGGCATCCCGATCTTCGGCCTCGATGCGCTCAGCTCGGCGGCGTACGGGCCGGAGGCGGCACTGACGCTGCTGATTCCTCTGGGCGCCGCGGGTGTGGCCTACATCGTGCCGGTGAGCCTGAGCATCATCGCGCTCCTCGCCATCGTGTTCTTCTCCTACCGGCAGACGATCGCGGCCTATCCGGGCGGCGGCGGGTCGTACACCGTGGCCTCGGAAAACCTGGGGGCGCACGCGGGATTGCTGGCTGCCGCGGCGCTGATGATTGACTACGTGCTGGTCGTGGCGGTGGGGATTTCCGCGGGAGTTGGCGCGCTGGTCTCTGCCGTGCCGAAGGTGCAGCCTTACACGACGTCTCTCTGCCTGGGAATCCTGCTGATTATAACAGTGGTGAACCTGCGCGGTGTGCGTGAGGCGGGCACTTTCTTCATGTTCCCGACTTACCTGTTTGTTGGCACCCTGCTGATCACGATCCTGCTGGGAGTGGTGCGGACGGTGAGCGCCGGGGGGCATCCCGCGCCGGTTGTACATCCTCCCGCGGCGGCAGCGCCCACCATGGCGGCAGCCGGTGCATGGATCCTGCTCCAGGTGTTCTCAAACGGTTGCACGGCAATGACCGGCGTGGAAGCAGTGAGCAACGGCGTGCGGGCGTTCCGCGAGCCGACCGTGCGCAATGCGCAACGCACGCTGACCGTGATCATCGGGTTGCTCGTCGCCCTGCTGGCCGGAATCGCATATCTCGTCCGCGCCTATGGAATCGCGGCGACGGACCCGGGGCAGCCTGGCTATCAGAGCGTCCTTTCGATGATGGTGGCGGCGGTGACGGGCCGCAACTGGTTCTACTATTTGACCATCGGCTCCGTGCTGGTGATCCTGGCGCTCTCCGCCAACACAGCCTTTGCGGATTTCCCACGGCTGTGCAAGGCGGTGGCCCACGATGGATTCCTGCCGCACTCGTTCGGGCTGCGGGGGCGGAGGCTGGTGTATTCGCAGGGGATTTTTGTGCTTGCCGTGCTGGCCGCGGTTCTCATCCTCCTGTTTCACGGAGTCACGGACAAGCTGATCCCGCTCTTCGCGATCGGCGCTTTTCTGGCGTTCTCCCTTTCGCAGACGGGAATGGTTTGGCACTGGAGGCGAACCGGAGGCCCGGGCGCCGTGCAAAGCATGCTGGTGAATGGGCTGGGGGCGGTGGCCACCGGAGTCACCCTGCTCGTTGTGCTGGTGGCGAAATTCTCGGCGGGAGCGTGGGTGAGCGCGCTGCTGATCGCCGGGCTCATGCTGCTGATGCTCAGGGTGCGGCGCCACTACGCCAGCGTGGCCAAGGAGACGGAATGCTCCTCTCCGCTGACGGTTGAAAACATGGGGCCTCCCATCGTGATCGTGCCGATCCAGGGATGGACGAAGACGTCGCAGCGCGCGCTTCAATTTGCCCTGACGCTCTCGCCGGAAATCCATGCCGTGCACGTGGCGGTCGAGGAGGAGACAGACGCGCTCGAAAAGCAGTGGTGCCACCTCGTGGAGAATCCCGTGCTGGAAGCCGGGGGCACGCCGCCTTCCCTCGTCACGCTGCCCTCGCCGTACCGCTTGCTGATCCGGCCGATTCTCGCTTACATCTTGGACATCGAGAAACAGAATCCGAGCCGGCAGATTGCGGTGATCGTGCCGGAGTTGGTGGAGAGGCACTGGTATCACTACCCGCTGCACAACCAGCGCGCGGAGCTGTTGAAGGCCTTCCTGCTGCTCAACGGCAGTCCGCGCATCGTCCTGATCAACGTCCCCTGGTACATCGCCGCCTGACGCG
>DATEQM010000134.1:0-17663 GCA_035272605.1 Candidatus Acidiferrales bacterium | reverse complement strand
GCCGCAGGGTCTTCTTTCTCCATAGCGTCTTCCAGCCACGGTTCCGCGCGGCCACGGCCGGTGTCGCGCAGGAAATCGAAAATGTTGCGCAGGCCGGGGCCGGAAAGGACGCGCTCGCAGCTCACGTGCCCGCCGAACCGTTTGCGCAGATAGACCACCAGCGCATCTTCCAGTTCATTGCGCGGGGCCAAATCCGCGTGCCCGCCCTCGCTGGAAATCGGGCGGTGCATCTTCCCGTCCCAGTACAATCCAGCCTCGCCCAGCCCCGTTCCCGCCGCGATCACTGCCTGCAATCCCTGCGCGGCGGGAGCGCCGGAACTCAGCACCTCGAAATCGGAGGGGCCAAGAATGCCGATGCCGAAAGCATTCGCCTCGAGATCGTTCACCAACGCGACGCGGGGGAGACCGAGCAGCGCCGCCAGGCTTTTTGAATCCACCCGCCAGGGAAGGTTGGTGGCCACGGAAACACCGCCGCTCACCGGACCGGCCACGCCGATTCCCGCGGCGCTGACCCTGATTCCAGCAGGCTCGACGACGCTGTGCAGGAATTCGGCGACCACGTCCTCGAACCGTGAATAGTCCCCGCTCGGGAAGCGCCGGCTCGCACCCTCAACCAGCGCTCCCGAACGCTGGTCGAAAAGCGCCAAGTTGCACTTTGTTCCTCCGACGTCGCCGCCCAGGATCACGGTTGCGGCCTCGCGCCTGCGCCGGCGCTCAGGCCGGCTGCCGCGGCGCGATCCACCAGAAAAATGCGCTCTCCGGCGCTGGGCCGCACCCCCTGCGACGGGTACGGCGGCGTGTGCGAGCCTTCCAGCACCTCGCGGAGCCTCTGCGCCTTGTCCGCCCCGGTCACCAGAAAGATCACCACGCGCGCGGCATTCAGCAGCGGAAACGTAAACGTCATGCGCTGGGCTTGCGCCCCCGAGGGAAGCACCACGCCCTGCGAAATCACGCCTCGCGTCGTTTCCTTGAGACCCACCGAGCCGGGAAAAAGAGAGGCCGTATGACCGTCCGGTCCCATGCCCAGGTAGATGAGATCGAAGCAGGGAAATCCGCCGGGGCCTGCAGGAAGAATTTTCCGCAACATCGCTTCGTACTCCTGCGCTGCGCGGTCCGCATCGGCGCGCTCCGCCTCCATGCGGTGCACGTTGCCGGGGGGAATGGAAATGCGCGAGATCAGTTCGCGTTGGGCCATTCCATAGTTGCTGTCGGGGTGGGAAGGGGCCACCGCGCGCTCGTCCGACCAGCAGAGATGCGTTTGGTTCCAGTCCACGCTCCCGCGGAGATTATCGGCGGCCAGCATGCCGAAGAGCGCCGCCGGCGTCTTCCCGCCGGAGAGCGCCACATGGAAGGAGCCCCGCGCCGCACCGGCCTGGCGGGCCAGCGTCACAAAGCGCGCTGCGCCCTCACGGGCCACGGCCACGGCATCCTCGAGCACGACAACGCCGGGGAAGGGCGCGGGCATAACCGGCTTACTCGTTCGTCCACTGACGGTCGTCGCGGGCGAGCATTTCGTCCGCCTCGCGCGGTCCCCAGGTGCCTGCGGAATAGTTCGGGAAGTTGCGCGGCGGCAGGGCCTGCCACACATCCAGCACGGGTTGCACCACGCCCCAGGCCGCTTCCACCATGTCCGCGCGCTGGAAGAGCGTGGCGTCGCCGGCCATGCAGTCGTAGATCAGCCGTTCGTATCCGGTGGAATGCGTGCTCCCGAATCGCGTGGCGTAGGAGAAGTCCATGTCCACCGCGCCCAGCTTCATTGTGGGGCCCGGCACCTTCGCGCCGAATCGCAGCGAGATGCCTTCGTCCGGCTGGATATGCAGGATCAGCCGGTTATTCATCAGGTGTTCGATGGCCGTATGCCGGAACAGCACAAACGGAGCGCGCCGGAAATGGATCACGATCTCCGTGACTCGTTTGGGCAGGGCCTTCCCGGTACGCAGATAGATGGGCACGTCCGCCCACCGCCAGTTGTCGATAGACAGCTTCATGGCCACGTACGTCTGGACGTTCGACGTGGGCGACACCTTGGCCTCGCTCCGATACGCGGCAAGGTGTTTGCCGCCTACCGTGCCTTCGCCATACTGCCCGCGGGCGGTGCGGCTCAGTACCTCTTCCGGCGCGAAAGGCGGTATGGCGCGAAGGATTTTCGTTTGCTCATCGCGCACCGCGTCGGCGTCAAAGCTGATGGGCGGCTCCATCCCGATCAAGGTGACCAGCTGGAAGATGTGGTTCGGGACCATGTCGCGCAACGCCCCGGATGTCTCGTAGTAGCCCCCGCGCGTCTCCACTCCCACCGTTTCCGCCACGGTAATCTCCACATGCCGGATGTAGCGGCGGTTCCAGATGGGCTCAAAGATGCCGTTCGAAAAGCGGAAGACCAGGATGTTCTGCACCGTCTCTTTGCCCAGGTAATGGTCGATCCGGTAGATCTGTTTTTCGTTCATCGTTTGGCGCAGTTCCTTGTTCAGCGCCTTCGCCGACTCCAGATCCCTCCCGAACGGTTTCTCCACAATCACCCGGCGGAACTTTCCGTTCTCCTCCTTGAGCAGGCCCACGGCCTCCAGGTTTTTCGCCACCACTCCAAAAAACTCCGGCGCGGTGGCCAGATAGAAGAAATAATTTCCTCCCGTGCCGCGTTCCTTGTCGATCTGGGCCAGCAGATCGGCAAGCTTCTGGTACGCGGGCCCTTCATCGAAATTCCCGCACGCGTAATACAGCCGCTCCACCAGCCACTTCCCCAGCGCCGGGTCCAGCTTGTCGGTGGCGAACTGATCCATCACCGCCCGCTGCTTCTCGCGGAACTCGTCGTGCGTCATGGGCGCGCGCGAGAAGCCCACCACCGCGAAGTTGTCCGACATCAGCTTCTCTTTCGCCAGGTTGCACAGCGAGGGAAGTAGCTTGCGTTTGGTCAGGTCGCCCATGGCGCCGAAGATCACCATGATGCACGGCGGTTTCTTTTGCGGAACCGCCGGCATCACTTCGTGGCTCTCTGCCGCATTGTTGCTCCGGCTCTCAGTGTCGTGAAGTTCGGTCGCCACCTTCTGCCCTCCTGTATGCCGCTCGATACCCTCAGGCTATCCGCCCGTTGGCCGTTCCACGTGCCCGCCGAACTTGTGCCGCATGGCCGAAAGAACTTTTTCCGCGAAGGTATGTTCCTGGCGCGAACGGAATCGGGTAAACAACGAAGAAGCCAGCACTTCCACGGGGACCGCGGCCTCGATCGCCGCTTCGATGGTCCAGCGGCCTTCGCCGGAATCCTGCACAAACCCCGAAAAACTGGAAAGCGTGGGGTTTTCGATGAACGCCTGGGCAGTCAGGTCCAGCAGCCAGGAGCCAACCACGCTGCCACGCCGCCAGACCTCCGCGATTTCCGCCAGGTCCAGGTTGTAGCGCCGGTCTGCCGGAATCTGATCGCTGCTGAAGCTGCGGAACAGGTCGAAGCCCTCGGCATACGCCTGCATGATGCCGTACTCGATGCCGTTGTGGACCATCTTCACAAAGTGGCCGGCGCCCACCGGCCCGCAGTGGAGATAGCCCTGCTCCGCCGTGCCCTTGTTCGCAGGCCGGCCAGGCGTCCTGCCGACGTCGCCGATGCCGGGAGCCAGCGTTTTGAGGATGGGGTCGAGGTACTTCACAGTGTCGGTGGGGCCGCCGATCATCAGGCAATATCCGCGCTCCAGACCCCATACGCCGCCGCTGGTGCCGACGTCCACGTAGTTGATGCCTTTCGACGCGACCATCTTGGCGCGGCGGATGTCGTCCTTGTAATAGGAGTTTCCGCCGTCAATGATGGTGTCGCCCGATTCCATTACTTTGCTGAGCGCAATGACGCTCTGCTCGGTGGCGTCTCCCGCGGGCACCATGAGCCAGACGACTCGCGGCTTGGAGAGCGCCTTGGCCAGAGATTCCAGCGAATCGGCGGCGCCCCCGCCGTCTTTCTTGAGGCTGTCCACCGCGGCGCGGTCCTGCGCGAAGCCCACCACCTTATGGCCGTTGCGCATGAGCCTCCGGGCCATGTTGGCACCCATGCGGCCGAGTCCCACGATTCCAATTTGCATCGTTTCCACTCCCCTCGTTTGACTTTTGATCCTGCTACGATCCGTTACTGTCCCAGAGCTTCGCTCACCGCCTTGCGCAGGCACCGCAGGCAGGCGGCCACGCCGCTGCCCAGATGCACGCGCAGCGCGCGCCGGCCGCGCTCCGCCAACACTTCAAAGTCGCCGCGGGCCTGCGCCGCCTTGACGATGCCGAACGTGTACTTCTGTCCCGGCACGGGCAGATCGTTGGCGTCGTCGCAGGTCAACTGGAGAAAGACGCCGCTGTTCGGTCCGCCTTTATACGCCTGTCCGGTGGAATGCAGGAAGCGCGGGCCGAAGCCCAGGCAGGTGGCCACCCGCTTCTTGGTCATCACTTCTTTGCGCATACCGGTCAGCTCGCGCTCATTCGACTCATTCATATCCATGTAGCCGAGCAACGCAAAGTAATCTCCCGGCTTGATGCGGTTGAAGTGGGCACGCAGATAAGCGACCAGTGTTTTTTGCCCGCCGGCGGCTTTGGCCAATTCCGCGGCGTTTTTCGGGTCGGTGAACAGCTTTACGCCGCTCTCCTCCAGGATGGGCTGCTCGGGCGGCAGTTTTCCGGTCTCTTCGTACTCGCCGGTCAGCTTGCGCGTCTCGATCTTGCTCGCCTCGACGTCTGGCTGGTTGAACGCGTTGATGCCGATGATCGCGCCGGCGACGGCGGTGGCGATTTCCCACCGGAAGAATTCCTGCCCCACGTCGTAAATATCCTTCACCGCGATGTGCACCACGGGCTGACCGGCCTTCTCGAGGGTCTCCACGGCCTTGTCCTGCGCGGCGTCGGCCCCGCCCTCCAGCCGCAAGTAGGCAAACACCCGGTCGTTCCCGTACATCTCGGGTCCCAGCAATGGCTCGCGGTCCACGGGGATCAGCCCCTTGCCTTCCTTGCCCGTGGATTCGGCCAGCAACTGCTCGAGCCAGGCGCCCAGATCCCGGATGCCGGGAGAAGCGATCAACGTGACTTTGTCGTGCCCGTGCTTCGCGCACACGCCCAACACCACGCCCAGAGACACCCCGGGATTGTCTTCGGCTTTCACGCAGGCTGCGCAGGCGTGCACCATCTCCTCGGCCCGGTCCAGGAAGTTCGGCACATCCAGCCCCATGGCCGCGGCGGGCACCATTCCGAAGTTCGAAAGCGCTGAATACCGCCCGCCGATGCTGGGCAGGCCGAAGAAGATGTAGCGGAACTTGTCCGCCTCCGCCACCCGCTGCATCTGCGAGCCGGGGTCGGTGATGGCCACAAAGTGCTTGGGGGCCTCCTCCGGCCCCAGGATCTGCTTGGCGCGCTCGAAGAAGTGGGCCTTGAAGATATTGGGCTCGAGGGTCGAACCGGATTTGCTCGACACGATGAAGAGGCTGTGCTGGAAGTCGATGCGCGCATCCATGGCGCGCACCTGGTCGGGATCCGTGGAATCGAGCACGAACAGCTCCGGCGCTCCGGGGATCTTTCCGAAGGTCATTCTCAGGACTTCGGGGCATAGGCTCGAGCCGCCCATGCCCAGCAGCAGCGCCTGGGTGTACCCATCCTTCTTCACGGCTGCGGCGAAGCTCGTGAGTTTGTCGAGGTGGGCCAGTTGGTCGTCGCAAATGCCCAGCCAGCCGAGCCAGTTGGCCTCGTCCGTGCCGGTCCACAGCGTGGCGTCGCGTCCCCACAGCCGCCGGACCTTTCCCGTCAGGCGCCAGTCCTCGATCGTCTTGCCCACTTCCTTGCCGATGGCCTCCGGCAGCGAGTGGGTCTGCCGGTTCAGCTTTTCCTTGGAGAAGAATTTGCAGGTCTTGTCCACGCTGCCCAGCAGCTTGTCGAATGCATCGGCGAACAGCTTGACGCCGTCATCCAGCAGCTTTGCGGTCACCTGGTCGAACCGGATTCCCAGCCGGGCGATGGCCTCCATGGTGGCCTTCGCGGCTTCCACATCCTTCTCGAGCGAGGCCTTGGGTACGCCGTGGGCGCGGAAAGCGTCGTAAGTGGCGGGCGGCATGGTGTTCACCGTGTCCGGCCCGATCAGCTCCTCGACGTAGAGCACGTCGCTGTAGGCGGGGTTCTTCGTCCCGGTGCTGGCCCACAGCAGCCGCTGCGTCTGCGCGCCCTTGGCGGCCAGGGCTTGCCACTTGGGGCCTGAAAAAATCTGTTTGTAGCGCGCGTAGGTGAGCTTGGCGTTGGCGATGGCGGTCTTGCCGAGCAGATCTTCCACGTTGTAACGCTCGGCCCCGACCGCGGATTTCATTTTCGCCTCGAGCTGCGAATCCACCGCGGAATCAATCCGGCTGATGAAGAAACTGGCCACGCTGGCCACGTGGCCCACGTCGCCGCCCGACGCCGCGTACTTCTCGATCCCGCGGATGTAGGCGTTGGCCACTTCCTCCCAGGCAGTCTGCGCGAAGAGCAGCGTCACGTTGATGTTGAGACCCTCGCTGAGGAGTTGCTCGATGGCCGGGATGCCTTCGGGCGTGGCCGGCACTTTGATCATCACATTCGGACGCCCCACGGCTTTCCAGAGCCGCCGCGCCTCGCTCATCGTCGCCTTGGTGTCGCGCGCCAGATAGGGCGAGACTTCCAGGCTCACGTAGCCATCACGCCGCTTGGTGCGTTCGTAGACGCGCAGCAGCCGGTCGGCCGCGTCCTTGATGTCCTGGATGGCCAGCTGCTCGTACAGGAACATGGCGTCCACATCTTGCTTCTCGAGCGCGGCAACTTGGTCGGTATAGTCCTTGCTGCCGGTGATGGCCTTCTCAAAGATCGCCGGGTTCGAGGTGACTCCGCGCAGCCCGTCCTCTTCGATCAGCCGGTCCAGCTCGCCGGTGGTGAGCATGCTGCGGCGGATGTAATCGAACCACACCGACTGGCCAAAATCGTTGAGTCCCTTCAGCGGATTGGCCACTGCAGCCTGGCTACCGCTTCCCACTTTTGCGTCACTCATGATTGCCTCCCCACGCTATGCGCCCCGTGGGCGCTAGCGGCCCTCGATGCCCTTAATCTCGTCGAGGCGGCGATGACGCCCGCCTCGATTGAATTTTACTCCCGTGGACGCGTGAACGGGCTCCCCGACGCCTTCATCCCGTCTTCCGTGCGTGGCGCTGGATTTGCTCCCGCGCTGCCGCGATCACATTCTCCACCGTGAAGCCGAACTTCTTCTGCAATTCCTTCAGGGGAGCCGAAGCCCCAAAGCTGCGCATCCCGATGCTGTGCCCGTTCATGCCCACGTAGCGCGACCAGCCAAACGTGGAGGCCTGCTCCACCGACACCCGCGCGCGCACCTCCGGCGGCAGCACCGAATTCCGGTACTCCTCCGGCTGGTGCTCGAACAGCTCCCAGCACGGCAAACTAACCACGCGCGCCGGGATGCCTTCCGTCTTCAAATGCTGGTAGGCATCCAGGCAGAGCTGCACTTCCGTTCCGGTGCCGATCAGGATGACCTGGGGTTTGCCGCCCGGAGCGTCTGCCAGGATGTACCCCCCTTTGGCCAGACCCGATGCCGCCCCGTACTTCGTGCGGTCCACCGTGGGAGCGGCCTGGCGGGAAAGGACCAGAATCGCGGGCTCGTGTTTGAGCTGGAGGATCAGGCGCCAGGCCTCCACCACTTCGTTGGCGTCGCCCGGGCGGATGGTGAGCAGGCCGGGTATGGCGCGGAGCGAAGCGAGCTGCTCGATGGGCTGGTGCGTGGGTCCGTCCTCGCCCACGCCGATCGAATCATGCGTAAAAAGGTAGATGACCGGGATCTCCATAATCGCGGCCAATCGAAACGCCGGGCGCGAAAAGTCGCTGAAGATCAGAAACCCGGAACCGAATGCGCGCACCTTGGACAGCGAGAGGCCGTTCAGGATGGCGCCCATGGCGTGCTCGCGAATCCCGAAGTGCAGGTTGCGTCCCCGGCTGTCCGGCAGGAAGTCGCCGGCGCCTTCAAACGTCATTCGCGTCTTCGTGGAGGGAGCCAGGTCCGCGGCCCCGCCGATGAGCCAGGGAATGTTTTTTGCCGCGGCGTTCTCCGCCTTGCCGGAGGAATCGCGCCCGGCCATGCCCTTGGGGTCCGCGGGGAATACCGGCAGATCCTTGTCCCAGCCGGCGGGAAGTTGCCGGTGCTGCATCTTGAACAGGTGATCGGCGAGTTCCGGAAACTTCTTCTTGTACTCCTCGAACTTTGCCATCCATTCTTCACGCAGCTTCTTGCCGCGCGCGCCCATGCCCTTCTGGAAGTGCTCGCGCACCCCGTCGGGCACCAGGAACTTGGCGTCCTCGGGCCAGCCGTAATTCTTCTTGGTGAGGCGGATTTCTTCTTCGCCCAGCGGCTCGCCGTGCGCGCCGCTGGTGTCCTGTTTGTTGGGCGCGCCATACCCGATGTGCGTGTCCACGATGATCAGCGTGGGGCGGTCGGTGGTGTTGTGCGCGGTCTGGTAGGCGCGATCCAGCATCACCAGATCGTTCGCGTCGCCCACGCGCTGCACGTTCCACCCGTAGGCCAGGAAGCGCGTGGCCACGTCATCGCTGAAGGCCAGCGCCGTGTTCCCTTCAATCGTGATGTGGTTGTTGTCGTAGATCCAGCACAGGTTGCCGAGCTTCAAGTGCCCGGCGAGCGAGGCCGCTTCCGACGAGATGCCCTCCATCATGCAGCCGTCGCCGCCGATCGCGAACACGCGATACCCGATCATGTCGAACCCGGGCCGGTTGAAATAGCCCGCCATCCACTGCCCGGCAATCGCCATGCCCACGGAAGTGGCTAGGCCGTGCCCCAGCGGGCCCGTGGTCGTTTCGATACCCGAGGTCCAGCGATATTCCGGATGGCCGGGGCACTTGCTGTCCAGCTGGCGGAAATTGATGATGTCCTCCAGCTTCACGCTCAGTTCGCCCAGCCGCTCGTAGGTGGGATTCACCGCGCGAACCCCGGCCAAGTGCAGCAGCGAGTAGAGCAGCATCGAGGCGTGTCCCGCGGAGAGCACAAAGCGGTCGCGGTTCGGCCAGATCGGGTCCGCTGGGTCGAAGCGGAGAAAATGTTGCCACAAACAGTAGGCCACGGGTGCCAGTGCCATGGGCGTGCCCGGATGGCCGGAATTGGCCTTCTGCACCGCGTCCATGGAGAGTGTGCGGATGGTGTTGACTGCGAGCAGATCGAGCTTGCCGTCGTCCAAGAGTATGCCCTCCTCCAGAATCGTCTGCCGCGCCCGGTCCGGCGGTGCTATAGAGTACTCCCAAACCGTCCCGGGGAAATCAAAAACATGAGTCAGGCTGGCGCGACTCGACCGCAGGTGTTGAAAAGCCGGCCGCGCACTCAGTTGCCGCACGCCCCGCCCACTTCTCACCGTCTTTTCCGGCCAGCCCAACTCTGGCCATGGCTCACCCCAGCAGAATCGGCAACAGGACGCCGAGACCCAAGGCGAAAAACCACAGCGCTGGCGCTGCGGTGCCTTCCGGCCGCGAGCGCCGCTGTTCTCGCGCCACGTTTCGCGGGTCTTGCAGCAGCCAGCGAGCATACCTCCGTTCGAGTAACAGGAATGTTAACGCGGTGGCCCCCCCGTATAGCAGGTGACCGATGAGCGACGGCAGAAGCGCCGAGGCCGCTTCCGGCCGCCAGTCTGCCTCGCCCGTCCGCAGCAGAGGCAAGAGCGTCATCGGCCCTACATACCACCAGATCAAGCCGAAGAGCCAGCCCCAGCAGATCCCGCGCCCGAGATCTCTTCCCTCCCGGCGGAACAACAGGCCGAACGTCATCCCGATTACCGCGCTGGCCAGCATATAGAGCACTAAGCCCTTCAGGAGCGGAAGTTCCGTATCGAGCCCGGCAATTTTCGAGACCACTCCGGTCGCCACCATGATGGGGCTGGATACCGCGCCGCCCACCAAGCCACCGGCTGCCCCCCACCCCAGCGACCGGAACGTGTAGACCCCCGGACCTTCCGCCTCCCTCTTGATCGGGTCCGATTCCACCATCAGCCGCACCCATAGGCGGTCCAACGTGGCATACACCACGCCCACGATCAGCCCGTACCAGATGTGGCCCACCAACGTGCCGAACATTCCGCTGGCATGCTCCACCGACCAGTCCAGGGGACGGCCCTCGGCCAAATCCAGAATCGTCAGCGGCCCCAGGAACCACCAAAAGATTCCAAATCCAAGGCCCCAGCCCATGCTCGATCCGTAGCTGAATAAATCGCGCTGGAAAAGCAGGCCGAACATCACGCCAATCACGATTGCGACCAGGAAGTGCACACTCACTCCCGCGATGTGCGAATGGCGTTCCATCAGCCGCCCCAACAAGGGGAAGAAGTTTCCCTCAGACATCCACATCTCAAAAACCCAGCCGGCCACGACACCAGACAGGCCTCCGACGACAAGTGCCCGGCCCCAACTGAATTTCGGCCGGTCCGGGCGTGGCCTGACAATGCCCAGAAACCCCAGCACAATGCCGAGTGGCATTCCGCCACAGAGCAGATAACCCACCAGAGAGGGAAAATGCTCGCGAGCCGAGTCCAGCATGGCCGTCGCCTGGTGGCCCCCGCGAACCCACGGCAGAACTGTTGCAGCAAATACCATCCAGAGCAGGAATGTGTAAGCCAATCCCCAAATCAAACCGGCTCCGGGGCTCGAACAGCTTTCCCCGAACATCCATCCGAACACCAGCCCGTAAATCGCCCCGAGGAGCACCCCCTCCAAAGTGGAACCGCCGAGAATCGCGGTACCCACCATCCCGCCTGCGACGCCCACGAGTGTGCCCGCAACCACGGCAACGAGCCGTGAAGAGCGGCCATCCGGGGAGGGCACCGCCGGCCTTTCATTCGGGGTTGACATCAAAGTCGAATTCTCCCGCTCCAGTTTCTTCGCTGCCTCTAGGTCAGATCGATGGTCTGCACGATATCCTTCGGGAAGAAGAGCTCGATGGTCCAGTCCATCAGCACGCGCACCTTCCTCTCCAGCCCCGGAAGCTTGGAAAGATAAATCCCGCGCCACATCAGCCAGGCCAGCAGTCCGGAAAAGCGCAGCGACTTGCCATCCGTAAAGGGTACCGCGAGCTCCACGCATGCAGTCTGGTGGCCCACCACGCAGGAAACCCCGAGAGAATCGAAATGAAATGGCTTGGGCGGCAGACCCGCAAGCGCACGCTTGATATTGCCCGCCAGTTGGGTGCCTTCGCGGATGGCGAACTGCGCCGTGGGCGGGCACGGTTTCCCGTTCTTCCCGTCGGTCAGAGCGGCGCAGTCGCCCAGCGCCCACACTCCGGGGTAGCTGGGCACGGCCATGGTGGATTCGACGATCACCGCGCCGCGTTTGTCGCGCTCGAACGGCAGCGTGGCCAGCAGCGGATTCGGTGCGACCCCTGCCGTCCACACCAGTGTCTCCGCCAGCAAATCTCCATCGCTCAGCACCACCACGCCGGGACGAGCATCCAGCAGCCGTGTATTCAGTTTGAAGGTCACCCCACGCGCCACCATGCTGCGGAGCGCGTAGTCCCCCAGCGATTTGCTCAGTTCCGCCAGGATTCCGTCGCGTGAGTGCACCAACACGATCTGCAATTCGTCGCGCCTGAGGTTCGGATAGTCCGCCAGAATTCCGCGGCAAAAATCGTTCATCGCCCCGGCGAGCTCCACCCCCGCGAAACCCCCGCCGGCCACAACAAAAGTGAGCAACGCGCGCCGCGCCGCGGAGTCTTTCTCGCGGTCGGCGCGCTCGAACATTTCGATCACGTGGTTGCGGATGCGGATCGAATCGAGGAGATTCTTGAAATTGAAAGCCTGTTTCTCCACGTTCTTCAAACCGAAGAAGTTCGACACCGAGCCCAGCGCCAGAACGAGATGGTCGAATTCCAGTTCGCGTGCCGGCTCGGGTGCCATGCCCGGAATCGCAGGGCTTTCCAGCGAGATTTGGCGCTTCGGAAGGTCAACCGCCACCACCCGGCCCCGGACGAACGCCGCCGAATGCAGGCTCGTCCGCAGCGGCGTGGAGATGTGGCTCGCCTCCAGGCTGCTTCCCGCCACCTCGGCCAGCATCGGCGTGAACAGCAGCGCATTCGTCTCACTCACCAGGGTGATGGACACGCCGGGGTCGCCACCCAGGATATTTTCGAGAGCCGCGGCAGTCTCCATTCCGGCAAACCCACCGCCGAGGATCACCACGCGGCGCTGCTTCTTCGGAAGCTCCGGTTCAGGCTCCCGCTCAGGGCCGAGCGTGCGCGTGGTCAGGTCTTCCAGCGCCTGCGTCAACAACCCCAGCAGCACCCCGTAACACACCCACCCGACCAGTCCGGGGAAATGCGCGCGCATTCCCGCCGCGTCCCACTGGGGGCTCCGCCCGAGAATAGCGGGGAACAGCACCAGGCTGAAGAGCGCCCAGAGCGGCACTCCCAGGGAACCGGCGGTCATCAGGCTATCCACGTAGGCGCCCCGCCGGCGGCGAAAGGGAACGGAACCGATCGCGCCGATCGCCGTCCCCAAGGCAAGGGCGGCCCAGGGATGACTTAGGGTGCCCGTCAGGGCCAGCACCATGCTAGCGAACAGGCCGGCCACAGAACCAATCACGGCGCGTCGATAAAAACGGTTCATGGGCTTATCTCCCTTATCTTTCCAGCTCGCTCTGCGCGATTCCCCCCGAAAACTGAACTCCGGGATCACCGCTGCGGCGGCGTGTGCCATCCGCATATGCCGTAGCCTGGGCGATGTCAATTTTAGTTTCGGCGACAGTGTGAGGCCGGCTTCATCCCGATGGAGCAGCCGGCTGTGGCCGTGAGTGTCCGCCGAGGAGGCTCTTTCCGCCCCCTGGGTTCGGCTGACTTTTTACCACGTCTGTCCAGTCTGTGCCAGCGACGGCGCGGAGGCGCGCGACTCAGGGGGCCTGGACCTGCCCCGAGCCAGCGGATACGGGAACCTCATCCAGCACTTCTCGTACCTTGCGTCCCAGCAATTCCAGAGAAAACGGCTTCTGGAGAAAGTGAGTGAGGGGACCCAAACCGACGTGCCCCGCGGATATGAACTCGGAATATCCCGACATGTAGAGCACCTTGATTCCAGGTCGCGCTTCGAGCAGCCGCGTAGCGAGTTCTGGTCCTCCCAGGTTCGGCATCACCACGTCGGTAACGAGCAGATGGATGGGGCCGGCATAGCCTTCCGCCAGCCGCCGCGCTTCCTCGCCGTCGCGGGCTTCCAGCACCGCGTAGCCGCCGCGGCGCAACGCCTCCCGCGCCAGTTCCCGAACCTCCGTCTCGTCTTCCGCCAGCAGAATCGTCTCCGAGCCCTTCGGCACTTTGGGCCGGGGACGAATTCCACTGCCCCGGTCGGCAGGTTCTTCCACCGGAGGAAAATAGAGCCGGAAGGTGGCGCCCTGCCCCGGCTGGCTGTACACCGTGATGTGCCCTCCGCTCTGCTGCACAATGCCGTAGACCGTAGCGAGTCCCAGACCAGTTCCCTTTCCTTGCTCCTTGGTGGTGAAGAACGGCTCGAAGATGTGGGATTGAGTTTCCGGGTCCATCCCGATTCCCGTATCGCTCACCGAAAGAACCACGTAGGAACCCGGCTGGAGCGACGGAATGCGGCGAGCCGCGGCTTCGTCGAGAGCCAGGTTGCACGTTTCGATCAACAGTTTCCCCCCGCCGGGCATGGCGTCCCGGGCGTTCACCACCAGGTTGAGGAGCACCTGTTCGATCTGCCCCGGATCCGCTTTTACGCGGCCCAGATGGCTGTCGGAGCGCAGCACCAGCTCGATGTGCTCCCCAATCAGCCGGCGCAGCATTTTCCCCATGTCTGCCACAACGCTGTTCAGGTCCAGAACCCTCGGCTGCATCACCTGCATGCGGCTGAAGGCCAGGAGTTGCCGCGTGAGCGATGCGGCGCGTTCCGACGACTTCTGGATCTGGTCCAGGCTCCGGCGCTCTGCGGAGCCGTCCGGCACGCGCTCGCTCAGCAGGCTGGTGTGGCCCTGAATCACCATGAGCAGGTTGTTGAAGTCGTGCGCCACCCCGCCGGCCAGGCGTCCCACGGCCTCCATCTTTTGCGCCTGCCGGAGCTGGTCCTCCAGCCGCCGCTGGTCGGTGATGTCGTAGAGCACGCCCTGCATCACCAGCGAACCGCTGCTCGTGCGGCGCAATAGCACCGCTTCGTCGCGGAACCATAGCACGCGCCCGTCGCGTGCCAGCATCCGATATTCCTGCCGCATCGGTTTCCCGGTGCGTTCAAACTCGCGCTCCGCCTCGGCCACACGCTCCCGGTCCTCCGGGTGCACGCGGTTCCACCATGTACTTGCGTCCGCCATCCAATCCTGCGGAGTAAACCCGAGCAGTGTTTCGATTTGCGGGCTCACGTACTCCCACCGGCCCACCGGGCCGGGCTCGGCGACATAGGTGATGGCCGGGAGCTGCTCGACCAGCGTGCGGAATTTCCCTTCCGCCACTTCTCGGGCCTCCTGCGCTCGCTCCTGTTCCGTGATGTCACGGACGTTCACCACGATGGCCTCGACTCCGGGAACACCCAGAAAATTCGTGAGCGTCCCTTCGATCATCCGCCACGAGCCGTCGTGGGCGCGGGCCTGCGTGCGGACAAATTCCGGCTGGCCGGGATTGCGCAGAGCCTCGGCCAGATGCTCGGCCACTCGTTCCACGTCATCCGGCAGGATCCAGTCAAAGGCATTGCGTCCCATCATCTGTTCGGGGTCATAACCCAGGATGCGGGCCGCAGCCGGGCTGGAGTAAGTAATCACGCCTGCCGGATCGAGCAGCGTCAGGATGTCCGCGCTGTTTTCGATCAGCGCTCGGAAGCGCCGTTCGCTCTGCCGCAGCGCATCCTCGGCCTGCTTCCGCTGGATCGCCAGCGCGATCTGGCCGCCCACCGAGGCCACGAACTCCGTGTCGCGCTCGCTATAGGCGTACTCGTCCGAGTAGTGCTGGACCACCAGCACGCCGATCGTCTCCGTGGGAGTGCGCAGCGGCGCACCCAGCCAGGAGGGAGAGGGTGTCCCGACGAGTTCCACCTCTCCCAGCGCCGCGAGCTTGTCGAATTCCTTCTGCGAGATCGACATCGGCCGCCCGGTGCGGAACACGTACTCCGTGCACGTTTTCCCCAGTTTCTGCGGGGGCGGGGGCTGGTCGAATTCATCTGCGAAAAACGGGAAATGGAACAGGCCGGTTTCGTGGTTGTGCAGCGCGATGAAGCAGTTCTCTGCGTAGAGCACCTTGCGGAGCGACTGGTGAATCAGGCCCAGCAGCTCATCCAGATTCGAAGTGGAAGAAACGCCGGCGATGATCTCCGTGATGGCGTGGCGTTCCGTCTCCGCGCGTTTCCGCTCCGTGATGTCCTCCGCAGAGCCCTCGTAGAAGGCGGTGGATCCATCGGGGCTCTGCACGGCGCGGGAGGATTCCGAGATCCAGGCGTGCGTGCCGTCCCTTCTCCGGATTTCGAATTCGAAATTGCGGACCTCGCCCTGTTGTTCCATCAACCGCAGGTATTCCGCACGCTTGGCCGGGTCCACATACATCTGGGCGGCGATGTTGTGGACCGACTGGATCATTTGCTGCGGTGAGTCATAGCCGCACACGCGGGCGCAAGCGGGATTCACACTCAAGTAAGCGCCTTCCGGCGTGGTCCGGAAAATCGCCGGGATGGCCTGCTCGATCATGGTGCGGTACTGCTCTTCCGCGTCGCGCAGCGCCTTCTCGTGGATTTCCCGCTCGATGGCTATCCGGGCAAGTTGCGACGCGCTTTCCGCGGCGTGGAGTTCACCCGACGCAGGCTCGTGCGCCTTCCGGTAAAACGCGGCCAGCACGCCCAACAGCACTCCCCGGGCCGAGATAATGGGAGCCGCCCAGCAGGCTCGCATCCCGTGCTGGAGCGCCGTTTCCCGATACCGGCCCCACTGCGGGTCCGTCATCAGGTCGGAAACCACCACCAATTCGCGCCGGTGCGCGGCCACGCCGCACGGCAGCGAATCCGTGCCGATGCCGCAGCCGTCCAGGACGTCGTGGCAGCCTGGCGGAAGATTGGGCGCGGCGCCCAGCCGCAAGCGCGCCCCGCTTTGATCCGTCAACAACACGGCGCTGAGCATGCCTGGCATCCGCGCTTCCACGCTGCGGCAGAGTTGCGTCAGCACCTGCTCGATAGGTGCGCCAATGTTGATCAGATCCAAGACGGCGCTCTCTGGCCCGGGAACGAAATCAGGAGGCTCAGCAGCTACATCGCGTGTTTGAAGAGGTTCCACGCTCGACACCTGGAGAAGGAAGGTGCGCCATGGTAACCCCGGTCGCCCCCAGAGGCCAAGCGTTCCTCACCTTCGCTGTCCTAATCTGCAATAGCTGGGCATGCACATTGAGTTCATCCCCGTTCCCCGGCTCAAGTCGCCCGCGTCGCCCGGCGAAGGCGGCTGCGCCGCTGTGATAGAGTGCGTGCAGCCCGGGCCGTCCCCATCGTCGAGTTGCTGGCCAAACTGGTCATCCCGATCACCGTCACCAGGCTCGACCTCGCGAGTTTCGAATTGGCTTCGCGCCGCCGCTTCTGTAGAATGCGCGCGTCTCCGCACGCCGCGATACTGGGGGAAACGTATGAACGCCATGCCGCAGCCTGCCTTCATCCCCGCGAATCGGGAGGCCCTGCGGGAGAAGGCGCGCCTGCTGCGCATCCATTCGCTCCGCATGACTACGCGCGCCGGCTCCGGCCATCCCACCACCTGCCTTTCCGCCGCAGACATCGTCTCCGTGCTCTTCTTCCACGCCATGCGCTTCGACGCGAGCCGTCCGGACGCCCCGGACGCGGACCGCTTTGTCCTCTCGAAAGGCCACGGCGCGCCTCTGCTCTATGCCGCCCTCGCCGAATCCGGAGTATTTCCCCTCGGGCGGCTGGCTACGCTGCGCGAATTTTCCAGCGAACTGGAAGGCCATCCCACCCCGCTCGTGCCGGGCGTGGACGCCGCCACCGGCTCGCTCGGCCAGGGACTGTCCGTCGGCGCGGGCATGGCGCTGGCGGCCAAACGCCTCGAAAAGAGCGGCGTCCGCGTGTACGTTCTGCTCGGCGACGGCGAAATGGCCGAGGGAAATGTGTGGGAAGCTGCCGCATTTGCCGCGCACTACCATCTGGACAACCTGACCGCGATCGTGGACGTCAACTCGCTCGGCCAGAGCGAACGCACCATGTACGGCCACGACGCGGAGATCCACCGGCGCCGCTTCGAGGCCAACGGTTGGGACGCCGCGGCGATTGACGGGCACGACATCGGCGCCATCGTCGCCGCGGTGGACCGCGCACGCACCCTGAGCGGCCGCCCGCAGGCCATTCTGGCGCGTACGGAAAAGGGACATGGCATCAGTTTCCTGGCGGATAAGGAAGGCTGGCACGGCAAACCGCTGTCGAAGGACGAACTCTCGCGCGCTCTCGCGGAATTGGCGCCCGTCCCGCCAGCAGCCGAGCCGGATTCCCGCTCCTACGCGCGCCGCGCCGGCGCGGCTCCCGCCGATTTTCCCCCGCTGTCCGCTCCAGACTACGCGCCCGGCCAGCAGGTGGCCACGCGCGAAGCCTACGGACATGCGCTGGCACGAATCGCGGCGGTGAATCCTCGCATCGTGGCCGTGGACGCGGACGTGAAGAACTCCACGTTTGCCGAAACGCTCCAGAAAGCGTTTCCCG
>DATEQM010000133.1:0-4562 GCA_035272605.1 Candidatus Acidiferrales bacterium | reverse complement strand
GTGCTGGGATTCCCGTTCATCTTCCGCGGGGCTTTAGACGTGCATGCCACGGCGATCAATGAAGAAATGAAGCTGGCGGCCACGCGCGCGCTGGCCGCGCTGGCCAAGGAAGACGTGCCCGACTCGGTGTGCCGCGCTTATGGCGTAAGCCAAATCAAGTTCGGCCGGGATTCCATCGTGCCCCGGGTGTTCGACCCGCGGGTGCTGCTGTGGGAGGCGTCCGCAGTGGCGGAAGCGGCGATGCAGACAGGCGTGGCCCAGGAGCCCGTGGACCTGGACGAATACCGCGAGCAACTGGAAAAGCGGCTGGGCAAGGCGCGTGAAGTGATGCTCCAGGTGACCCACAGGGCACAGGCCGCGCCCAAGCGCGTGGTCTTTCCGGAAGGCGAGAACGAAAAGATCCTGCGCGCCTGCCACGTCCTGGTGGAAGAAAAGGTGGCGCGGCCCATCCTGCTGGGCAACGAACACACGGTTCGTGCGAAGGCGCAGGATCTGGGGATTTCCCTGGACGGCATGCAAGTTGTCGATGTGGAGGAATCGGACCGCCAGGAGGCGTACGTGCAGGAGTACTACCAACTGCGGCAGCGCCGCGGCGTGACGCTCTCCGAGGCCCGGGAGCTCATCAAGAACCGCAACGTCTTCGGCTCCTTGATGGTGCACATGGGCGAGGCGGACGCGCTCGTCTCCGGCGTGTCCCAGCATTACCCGGACACCCTCCGGCCGGCGTTGCAGGTGATTAAGGTGCGCGAGGACGTGCATCGCGTTTCCGGGCTGTATGCCGTGCTCACCCGGAAAGGCGACCTGCTGTTCCTGGCCGATTGCAGCGTGAACATCGAGCCGACCGCCGAGCAACTGGCGGAAATTGCGCTTTGCGCGGCCGAGGTGGCCCGCCGCTTCCAAGTGGAGCCGCGCGTGGCCATGCTCTCCTTCTCGAATTTCGGCAGCACGGAACACCCGCTCGCGGAAAAGGTGCGCCGGGCCACGCGGCTCGTGAAGGAGCGTGATCCCCTGCTGATGGTGGACGGCGAGATGATGGGAGACACGGCGGTCACGCCGGAGATCCTCGAGCAGGAATACCCCTTCTCCACACTGCAGGGCGCAGCAAACGTGCTGATCTTTCCCGACCTGCAATCCGCCAGCATTGCGTGCAAGCTGCTGATCCGCGTGGGCGGGGCGGAGCCCATCGGCCCGATCCTGATGGGGATGAGCAGGCCGGTGTATGTCCTGCACCGCGGGGCCGACGCGGACGACATCGTGAACATCGCAACCATCGCCGTGGTGGACGCGCAGGAGAACCATGTGCCTGCGCACGCGGTGGAGAGCGAGAGAGCAACGGTGGCAGCCGACTGAAAAACTCTTCGGACGAAATGGCGGGCGGTGCGGACTACGCCGAGCCGGAGTTGACAGGTCGTTTCCGCTGCAAGGCCTTTTCATCGGCGGCAGCGTGCGCGAGGCGCCGCGTGTGAGAAGCGAGCCGCGCTACGGTTTGCGGGCGGCCATCCAGAGCGTGTCACTGGTTGGGAGGCGGGCGCACTGGACGACTTCCCAGCCCTCGCGTTGGAAGAGGCCCGTTGATTGTCCTTCGCGGGTTCGGTCAAGCGAAGGTTCCTGGCCTCAGTGATCTTGCGAATCCTTCGCGATTTTATCATCGGAGACGCGGGACGGCTGGCCGTGAGCCGTTGGACAAGCCGCAGCGCGCGGGAAGGCGTGCAACCTGCGGATGCGGCCATAATCATAGGATGGATTATTCGACGCTGGCTGGTTCGGGAAGAGCATGAACACAGTTCCGGTCTTGCTGCTTCTTCTCTTTGACTTGCTCTTGTTCCTCGCCGCCGCTTTGTACTTCGATCGGAGCAATCAAAAATGGGAGAACTTCCTGGTCAGCTCTCTCTTCTTGTGCTCCGGAATGCCCGCGCTCATCTACCAGATTGTGTGGCAGCGGGCTTTGTTTGCGATCTATGGCGTAAACGCGGAATCAGTTGCCGTGGTGGTTAGCGCCTTCATGCTGGGACTCGGGCTGGGCAGCCTGGCCGGAGGATGGTTTTCCGCTCGCTTCCCGCGGCGCAGCCTTCTTATTTTTGGCCTGGCCGAGTTGGGGGTCGCGCTGTTCGGGCTGCTTTCGCTGCGCATTTTCGGCTGGGCCGCCGCGTACACGGCGGGAGCCAGTCTGCCCTGGGTGGTGGTTTTCAGCCTGGCACTGCTTCTGATCCCTACGATGCTCATGGGCGCGACGCTGCCCATCCTGGTGGAGCACCTGGTGTGCCGTTCCGGTCACGTGGGCGCTTCGGTTTCCCGGCTCTACTTCGTCAATACACTGGGATCGGCCATCGCCTGTTATGTGTGCGCCGTATTTTTGCTGCGTGAGTACGGCCAAGCCGGCTCCGTGACCATCGCCGCAGGCCTCAATGCCTTGGTCGGCGCGACGGCTTACCTCTATGGACGCGCTCCGGGGAAGACACCAGTAACTCCGCCAGCAGTCCCGGCTCAGATGGCCCAGGGCAATTCGCCCATCCGGATTCCCATGGCCATGCTCCTTGCCGGTCTTACGGGATTCGTCGCCCTGGGATTTGAAATCGCGTGGTTCCGCGTTTTTTCGATGGCCTCGGCCAACCGCGCCCCGGCCTTTGCGCTCCTGCTCGCTACGATCCTCGCAGGAATCGCAGCGGGCGCCTACGTGTCGGAAAAATCGACGGAGCGGGCGAGCCCGCGGACTGTCTTGCAAGCCGGCGGCGCGCTCCTGCTTCTCGCGGGAGGCGTCTCGGGTTACCTGCCGGGGCTGGTTGCCGGCTCAAGAGTGCACAACTGGACTTATCTTGCTGCCGCTCCAGCGTTCTTCCTCACCTCCGCCATGGTCGGCTCCATGCTGCCGTTGTTATGCCAGCTTTCGGTTTCGGCGGATGAAAAAGCGGGCAGGGGAGTGAGCCTGGTCTACGTGGCGAACATCTTCGGCTCCGTACTGGGCAGCCTGCTCATCGGTTTCGTGCTGATGCAGCACTATGGGCTCCGCCAGATCTCGCTGCAACTTGGAGTTCTGACAGTGCTGACGGGAGGACTGGCTGTTTTTCTTGCGGGAGGAGAATCCCGATTTCCGCCGGTATGGGCGGGTTCGCTCTGCGTGGCGGCTCTGGCTGCGGTAGCGCTGTCGTCGCCGGGTTTTGATTCCCTCTACGAAAAGTTGACCTTTGGGAGCCACCGGAACGCCTACACTCCATTTACTCGAATCGTTCAGAACCGCAATGGCGTGATTGCCGTGACACAAGAGGGAGCCGTCTTTGGAGGCGGCGTGTACGATGGCTACTTCAGGATCGATCCGAGTCACGACGCGAACCTGATCCTCCGCGCCCTGATTCTGAGCGCCGTACACCCGGCTCCCCGGCGCATGCTGATGATCGGCCTTTCCTCGGGTTCCTGGGGGCAAGTCTTCGCCAGTCATCCGCAAGTCGAATCGCTCGACGTCGTCGAGATCAACCCGGGCTACCTGGGCCTGATTCCGCAGTACCCGGAGGTGCGTTCGCTTCTTCACAATCCCAAGGTGCATATTTTCATCGACGACGGCCGCCGCTGGCTCATCGCCCATCCCGAGACTCGATACGACGCGATCATCTGCAACGGCTCGTATTTTTGGCGGGACCACAGCTCCGGCTTGCTCTCCGTTGAGTTTGACGAGTTGGTTCGCAAGCACCTGAATCCCGGCGGCCTCTATTACTTCAACACCACGGAATCGGCGGAGGCCATCGCCACGGCCCTCCACGTGTTTCCATACGGTTTGCGCGTGATCAATTTCCTGGTGGTGAGTGATTCGCCCATCCAGGTGAATGTTCCGCGTTGGATGGACACGCTTCGCCGCTACAAAATCAACAATCGCCTGCTGTTCGATCCCAACGACCGGGTGGCGCAGCAAACGTTGGCCGAATACGCGAAGTTCGCGAACAGCATCAACCGGCCTGCGACTCGGTTTGGGCTGGAGGCTTCGGATTCGCTGCGCAGAAAATACGGCAACGAGCGCCTGATTACCGACGACAACATGGGCCGGGAGTGGGAATTGTACGTTCCCATTCCCTGGCGATGATTCCTGGTTGAAAGAAGTGGTGAGCCGCCGAGTCCCGAGACTTCGGGATCGAACCTGGAGCCAGGTGCTTCCGAGACCGTCCCAAGACATCGGAGGCTAAGTGCGGCGGACGCGTTTCGCTGCGGTGCTCCTGCCTGCCAGAGTGTCGAGAATGGGGATAGCCCGGCTCGAGTGCGCCCGAAAACCCAACGACAGTATCCTCGTCCAGCTAGTGGGAAGCGGATGCGGACGGTGCCGCGAGGTGATCCGGGTACAGCCGGTCAAACTCCGGGTCGCCATGAAGAGGGGTGAGGTCCGGGTCGCGGCGCGCCCACACCGAGTCCCTGAACCCGGCTTCCCAGGCTTTGCGCAAGGCGTCCATGGCCTCCGGCTTCCTGCGGAGACCGCAGTACGTGCAAGCCGCGTTGTAAAGAATCGAGGCCTCGTTGGCGCGCAAGGTGAGTGCCATGTTGAGCTCGCGCAAGGCGTCTTCCTCCCGACCCAAATCGGCGTA
>DATEQM010000132.1:0-6183 GCA_035272605.1 Candidatus Acidiferrales bacterium | reverse complement strand
CGTGAAGCTGGACGGACGGAAGTACAAGCTGGGCGGCCTGGAGGGCGTGGCCGCCGCGCCCGCCGGCTCCACGGGCCTCACTCCTCTCCAGGTGGACGCCATCCTCGAGCTGCAACTCCACCGCCTGACGCAGCTCTCCGTGGACGAGATTCTCAAGGAATTGAAATCCATCCGTGAGCGCATCGCCGAGCTGGAGGAAATTCTGGCCAGCGAGAAGAAGCTCAAGCAGGTGATCGCCACGGAGCTGCGCGAAGTGCAGAAGGACTACGGCGACGACCGCCGCACGCAGATCGTGGACGCCGTCGAGGAGATCAAACTCGAAGACCTGATCGCCGACGAGGACATGGTGATTACCGTGAGCCACGCCGGCTACGTGAAGCGCACCGGGACGGGCACCTACCGCCACCAGGGCCGCGGCGGCAAGGGCCGCATCGGCGCAAAAACGCGCGAAGAGGATTTCGTTGAGCACCTGTTTATCGCCTCGGCGCACAGTTACATTCTGCTGTTCACCTCCAAAGGCCGAATTTACTGGCTGAAGGTGTACGAAATCCCCGAAGCCGCCGCGGCCACCCGCGGGAAGGCCATCAACAACCTCGTCAAATTCCAGGAGGACGAAAAACTCACCGCGCTCGTCGCCGCGCGCAACCTGGAAGAAGAGGGCCGTTACGTCTTCTTCGCCACCAAGCTGGGCACGGTGAAGAAGACGGCCATCGCCGAGTTTTCCAACGTGCGCTCCGCCGGCATCATCGCCATCAGCCTGGAAGCGAAAGACGAGCTGATCGGCGCGAAGCTCACCGACGGCAAGCAGATGATCTTCCTGGCCAGCCGCGACGGCCAGGCCATCCACTTCCGCGAGACCGAAGTGCGCGCCATGGGCCGCAACGCCGGCGGCGTGATCGGCATGGACCTGGCCAAGGACGACTTCGTGGTCGGCATGGAGACCGTCCAGCCGAATTTCGAGGTGATTGCCACGAAGCACAAGAAGGCCACGCAGAACCTGGACGAGCTGGAAAACGACGAAATCAAGGATTCCGTCAGCTCGCTGATGCTCACCGTGTCCGAGAAGGGTTACGGCAAGCGCACGCCGCTGGCCGAGTACCGCATCACCGCGCGCGGCGGCAAGGGCGTGGTCAACATGAAAACCACGGACCGCAACGGCCAGGTGGTCGCCGCGATCCAGGTGACCGAAGAGTCCGACGTGATGATCATCACCGGGCACGGCAAGGTGATCCGCGTCCACGCCAACGAAATCCGCGAGGCCGGCCGCTCGACGCAAGGCGTGCGCCTGCTCCGCCTGGACGACGACGACCGCATCGCCGCCGCCGCCGGCATCCTGGAAGAGGAAGAAGCGACGAACGGCGAGGCCCCGAAGAAGTAGGAGTGGCGAGCGTGTCTAGCTGGGTTGCAGGGGCGGATGGATGTCGGCTGGGATGGTTTGTTGTACTTCGCGAGTTGTCGTCGGGAACGTTTCGCTATCGCCGAGTCGCTTCGTTCTCGGAATTGCTCCGGCTCCCAGAGAGGCCACGGGTCGTCGCCATCGACATCCCCATCGGACTTTTGACAGCTGCGGAGCCGGGCGGCCGTCCCTGTGACCGTGAGGCTCGGCGCTTGCTAGCCCCCAAACGCAGCAGCTCGGTCTTTTCCCCGCCGGCGTATTCCGCGCTTCCTTTTGACGAATATTGTCTGGCGCTCGGTGAAAATCGGGCAAGCTCGAACTTTTGCGTGGGAATTGCGAAACAGGCTTTTGCACTCTTCGACAAGCTGCGTGAAGTTCACGACGTTATGACGCCTCGCCTTCAAGACCACATCTTTGAGATTCATCCTGAAGTTTCATTCTTTAGACTCACAAAGAAGCCAAATCGCCACTCGAAGAAAAGAAGTGCTGGGCGGGCAGAACGCATAGCGGCTCTCAAGGGGTTTAGTCCTGTTGTGCGGAGACTGAAGAACTACAGACCCGAGGGCGTCGGCTGGGACGACTGTCTTGATGCCTGCGTCGCCTGTTGGACCGCGATGCGGATTGCGGCGGGTCGGGCAGTGTGTCTCAAAGGCGGAATCGTGAGCCGTCGGGATTCTCACGGGCTTAGAATGGAAATCTGGAGTTGAGGTCGTTGGCAGAGAACAGTGCAGCTCAAGAAAATGGAGTAGAATCGCGGCGCGATGCGTGTCTCACCCAGGAAGCGGAAAAGGAAAGCGGCGCGTTCGGCCGCGCCTCGCGCCTCAAGAAGCGGCGTCACGCTGGTCGTCGCTCTGCGATCGCGGCCCGGGCAGGAAGCCGCGCTGGAGAAGGAATTGCGCGCGCTGGTGGGCCCCACGCGCGCCGAACGCGGCTGCATCGCCTACGACCTGCACGTTTCTTCCGACCAGCCGGGTCTCTTCCTGCTGCGCGAAATCTGGGCCAGCCTGAAGTATCATCAGAGGCATTGGGAAACCCCGCACATGCAGCGCTGGGGCCAGCGGAAGGGTGCGCTTCTGGCCAGCCGCGAAGCTTCTTTCTGGAAGAAGATTGCATGACGCGACACCGCAGACCGGACGCCGCCGCCGGCCGTGACGCCCGGCGCGGAAGGCACATCCGATGAACTGGACGCGGGTCGTACTGGCCATTCTGGCCGCGGGATTCTTCGGCAGCTTCACCGACTGGCTGTTCATGGGTATGTTGTTCCACGACAGGTATCTGGCGTTTCCCCAAATCTGGCGGAAGAAGCCGGGCGAGCCCGATAAGGCGTTGGTTGCGGGGTCGCAGGTGATCGGATTGATCAGTTGCGCCGCGTTCGTCCTGGTCTGCGCGCGGCTGGGCATCCACACCTGGAGCGCCTCGCTCAAGCTGGCCGCGGCGGTTTGGGCCATGGGTCCGCTGCCCATCCTCGTCCAGAACGGCATGTGGATGAAGATCCATCCGCAGGTAACCGGCGCGCACCTGACCGGCTGGCTGGTGCGGCTGCTCATCTGCGCCGCTGCCGTCATGTGGATCGTCGGCTAGCCTCGCCACGGAGGGAGGGCGTCAGAAACAAAATGAGCAACCCTGCGGATTCCAACATGCAACTGCTGCGGCACACGCTGGCCACGCTGGCCTATCGCGCGGCGAAGGCGGTGCGCGGCGCACCTCCCGCGTTCGCCGCATTCCGGGCCGCGCCCGGCGTGCGCACGCCCGCCGAGATCCTGGCCCACATGGGCGATGTCTTCGATTGGGCGCTCTCGATTGCCCGGGGGAAAGAGGCCTGGCAGAATTCGGCGCCGCTTGCCTGGGACTCGGAAGTGGCGCGGTTCTTCGCTGCGCTCAAAGGCTTCGACGAATACCTGGCCTCGGGTGACACGGTGCATGCTCCCACGGAGCGGCTTTTTCAGGGACCAGTGGCGGACGCGCTGGCACACACCGGGCAGCTCACCATCCTGCGGCGGATAGCGGGCGCGCCGATTCGCCCAGAAAACTATTCGCGGGCCGAAATCGTCACAGGGCGCGTGGGGGCAGAACAGGCAGCTCCGAAGCGCGAATTTGACTGAGAACCTCGCGCACGCTGCAGCGTCTATTCGAGGTAATAGCCCGGCCTCGCCCGCACTTTCAACCCGGAGCGGTCCACGTTGACGCTGATGTGGTGAAAGCCCGGCAGATCCCCCGAGGTCGGATGGTAGCCCAGGGTGTATTGCGCGTGGAGTTCGCCGGCGATCCGGACGACGGCCTTTTCGATGGTGCGGTCTTTGAATGCCGCCACGTACTCTCCGCCCGTCGCGTTCGCGGCGACTTCCAGCACGTGGTCCTTCAGCGAATCTTTCACGTGCTGCACGATCCAGATCCCCAGGGCCCCCAGGTCGGCCGAGGTGTTTTCGATCTGCGTGGTCGAGGGCGTTTGCGGGATTCCCGGAGGTCCGGGCATGGGGCTGATGCCGGGCGGATAGGGCGAAGGCTTTTCGCGCGCCTCCGCGCGCAGCTCGGCCGCCGTGGTGGAAAGCCCGACGCAATAAATCGTCACGTTCTGGAGCTGCGCCGCGCGCAGCACTTCCCCCAGCTTGGTTTCGCTGCCCGTGTCCGTCGCCTCGGCCATGGCCAGGATGATCCGCCGGCGGCTCTTCGGCTGGCGGGATAGCAGGTCCACGCCCTCCGAGAGCGCGTCAAACAGCTTCGCGCCGGAAAGCCCCGTAGGCAGGTTGTTCATCGCGCGCTGGATGGCGTCACCGCTGCTGGTAAACGTCTGCATGATGTGCGGCGCATCGTCGTAGCTGATCACCGCCGCCTGCACGTCTCCGGGCATCAACACCTGCGAGAGCAAGATTCCCGTGTTGCGCACCGCCGGCAGGAGCGGCTCCACGCGGTTGCTGTTCTCCACCACGATCACCACGGACAGCAGGTCGCCGCCCAGGTCGAAGTGCTCGATCTTCTGCTCCACCCCGTCTTCCTCGACGCGGAAATCCTTCTCCGCCAGGTTGAGCACCAGCTCGCCCTTCGAATTCCGCACTGTCACCGGTGTCGTCACCCAATCCACGTTTACGCGCACGGAAGGTTTCTTCGGCGGCTGGATGTTGGCCGGCGGGCTGATGGGGCCTGCGGGAGCCTGCGCGCGGACCGCCGGCGCCGCGGCCAGCAGGATCAGCGCCGTTGCCAGAATCGCCAGATGCCTGGTGTGACGCATACCCTTCCCCTCTAGTGTATGGACGC
The DNA here is from genome assembly GCA_035272605.1 of Candidatus Acidiferrales bacterium. Lineage (GTDB taxonomy): Bacteria > Acidobacteriota > Terriglobia > Acidiferrales > UBA7541 > JOPF136. Next base: position 1,535 of record DATEQM010000132.1, on the reverse strand, counting down.
GAATGCCGTGCCGCGGGTTATCTCCCCGGGCCGGCGCGGGTACTCCTGTTCGGGCTTCGCTCCCGTTCGCGGCTGGCTGGCGGGGGAATCCTACCACGCGGCGCGCTCCGCCCGCGCTGCGCCGGAGGAAACTGCGCCGCAAGCCTCCGTGTGCGGCGGCGCTCATTGCCCCTAGAATGCCCTAGGATAAAAGATTGCGTGATTTCAATCGCCTCCTGCGGAGAGAAACGATGAGCGGCAAAACCCCGCGTCATGAGACGCTGCCCGCCTACCAGGTATCGGAGTTCATGGAAAGCGCTGCGGCGCGGCCGCTGCGCATCCTGGCCGAGTATCTGGACCCCCTGCACCGGCTCCGCCGCGCGGGCGTGGCCGACACGATCGTGATGTTCGGCTCGGCGCGCATGTTCCCCCTTCAGCATTCGGAAGAGCACCTGCGACGCCTGGAGCGCGCCTCCCGCCCGCGCACGGCTGAGGCCCGGCGCGAGCACGACCGCAAGCTCCGCCAGGCACATGCCGCCCTTCACATGTCCCGCTACTACGAAGAAGCCCGCGAACTCGCCCGCCGCATTACGGAATGGTCCGTAAAGTTCGGCGAGAAGCCCCGCCGCTTCGTGATCTGTTCCGGCGGCGGTCCGGGCATCATGGAGGCGGCCAACCGCGGCGCCGCCGAGGCGGGAGGGAAATCTCTCGGGCTGAACATCCAGCTCCCCCACGAGCAGTATCCCAACCCCTACATCAGTCCCGAGCTGAACTTCGATTTCCACTACTTCTTCATGCGCAAATTATGGTTCGCGCAGCTCGCCAAAGCCCTGATTGTCTTTCCCGGCGGCTTCGGCACCATGGACGAGCTCTGGGAAATGCTCACCCTGCTGCAGAGCGGCAAGCTGCCGCACCGCAACCTCATCTTGATCTACGGCCGGAAGTACTGGGATGAAGTGCTGGACTGGCGCGCCATGGTGCGCTGGGGAACCATCAGCGACGAGGACTATGGCCTGCTTCAGTTCGCCGACACCGTCGACGACGCCTTCGAGCGCGTGCGCTCGGAACTGGAAAAGAACCACCTGAAGGTGGACGTGGACTGGATGGGAGGGTAGCGAAGGGCAGCCACCGTTATTCGGACCCGCAGCACCACAAACGAAAACGCCGGTCCCCACTTGCGGGACCGGCGTTTTATTCTCTCGAGTTTCTCTCGAGCACTTCAGTTCTTGCTGAGCACCACTTCGGGCTGGAACACCGCTTCGAATCGCTTCTGCTCGTCCTGGTCGTGCACAAGCACGATGGGCGCCAAGTGCAGCGGGCGATGGCAGCCCCTGCAAGCCGTCATCTCACCGTGCAGGTCCTGGACGAACCCGTCGGAAAATCGGTATTCGCTCCGCGGGCGGCGCGCCTGTTTGCGCCCCTCCGTCCCGCAATGCGGGCAGGTGTACACCACAGGGTCTTCCTGCGGATCGCGATGTAGAGCGGCCCAGCCGGTGTAGCGCACACCCACGGTTTCGGCCGAACGGACAGACATGACGGGAAACCCTCCTCCGAAG
>DATEQM010000131.1:0-20347 GCA_035272605.1 Candidatus Acidiferrales bacterium | reverse complement strand
GGTGATGACGCGGACGGCCAGCAGGTCGAAGATCTGGTCGAGGGGCCGCTGCTGGCGATCGATCTTGGAGTGCAGCGAGAACAGCCCTTTGACGCGGCCCTGCACCTCGGCGGGGATGCCGTTTTCCAGCATGGTGTCGCGAATCATCTGCTGGACTTCGGCCAGGAATTTTTCGTGCGTTTTGTGTTTCAGCGCGACGCGCTTTTCGAGGTCCACAGCGGCTTCGGGCTCGAGGAAGCGGAAGGCGCGATCTTCCAGCTCGTGGCGGATGAGGCCCATGCCCAGGCGATGCGCGATGGGCGAGTAAATCTCGAGCGTTTCGCGGGCGATGCGCTGCTGCTTCTCCGGGGGCAGATATTCGAGCGTACGCATGTTGTGGAGGCGGTCGGCGAGCTTGACGAGCACCACGCGCACGTCGTCCACCATGGCCAGGAGCACTTTGCGGACGTTTTCCGCCTGGCGGGTCTCCGGGGCGCGCAGGTCGAGCCGGCTGATTTTGGTGACGCCGGCCACCAGGCGGGCGACTTCCTCGCCGAAGCGCTCGCGGATCTGCTCGATGGGGATTTTGGTGTCTTCCACCACGTCGTGCAGCAGCGCGGCGCACAGCGCGGTGACGTCCAGGCGCATGTCCGCGAGCAGATGGGCGACTTCCAGGGGATGGGACAGGAAAGGTTCGCCGGACTGGCGGAGCTGCCCGCGATGCTGCTCCGCTGCAAATTCGAAGGCGCGGCGGAGCAGTTCCGTGTCGCTCCCGGGCCGCTGCTGGGTGACCCGAGCGACGAGTTCGTCGAAGCGGGCGGCCAGGCGCTGGTCGGCGGTGCGTCCTACGAGATACGGTTTGCCAGGAGAGGACATGGGGATTCAGCCATTGTAGTCCCGGAGGGGAACGAACGGCATGGGGAATCGGGGGGCTGATGCGGATACCGGGGAGCGGCGAGCGGCAGCACAGACTAAAGTCTGTGCCACGCCGGAGCGTCCGCAGGGGAAAAGATGGGGGAGGGGAATTAACACAGAGAGCACGGAGACACGGAGAACACAGAGAACACCGACAAGAGAGAAAAGGCAGAGAACACGAGAGCGCGAAAGGGAGCAGAGCTTGGTCACAGACTGAAGTCTGTGTCACCCCGTGCTCAGGAGGGGGGCGGGGCGGGCTGCGAGGCCTTCTTCTGCTTGATCTCTTTGACTTTTTCGATCAGGGCGTCGGCATCGTCCAGGAGCTGTTTGCGCTCGTCGGGGGAGGCAACTATGTCGGCCTTCTGGCGGTCGAGCAGGTTCAGGTAGGCCATGGCGTCGTCGTAGTCGGGACGCAGCACGATGGCCTTCTTGAGCGAGGCAATCCCGTCGTCCACGTCGGCGCCGTAGGCGCCGGCAAACTGCTCGCGCACCTTCTCGGGGAGCGGATCGCTGTCCTTGATCTGCTTGCGGGGGATTTGATCCTTGTTGTAGTCCAGGCGCGCCTGCGCATTGGCCCGGAAGGCCAGGGTCCAGTCAATGAGCCCCACCCAATAATAAGGTTCCGGATCGTCCGGCTTAATCTGGATATGCTTTTCGTGGTAGGAGCGCGATTCCTTGAGCATGTCGATGTTGGGCGGGGGGCCGGCGGCCATGTTGAAGAGGAGGGAACCGATGCCGTCAATCGCGGAGAGATTGTTGGGGTCGCGGCCGAGCACATCCTTGAAGACGGTGATGGCCTGGTGGGCGTGGTCGAGGTTGGCTGCGTCGGGCGAGCCGGGAACGTACTGGTTGGCGTAGGCCGTGGCCAAGTAGAGGCGCGCGGTCTTCAAGTCCGGATCCAGTTCCGTGGCGGTCTTGAATTGCTCGATGGCTTTATCGAACTGATTGGCCTTGTACGCTTGGACGCCTTTGTTCAGCATGTCGCGCGCCTTGAGCTTGTTGCAGCCGGTGGCGGCGAGGGAAATCGCGGCGGCGATCGCCAGGGCTGTGCCCAGACGGCGCGAGCCCGCCGCGGAAGTGCGGTTCAGCATGGTTCTCTTTGCCCCCAGAAAAGTCATCCTCACTTGCGCATCCCGCCGGTCGAAAGCGGGCGGGAAGGAGGTCGTGGCGGCCTACTGGCCCGCTTCGACCTTGGTGGTCATCAGCCCCACGTGGTCAATGTTGGCCTGGTGCATGATGTCAATCGCGCGGGCCACACTCTCAAAGTGGACGTTATCATCGCCCTTGATGAAGGCCACCCGCTCGGCGCGCGTCTTGAAGATATCGGTGAGCCGCGCCTCCAGCGTGTCCCAGCTCGAGGCTTCCTGATTGATCTTGATGGAGCCGTCGTTGAGCAGCTGGACGACGACGAGTTTTTCGTTGATGAGTTCATTTTGCTTCTGGTTCGGGGGAGCGGGCTGAGGCACCAGGGCTTCCAGCCCCTTGGCCTTGTTCGGATTGATGACCATGAAAATGATGAGCAGGACGAGGAGGATGTCAATGAGCGGCACTACGTTCATGTCCGCCAGGGCTCCCTTGTGCTTGCCGATGTTCATTCCCATAACGGCCTTCCTTTTCTCCCCAACCCGGAGGTTCCCTTTGCCATAGCCGCGACTTACTGCCCGCCCGGATGCGCCGGAGGAGCCGGGCCCTTCTTTTCCGTTTTCTCGGTAAGCAGGCCGAGCTGGTCCACACCGGCGGAGCGGATCTCGTCCACCACGGTGACGACCTTGCCGTACAAAGCGTTGCGGTCGCTGTTGAGGAACACGGTCTTGTCGGTGCGGTTGGCCAGCCTGTCTTTGATAAGGCCGGTGAGCTGGGACTGGTCAACCTTCTGGGAGCCCAGGAAGATGGAGCCGTCGCGGGTGACGGCCACGACGATGGCGTCTTCCTTCTCCGCGGCCTGCATATCCTCGGGATTGTCCACCGTGGCGCGGTCCACCGAGGCGCCCTTCTGAATCATGGGGGTGACCACCATGAAGATGATCAGCAGCACGAGCATGATGTCCGCCATGGGAATGATATTCGGGGCGGCCATCACATCGTCGGCTTTTGGTTTATAGGCCATGGGCAGCTACCTCTTGTTGGTGGCGGAGCGGCGCGTGACGAAGTAGTTGACCAGCTCCATCGAGGAATTGTCCATCTCCACGTCGAAGGCCTCGACCTTGTTGGTGAAATAGTTGAAGGCCCACACGGCGGGAATGGCGACGAACAGGCCCAGAGCCGTGGTGATCAGCGCTTCGGCAATGCCGCCGGCAACGGCGGATAGCCCGGTGGCCTTGGCTGTGGCGATGCCCTTGAAAGCGTTGATGATGCCGACCACGGTGCCAAACAGGCCGACGAAGGGAGCGGTCGAGCCGATGGTGGCCAGGCCGTTGAGCATCCGCTTCATCTCCGCGTGGACGATGGCCACGGCGCGATCCAGGCCGCGCTTGGAGGCTTCGATCAGCTCGGCGTCGGTCACCTGGGTGGAGGCCGACTGGAATTCGGAGAGCCCTGTGGCCACGACTTTGGCGATATGGCTCTTCTTGTTCCGCTCGGCGATGGAGATGGCCTCGTCCAGCTTGCCGTCGCGCAGAGCGCCGGCCACCTGCTGGACGAAGATGCGCGACTGCTTGCGCGCCGCGCTGTAGGTGATGGCGCGGTCAATCATGATCCCGATGGACCAGATGGACATCAGGAGCAGGATGAACACCACGACCAGGGCCACCGGACTCATCTGATGGTAGATCTGGATGGGGTTCCAGCCGATGTACGCCTGGCCTTCCTCCTGCAGGAGCAGTAGGCCGGAAAGAGCAGTATGGACTAGCATTGAGTCTGTTCCTCCTCGTTATGGAAAACCATTGGAATCACCCGCCCAGAGTGAAGATGATGTCAATATACGTTTCGACTTCCACGGGCTCGTCGCTGAGCAGCGTGGGCTTGTAGCGCCACTGCCGGACCGCGGAGGTCGCCGCCTGGATCAAAAGCGGCGGACCGGAGACGACTTCAAGCTGTTGAATCGTGCCTTCCTTGGAGATGATGGCGTGGAGGCGCACAGTTCCCTGGATGCGGGCCTGCCGTGCGATCGCGGGATAAACCGGCTGCACTCGGCTGATGATTTTCGCTTCCTGCACGCCGGTGCTCACGCGGATGCGCTTGGGGGCCTCCGGCTTGGGTGGGGGTGGCGCACCGCCCATTCCGCCGATGATCCCGCCCATCACGCCGCCGGGCATGCCACCTGGAATGCCGCCCGGGACACCGCCGGCACCGGAGTAAACCGGTACATCGGGGGGAAGCTCTTCTTCCTTGATCATTTTCACGTCTTTAGGAATCACGGTCGGCGCCATCATCTTGCCCTGTTGAATGATGCGCTGAACCGGCTTCACGACCACCTTGGGCGCCGGAGGCGGCGGGGGCGCCGGAGGCGGAGGAGGAGGCGGCGCAACGAGCATGGTGGTGAGCATGCTCTTGGGCAGCGCCTCGGTGTAAATCAACGGGAACAGAACCAGTAGCCCCAAGATGGCGAACTGCAGCAAGGCAGACAGGAACATAGAGAGCCGGCTACGGCCCGCCTTGCGCTTTCCACCCGAGATCACCAATTCGTCGAACATGACCTACCTCCCGGACACGCCCGCAAGGGGCCGAGTGCAGGGCCGCGAGGCCCTTCAGCGTCCGCGATTGCCTGCCAAAGAACCCGCTCCGACTGTGCCTTTCTGGTCCCGCCAGCGAGACCAGGCCACGACCAGGGGGGCGGCAATGCCGAAACTGGAGTAGGTACCTACCACAATTCCCACCACCATCGCAAAGGAGAAAGCGCGAAGGGACGCCCCGCCCAACAGGAAAAGCACGAGCACGGTGAGAAAGGTCAGCCCGCTGGTTAGGATGGTCCGCGAAAGCGTCTGGTTGATGGCCCGGTTGACAATGTCGGCGAGCCGCTCACGACGCATGATGCGCAGGTTTTCGCGCACGCGGTCGAAGATCACGATGGTGTCGTTCATCGAGTAGCCCACCAGAGTCAGCAGGGCCGCAATCACCGTCAGCGATATCTCAAATCGAAAAATAGAGAACAAACCCAGCGTAATCAGAACGTCGTGAAAGACCGCCAGGACGGCTGCAGCCCCGTAAATCCACTCGAAGCGGAACGCAATATATACCAGCATGCCCGCCAAAGCATAGAGGGTAGCGAGGATGGCCTGCTGGCGGAGTTCGGCCCCGACTTTGGGGCCGACAATCTCGACGTTTCGAATAGCAAAACTACCCACGGTGAACGCGTTGCGGAGAACGCCCAGGACGGCGTCGGCGCCGCCGTGCCCCAGCTGGACGTCGCTGGAGGCCGCGAGCGGCTGGCGCAGCTCGTCCACACCGGAGAGCAGGCCACCACGCTGCGTGTCGCGGAAATTGGTGATGAGGGCGGCAATGGCCTTGTAGTGGTCCGCGACGGAAGCGCCGAAACCCAGGGGGTCGCGCCGCACCAGGGTCTCCTCCAGGGCCGCCGTAGCCACCGAATTCAAGTCCGGCTTGGTGGTATCGGGCGCGGGGAAGGAGCTGTGGAGCGCGTCCTCGATGGCCTTGCGCCCGGCATCGAGCTGCTGCTCGTTCAAATCGCGCTCGTCCAGGCTGATCATGACTTCGTGGATGTCCGGGCGGGCCACGTTTTCAATCGCCTGGATGTTGGCCTGGTGGAATCCGCCCTGGGCCAGGCTGGCGCGGATCACATTGATCTTGGGGTTCTGCTGGAAGCGGACGTAAACCACGGTGCCTCCGCGGAAGTCAATCCCGTAGAGCGGCCCGCCGTGAAGATACAAGGAGGTGGCCCCCACGGCGAGGAGCACGAGCGAAGTCGAAACGAAATACTTCGCCTTCCCCATCCAGTCAATGTTCACCGGTCCGAAAAATTCCAGCACGACGTCATTTCTCCGTTAGAGCTTAGACACCGGCGGGGAGTAAAAGTTCCCGCCCCGCCTTGCAGCCGGCCGCCCCGGGAGCCCGCCGAAAAACCGAGGCAACATCTTTTTCCTCGCGCTTCTAAATACTGAGCGCGGCCTCGCGACTCATGCGCCCCAGATGCCACGCGAAAATGGTCCTGGAAACGTAGACGGCCGTAAAGATGTTGGCAATCAGGCCGATCACGAGAGTCACGGCGAAGCCGCGCACCGGTCCCGTGCCGAAAATGAACAAAAACGCGGCCGAGACCACCGTGGTCACGTGCGTGTCGATGATGGTGAGAAACGCGCGATTGAATCCCACCTCGACCGCGGAAGGATTGGGCTTCCCGTTGCGCAGTTCCTCCCGGATGCGCTCGAAGATCAGGACGTTGGAATCCACGCCCATGCCGATGGTCAAAATGACGCCGGCGATGCCCGGGAGCGTGAGCACGGCTTGAAAGTAGGCGAGCGCGGCGAGCAGGATGACCAGGTTGAGCAGCAACGCGAGCACGGCGTTCAGGCCCGAGAGGCGGTAATAGACCAGCATGAACACCATCACGACCGCCAGGCTCACCACCGAGGCGCGCACGCCTTCCCGAATGGAGTCGGCGCCCAGCGAAGGGCCGATGGTGCGCTCCTCGAGATATTTGATGGAGGCGGGAAGCGAGCCCGAGCGCAGCACCAGCGCGAGATCGTTGGCTTCGTCGAGGCCGAAACGTCCGGTGATTCTCCCCTGGTCCTCGATCCGGGATTGGATCACCGGCGCGGTATAGACCCTGCGGTCGAGTACGATGGCCATCTGCCGCTGGAGGTTTGCCTCGGTGAATTCGCCGAAGCGCTTGGCAGCGGCATTCGAGAGGGTGAAGCTGACTTCGTACGCGCCCGGATTGTCGGAACTGGGCACCGCCTTCGCGCTGCGCAGGTCGCGGCCGGTGACCGGGGCGTAGCGGTCCACGAGGTAATAGACATCCGCGGCATGGGCGGGCTGGCCGGGCCCGCCCTCCTCGCGTCCCGGGAGCAGTTCGGTGTTGGGCGGGAGGATTCCGTTGGGCTGGGCGGCGTAAGCTTCCGCCATCGAACTGTAGGAGCGCGCGCCCACCACCAGCCGCAACTCAAGCTGCCCGCCGGCCTGGATGATGGATTTTGCGCGCGTGGGATCGCCCTCGCCCGGGAGCTGCACGAGGATCTCGTCCTGGCCGCGAGCATACTCGCTGACCACCGGCTCGGTGAGGCCGAGCAGGTCAATGCGGTGACGAATCGTTTCCACGCTCAAGCGGAGCGTGTCCGCGCGGATCACGCCGATGGAAGTGTTGCGCAGGCTCATCTTGTAGGAATTCTGGCCGGGCATGGGAGCGAGCTCCCAGTCCTGATAAGAGCTGCGGATCAGGTCCTGAAATCGCGCGGACTGTTCGGGCGTCACGTTGATCACGCCGATGTCCTGGTCGTCCAACTCCTTGATGTCCTGGACGTGGATGCCGCTGTCGTTCAGCTCTTTTCGCAGGCGGTCCAGGGTCTGGTCGGTGAACTGCTTGATGGCCTCCTGCGTTTGCACCTGGAGGATCAGGTGGGTGCCGCCCTTCAGATCGAGCCCCAGGCGGATGCGGTCGGTGAAATTGTCGCGGGCCTGTGCGAATGAGGTGGGAAACGCGGGCAGGCCGAACAGCCCATAGATGCAGGCCAGGATGACCAGGACGGTCAGAGTCGCGCGGATTCGAACATTCATCTGCATGACGCGGCGCTAGCTCTCCTTGGATTCCGTCTGTAGCCCGGCGATGGACTGGCGGGAGAGGCGGATGCGCACCTGCTCGGCAATGCGGAGCTGCACGGTCTCGTCTTCCACGCCCACGATGGTCCCGTAGATGCCGCTGGAGGTGATCACCTTGTCGCCCGCTTTCAGTTCGTGCTGCATCTGCTGTATTTTCTTCTGCCGGCGCTGCTGGGGGACGAACAGCAGCACGTAGAAGATGATCATGATGATGAACAGCGGAGCGATGGCGGTGAGCACACTGCCGCCCGGCTGGCTCTGCGCCAGAACGAGAGTGTCCGCTGGAATGGAAACTGCGGCCATCACCTTGCCTCACTGCCTGTCCGGAAGAGCGGAAAGGACTCCCTCTGCGGAAAGAACCTTTCGCGAATGTCTCCCCTTACTGTCACACGCTTCGAGAGGCCCTAGCGATCCCCGTCCCCGGGGCCGCCCGTGCCGGAGCCCGATTCGAAGCGAGCGCGAAGCACTGCGCGGAATCGCGCCAACTTCCGAAACAAGTAGCCTCACGAATTTTGCGCGTGATGTCAAGGCAAAAGTGGCGGAGAACGGGAGGCGGAAAGGGCGGGGTGTGCAGGCAGACGAACTTGTCCTGACGACCAAGTGGAAGTGAATCGGCAAACGCAACGGCGTCAAAGCTCGCGAATTTCAATTCGGCGCGGCGTGTCCGCAGGAGAATCCGCATGGCTTTGCGGACCACGCGGCGTGGGACCGGAGACGACCGTTACGGTTCGTCCACTCGGGCGGCTTCCTGCTTCCACTGGGCGGCGCGAGCGGCGACCGTGCCATCCGCGATGGCCGCGCGCAGGGCGCGCATGCGCTCCAGATAGAAGTGCACGTTGTGGAGGGTGTTCAGGATGGGGCCGAGCATTTCTCCGGAGACGAACAGGTGGCGGAGGTAGGCGCGAGAGTATCGGCGGCACACCGGACAGGAGCACTGCTCATCGGGCGGGCGCGGGTCGTCCGCGTAGCGGGCGCTGCGGATGACCATCCGGCCGCGGCTGGTGAACAACCAGCCGTTGCGCGCGTTGCGCGTGGGGATGACGCAATCCATCAAATCGACGCCGCGCATAACGTAATCCGCAATGTCCTCCGGCTTGCCGACGCCCATCAGGTAGCGGGGCCGGTCTGGCGGGAGAATCGGCGTGACGATTTCCGCCATGGCGCAGGTGGTCTCGTGCGGCTCGCCGACGGCGAGGCCGCCGATGGCGTAGGCGGGGAAATCGAGCGCGACGAGCGCCTCAGCGTTTTCGCGGCGCAGGTCCGGCACGGCCCCGCCCTGCACGATGGCGAAGAGCATTTGCTGCTGCGCGTCGCCGTGCGCGGAGAAGAATTCGCGCGAGCGGCGGGCCCACTCGAACGTGCGCTGCGCTGCTGCGCGCGCCTGCGACTGTTCCGCGGGCAGCGCGATGCATTCATCGAGCACCATGATCAGGTCTGCGCCGAGCGCGATTTCCACTTCGAGCGCGCGCTCCGGGGAAAAGAAGTGCTCGGAGCCGTCCAGATGCGAGCGGAAGGTGACGCCGTCGTCGGTGATCTTGCGCAAATCCGCCAGGCTGAATACCTGGAAGCCGCCGGAATCGGTGAGGATGGGCCGCGGCCAGGCCATGAAGGAGTGCAACCCGCCCAGCGCGCGGATGCGCTCGTGCCCGGGCCGGAGATAGAGATGATAGGTGTTGGCCAGCAGGATCTGCGCCCCCAGTTCTTCGAGCTGTCCCTGCGTCAGCCCTTTCACGCTTCCCGCCGTTCCCACGGGCATAAAGGCCGGCGTATCGATTGCGCCGTGCGGCGTCTCGAGCCGCCCCAGACGCGCGCCGGAGGGATCGGTCTTCAGGACTTCGAAACGGAAGGGCATGGCAGCCGCGTACGGTAGCGCGCTCACGAGGCGTGAAGCAATTCTTACAGCTCAGGATTTCCCCTCGGGAGCTGTCGCCCCCTCGCTGCTTTCCTGGCGAGCAGGCGAAACCTCCAGAGCGCCCGCAAGGAATGACGTGGTCTTGGACTTCGGTAGGCTCTTCAGCAATTCGTAGAAGTCACCCTCTGTCACTTCCCCGGGCCATTCCAGCCTAACAGAGATCAAGAAACGATTGCCTTTCTGTGCCTTGATGTGAATGGCTCGCAGTCCCAGGAGATGATTAACATCTCTGACGATGGCCTTTCTGGGGTTCTTCACAGATTTGTATCGGTCTGTGATGAGTTTAACAAGCTCTTCAAAATCTACTTCGTCCCTTTCGAGAAGTACTTTGAGAATGTCTAGCTGACGTTCAGCGATAAATCTTTTCTTCGGACTCACCAGGCGCGTGAACAGGTCATGAGCCAAAGAACGGAAAATCTCCTTTGAAACATGCGCGCGGATTTCATTGGCAAGCCGTTGACTTTGCAGGGCGATGCCTCGCAGTCCGAATCGCAGGAATGGGGTCAGATCATCGCCTAAGTCCCGGACTTGGTTAAGATTTTCCAGATAATGCTTCTTTTCGTCGTAGTAGTAGTTAGACATCGCGATGAACGCGGTGTCCCGCAATCCGGCTCTTTGGAGCATCAGCGCCTCAACAGCCCTGGCCGTGCGTCCGTTGCCATCCAAGAAAGCGTGCATAGCACCGAGGTGGTAGTGAACGGCGAGCGCCTGAATGAGCGGATCGTGGGCCGGAAACTCATTTCTGGCGGCTTGAACTAGACTCTCAAGGGCTTGCCGGCACTCCTCGCCTCCCTCTGCGCCGCGGTGTTGAGGTGTTCCAAAAATCACATTCTGGTCAGGCTCGCGAATCTTACCCGGCGGACAGTGGTCGTCATCCGCGCCGGTGATAATGCGGCTATGGATCTCTCGGATAAGATCTACGTTCAGTGGACGGTCCGGAGGTAGGGTGGCTATCCAACGATAAGCCTGGGTAGCCGAGTGCGCCTGCCTCTGCGAGCGTGTGAGCAGCTGCTCCGGTGTTTCTTTCATCGCTGCATCAAGCTCATTGCCGCTAAAATCCGCTCCCTCGATTTTCGATGTGCCCGCAATCTCCAGCTTGAGTTGCATCTCCTGAAGGGCGTCCACCCATCGGCGCTGATAAGGGATGGACTTAAGCAACAAGATGAAGCCCTTCGCCTCGGTCAATTCCCGCACCAACGCCGTTGCGTCATAATGGATCCACCGTGTCGGTATCCTGTATCTGATCACACAAGCATGCTATTTCCGTTCCATATCCATGTCAAGGATCGGGTACATGTGTCGCAACATGTTGTCCAGTATGTAGTTAGAGGAGAGCAGTGTCGGCGGTCGTCGCTCAATGGAGACTTTAGAAAGCTGCCGTTATTTCCGCCTGGTTTCTCATCTCCCCGGACCGACCTTATGTCCCCGGCAGGCTGCCGCATGGACAACGGGGGGAGTGTCGTCTGACCAGCAGTATGAAAAACTGCGTGAGGTTTTCCCCGCGTCGAGCTCGAGCACCTGCGTCAACTGTGAAGGCCGAAGCGAGCCAGCATTTCACGCCGGCCAATCCTGGTGGCGGCCAAAGCGCGGCCGTCGGGATCCTGATCCACCCAGTTTCGCTTCAAGGCCAGGTGGAGCAGGGCCGCGCCGAGCGCGCCGCCGAGATGCGGGCGCCGCTCACTCCAGTCGAGACAGGCATAAGCAAAACGGCGGCGCAGCTTGCGAGTCGCGGCAACGTCAATGCCCAAGGCTTCGAGCGCCTGCGCTCCAGCCGGTGTGAGGTCGTAGGCCTGTTTTGCACGCGAGCCGGCCGAAAGCCAGCCCAGCGTCTTGAAGCGGTCGTGCAGAGCGACGCCCAAACTACCGGCGATGTGATCGTAGCAGGTCCTTGCGGCGCGCAATAGGTTCGGCGTGCGCGGTACGAATGCGCTGCGGGATCCGCCGGCAAGCACGAGCAGGGCTTCGAGCGCCGCGGCCACGTCAGCCCGTTCCAGGCTGTAGTAGCGATGCTTTCCCTGCGGGAAAACTTTGACCAATCGCTGCGACTTGAGCCGCTCGAGGTGCACGCTGGCCGTTGACGGGGAGATGCCGGCGACCATGGCCAGCTCCGTACTCGTTCGGGCGCGGCCGTCGAGCAGGCAGTAGAGCATGCGGGCGCGTGCCGGCTCGCCGATGGCCGCGGCAATTCCGGAGACAGCGGTGTCCGCGTGGGCTTCTACATTCATACTTTGATCTTAGACGAAGCGTCCCGTACAAGCAACCGGCATACTGCCGTGGTGGCGGGCAAGACCGGCCACCGAGGAGGAACCAATGACCGTTGTATGCCTGATTCGCTACCAGATCGATCCCTTCCAGCGGGACGAGTTCAAAAAGTACGCAGAGAACTGGGGCCGCATCATTCCGCGGTGCGGCGGAAACCTGGTGGGATATTTTCTTCCCCACGAAGGAACGAACGACATAGCCTGGGCGCTCGTCGGCTTCGACAGCCTGGCCAGCTACGAGGCCTACCGAGCACGCATCAAAGCAGACGCGGAAGGACGCGCCAACTTTGAGATGGCGCAATCAAAACGGTTTATTCTGCGCGAAGAGCGGAGCTTTGTGGAAGCAGTGGATGGTACTTTTGGCATTCCCGCTGGACCGCCGGCAGCACGGTGAGGTGAAACATGTTGACGCAAGCCCAGAAAGGCGCGGCATTTCCCGCGCTTCACGCGCGCGCGAGAGCGAGGCGCGTAGCCGACCATGCGGTGGACCGCTATGGCTTCTCTGCGATCAGATAGAGGATGGTCTGCGTGTAAGAGAAATCACCGCCCTGCGCAGCGGGACGCTCCGGGTGAAAACCCGCCGAATCGTCGTCGAGGGTGGCTTCCATGAGGTGGCGCGTCGCTTCGTAAATGCCATCGCCCGGGGCGCGCCCGGCCACGTGCATCCAGTGGTTGAACGAGCGCGGGGACTCGACGCGCTCCGCCAGGCGCAGGCGCAGGCGGGCGGATTCCACCAGGCGCAGCAGCTCCGGCTGCGTGTGCGTATGGACGTGCGAAGGGTCGCGTACCTGCTCGATGCGGTCGTTGACTTCCGGGCGGCCGGGCTCGGACACGATGATGTCCATCAGAGCCAACCGCCCGCCGCGCGCGAGCACGCGGGCGAATTCCTCGAAGGCCGCGGACGGATCCGCCAGATGATGGATGGCGAAGCCGCAGGTGATGATGTTAAACGAAGCGTTGCAGAAGGGAATCGCGGTGACATCACCGCGGGAGAAGCTGGCGTTGGAGATGCCGGCTTCGCGCGCCGTGGCGCGCGCCTTGGCGAGCATGGCCGGCGTGTAATCGAGGCCGACTACGGCGCGCACGCGCGGCGCGAATCGAAGTGCGTAGGTGCCCGGACCGCATGCGGCGTCCAGCACGCGATCCTCGGCGAGCGGGTCGGCCATGTCCGCCAGGCGGTCTGCATCTTCCCCGCGCTTTTGCAGCACATACGTGGAGAACGCCTCGGCGGTGCGCGTAAAGCGGTCGCGGATGCGATCGAGTTGTTCGTTTCCGCTGTGTTGAGTCATCGACTGGCTCTTGGGATTCACCGCTGGGAGCCAGTATACCGCGGTGGGACAGACTTGCGTTTGTGCGTCGAGGTGCAGGCGTGGGGACGGAGCGCAGGCTGAAAGCCCGCGCTACTTCCGCTTCGCGAGGGGGATGACGAACTTCAGCGCGGTGTGGGTTGGAGAGAAGCTCACGACTTTAAGGTCTGTCAATTCCGCGGCGCGGCCCGTGGCCAGCACGTCGTTCTGCGTGATGAGCTTCTGGCCCTTCGGATAGATGACCCAGAGGGCACCGTCGGGCGCGAGCCGCTTGGCCAGCGTCTTTACCCGCGCCAGGTCCGCACGGCTTTCCGCGCCGAAGAAGATGAGCGCGGCGCCGCGCGATGGCGTTCCCTCTGCGATGTCGCAGCCCCGGGCACGAAGTTCCTTCCGGAATTCTTCGTCCACCGCGCCGACCAACGACAGACGAGCGCTTTCCGTCACGCCCAGCTTTTGGAGGCGGCTCTTCGGCGAGCGAATTTTCTCCGCCCAACTCTCCGCGCGCGCGCCCAACTCGAGGTCGAGCATCCCGCCCGCGTGGCGGATGCGCAGCCATCCGTCTCCCGCTTTCATAGACAGGATGTCGCGGAACAAGACCTTCACGCCGGGAGCTTTCTCTTTCGCTCCCGAGGCCCGGAAGAGCAGGTAGTTCGCCTCGAGCATGGCGGTGCCTTGGTGCACTCTTGCGCCCACCAGCGCGCGCGTTTCGACTTGCTGGCCCATCCGACCCTCGCCGCAACGCCCCCGCCGATTTCTTCTCAGGGGGCGCGCAAATGGTTTCGCCAACCGTTGATCTTGTCAAAGGAAATTCGTTGGCTTGCGGGAGCGCAGGCTAAAAGCCCGCGCTACTGCGGCGGCACGGACCAGAGGCTTGGGGATCTGCCGGCGCAGAATCATGCGGCAAAGAAACGGGAGCGCAGGCTAAAAGCCCGCGCTACTGCGGCGCCGCGGACCTGGTGCGCGGGACGTGTTCTCTACCCCCTGCCGGGCCGTTCCGTTTACCTCGGCCGCGGAATCCGCCATACTCCCGCTGGTCCCTGGAAGGAGAGCTCGATGGACGCGCTATTTCCCGGCTTGAAAGGAATGCTGAATTACCATCCGCTGTTCGTTCACTTTCCGATTGCGCTTTGGACGGCGGCGCTGCTGTTCGAAATCGCCGCGCGGCTGGCGAAGAAAGACGAGCTGCACCGCATCGCGTGCGGCGTGCTGGCGCTGGGAGCGCTCGCTGCCATCCCTACGGTGCTGAGCGGGTGGTCGGCGGAATCCGGCGTGCCGCCAAAGGGAGCCGCGTATGACGTGAAAGAACTCCACGAGACCCTGATGGTTACTTCGAGCATTCTCTCCGGCATTCTGGCTGCGCTCGGACTGTTTGTGCTGCCGCGGAAGCCGACGGCGGCGTTGCGGGCGGCATTCCTGGTGGGGCTGGTGGTGCTTGTGGGATTGATGGCGGTGGGCGCGGACCGCGGCGCGATGCTCGTCTATCATTACGGCACCGGCGTGGACTGGTCCACGGCGCAGCAGCAGAAATGATCTCGCGGGTGCGGAGGGTGCGCGTTCTCCCGGCCCGCCATCGCGACCACGCTTCAGACCTGTGCCAACTTTTCGCACCCCGACTACGGTCCCCTGCGTATACTTCTGTCGGGGGTGATTATGGAAGCAGCGGATTTTTCGCGGCGCAGATTCCTGCTGCAGTCGGCGATCGGCGCGGGCGGCGCGTGGCTCGCTGCGGCCTGGCCGGAAGTGCTGGCCGCGCAGCAGCACGCGCACCACACCATGAGCGAGGTGGCCGCGGGCGCTCCCGCGAACCTTGAGTACCTGACGCCGGGGCAGGCGGCCGACGTGGAAGCCATCGCCAGCCTGATTATCCCGACCACGGAGACTCCCGGGGCGCGCGAGGCCGGCGTGGTCTATTTCGTTGACCGCTCGCTGCGCACGTTTGCCGCCGATCAGCAAAAACCATTCGCCGATGCCCTGGCTCTGGTGGACGGAAAGCGCAAGGAGCGATTCCCCGCGTCCGCGGATTTTGCTTCTCTCACCGTAGCGCAGCAAACGGAAATCCTGAAGGCCATTGAGGAGACGCCTGCCTTCGGCATGTTCCGATTCGCTACCGTGGTCGGCTTCCTGTCGAATCCGGAAGACGGCGGCAACCGCGACATGGTCGGTTGGAAGCTCATCGGCTTCGACCACGCGCCCACGCACACGCCGCCCTTCGGCTACTACGACGCCGAGTACGTCGCGGAGCAGGCCGCAGCGCGCAAGAAGGCAAAGCCGCCCACGGGAGCCAAGCCATGAGGGAGGCCATGCGCAAATTCAGCCCAGGCGAAGAAGTGGACTTCGTTATCGTCGGCTCCGGGGCTGCCGGCGGTGTGCTGGCGAGAGAGCTCTCGCTGGCCGGCTTCCGCGTGGTGGTCCTGGAGCAGGGCCCGTACCGGCATCAGGAGGAGTTCAAGCACAACGAGTTCAAGACCATCTTTCAGAACGAGCTGATTATCGACTGGAAGCGCCAGCCGACTACCTTCCGGAAAACCGAGCAGGAAAAAGCCAACGTGCAGCCCGCGCTCATGTATGGGCGCCTGGTGGGCGGCGGAAGCGTCCACTTCACGGCGAACTTCTGGCGCTTCCATGAGATTGACTTCATCGAGCGGAGCAAACGGGGCCCGGTGACGGGCGCCGACCTGGCCGACTGGCCGATCACCTACGCCGACCTGGAGCCTTACTACACAAAGGTGGAGTGGGAAGTCGGCGTATCGGGGCAGGCGGGCGTGAGCCCGTTCGATCCACCGCGCTCGAAGCCCTATCCGATGCCGCCGCTCCCGATCAAATCCACCGGGGCGCTGCTGGAGCGCGCCGCGCGCAAACTGGGCCTGCACCCGTTTCCCGCGCCGATCGCCATTCTTTCGCGGAATTACCGGAACCGCGCGGGCTGCGTTCATTGCGGCTACTGCGAGGGATTCGGATGCGAGATGGGCGCCAAATCCAGCACGCTGGCCAGCGTGATTCCCGAAGCGGAGCGCACCGGGCGCTGCGAGATCCGCCCGGAGAGCTACGCGCACGAGATTCGCACGGACGCCGCGGGCCGCGCCACCGGCGTGGCCTACTTCGACTCGAAGAAGCGCGAGAATTTCCAGAAGGCGAAAGCCGTGATTGTTTCCGCCAACGGCGCGGAAACGCCGCGCCTGCTGCTGCTGTCGAAGTCTTCGCTTTTTCCGGAGGGGCTGGCCAACTCGAGCGGGCTGGTGGGCCGCCACTTGATGTTCAACTCCTTCGCGCTGGCCAACGCGCAGTTCGAGCATGCGCTGAACGAATACAAAAGCCAGGTGGTCACCCGTGTGGTGCACGATTTCTACGAGCTGGATCCCAAAGTCGGCTTCTGCGGCGGCGGAGGGATGGACATGCGCTTCGACCAGATGCCCATCAGCTTTGCGCTGGGCGGAACGCCGCCGGGCGTCCCGCAGTGGGGCGCCGAGTACAAAGCGCATATTCAGCAGAATTTCACGCGCACGGCGTACGTGTTCTGCCACGCCACTTCGCTGCCCGTGCCGACGAACAGCATCAGCCTAGACCCGGACGTGAAGGATGAGTGGGGACTTCCTGTCCTGCGCGTCACGTACAAGGACCACCCCGACGACCTCAAGACCTGCGGGTATTTGCTCGAGCGGGCCATGGAGCTGCTGGACGTCATGCCCACGCGCCGCAAATGGAAGAGCGACGTGCGGGAACAGGAGTTCGGCGTTCACCTGCTGGGCACCTGCCGCATGGGAAATGACCCGAAGACCTCGGTGATCAATTCCGACCACCGCACGCACGACGTGCCCAATCTGTTTCTGTGCGACGGGAGCAGCCTGGTGACGTCGGGCCGCGGCCAGCCCACCATGACCATCCAGGCGCTGGCCTTCCGCGCCGCCGATCGCATCGTCCGCCTGGCAAAACGCGGGGAATTAGGCGCGGCCGCGCGCCCATCCCGCTCCTGAGCGGAAACCGCTTGGATCAGGTGGCGGGGTAAACCCGTCTCTACAGTGTAGAATCGCCCCGTGTTCACCGCTTCCTCTGCTTTTTCCACGGAGACGGAGAGAAACGTAACCCGTGCGCTCGTCATGATCGGCATGCATCTCGCCGCGGCCATCGTCCACGGCGCCGCGCACGAGCATTACGAAATTCCCATGGAGCCTTGGCAGAAGGTGTTCTTTTACGCGGTGATCCTCATCGCTCCTCCCGTGGCCGGGGTTCTGCTGTGGCGGGGCAGCCTGCGGGCAGGCGCCTGGCTGCTGCTTGTCGTGATGGGCGGGTCGCTGCTGTTCGGCATGACGTTTCACTTCCTTTTGCTGGGCCCGGATCACGTGTCCAGCGTAAACATGCAGGGATGGGGCGTGACGTTCCAGGTGACCGCGTTTCTGCTGGCGGTGACGGAAGTGCTGGGCATGACTGCCGCGCTGCGGCTACTGCGGGCGACGTAACGTGGACTTGGTTGGCCCGCTCTCGAGCATTGAGGTAATCGCGGTCGGCGCGGGAATCCGAGAACTCCGCCGCCTGCGAAAGGCTTATGGGCGTGGGCACTGGCGAAAACTGAAGGGGATGGGTGCGCTGAGACTGGCCGATGGTAAGATAGTGAGAACGGAAATCCACTGGTATGAGGCGCACGGCATTGGAAGGAAAGAACTCAAGATCAAACGGTTCCTCGACTAGGACGAAAGTGCGCGCCGGTCGGGGTGCGCGGGAAGCCGTCGAGAGGGGATTGTTCAAGGCTCGGGGAGGGCAATTTGTGGTCTGCATCCGGAACAGCGGCTACAAGGCCTCTCTCGAGCTCCGGAAGCTGTACGAAACCATTCCGGACGAACAGGCCGCGAAGAGGCATTTCCTGCGGATCTTGGATGAGTCGGGTGAAGATTATCTCTATCCCGAGGAATATTTTCTCGCTCTCAAATTGAAGGTGCTCTTGAAAAAAGCCCTCATTCGAGCCTCCTGAACGATCCTCATTGACGTGATCGAATGGCGTGAGGCCATATCGCAGCCCGCGGGACTTGGACGACACGGGCCTGTCAATTCTCTCGAATCTAAAACAGGCCGAATTCCGGATGTTTGGGATCGGGGCGACTCTACCGTTGTGCGGCGGCTAGAACCACTCGCGGGCGGGGCCTTCCAGGAAAGCGCGGAGCTTGCGCGAGCGGGAAGGATGCCGGAGCTTGCGCAGGGCCTTGGCTTCGATCTGGCGGATGCGCTCGCGGGTGACGGCGAAGGACTGGCCGACTTCTTCAAGGGTGTGCTCGCTGCCGTCGTCCAGGCCGAAGCGCATTTTGATTACTTTTTCCTCGCGGGGCGTGAGCGTCTTCAACACCGAACCCGTCTGCTCCTTCAGGTTCAGGTTGATCACGGCCTCGGAGGGAGAGATCACCGCCTTGTCTTCGATGAAGTCGCCGAGATGCGAGTCCTCTTCTTCGCCGATGGGCGTCTCGAGGGAAATCGGCTCCTGCGCGATCTTCAGGATCTTGCGCACCTTGGCGACGGGGATGTCCATGCGCTTGGCGATTTCTTCCGACGCAGGCTCGCGGCCCAGCTCCTGCACGAGCTGGCGGCTGGTGCGGATCAGTTTGTTGATCGTCTCAATCATGTGCACCGGGATGCGGATGGTGCGCGCCTGGTCCGCGATGGCGCGGGTGATGGCCTGGCGAATCCACCAGGTGGCATAGGTGGAGAACTTGTAGCCCCGGCGCCATTCGAATTTGTCCACGGCCTTCATCAGGCCGATGTTCCCTTCCTGGATCAGGTCCAGAAACTGGAGGCCGCGGTTCGTGTATTTCTTGGCGATGGAGACGACCAGGCGGAGGTTGGCCTCGATCAGCTCTTTCTTTGCCTGCTCGGCTTCAGCCTCCCCGCGATGGATGATCTGCAGGGCGCGCTTCAGCTCGGTGAGGCCGACCTCGCTGTCGCTGGCGATGTCGCGCAGCTCGGTGCGGCGTGTGCGCAGTTCCTTGCGCGCGTCGGCGGCCGTGTCGCCCTTGGAAGCTTCAGCGCGGCGCTCGAGCTTGGTGGCTTCGCGCTCGAGCAACTGCAGGCGCTCGACGGTGAGCCGCAGGCGGTCGATCAGCCGCTTCTTCTCGAAGGGGTTGTACTCGATGGAGCGGACCAGGCGCGACATTTGGATGCGCGTGCGCGAAAGCGTCCACTTGGCCCGCAGGTAGGAGCGCTTCTTGGAGCGGGGCAGCTTATCCAGGCGCGCCGCCTGTTTCAATGCCAGCGCGTACTGCTTGGCGATCTTGTCGATGATCTTGAGGGTTTGCCTGGTCTTGGCCTCGATCTTGTCTTCGGTCAGCTCTTCGTCGTCGAACTGGACGATTTCCTTGATGGAACGCGCGCCCTGCCGGAGATCCTCGCCGATGGCCAGCACTTCCTTGAGCACGATGGGCGAGCGCGCGATGGTCTTGAGCACGGTCATCTGGCCGCGCTCGATGCGCTGCGCGATGGCCACTTCGCCCTCGCGCGTGAGCAACGGAACCGTGCCCATTTCCCGCAGGTACATGCGCACCGGGTCGTTGGTCTTTTCGAGCGCTCCCGGCGTCAAATCGATTTCGGCTTCTTCGCCGGCAAAATCCTTGGCGGGCTCCGCCTCAGTCTCGATTGGTTCGGCGCCTTCCATTCCCGCGCGCGCCGTCTTGGCGGTGGCCAGGTCTTCGTACACATCAATCCCGTACCGCTCGAAGGTGGAGAGCAGTTCGTCAATCTCTTCCGACGAGTGCACCTCCGCGGGGAGGATGTCGTTCACTTCGTCGTAGAGCAGGTAGCCGCGCTCCTTGCCCATGGCAATGAGCTGGCGTACCTGGTCGTATTTGTCTTCGATGGCCATAGGCGCAAAAATCTCCCAGCTTATTCGCTCGCCTTAGTTTGGACGCACGGCGCGTGGACGGGAATCATCTGATGCGGAAAGGCCGGAAAGGGAGACGAGGATTCCGCCCGCCGTGAAGATACGGCTGGGAACGTATGATCCCGGTTGAATGCGAGATTTCGCGCCGCGCGCCGCGTCCCTGCTTCCGAATCTCCGAGGCTGACGCCACAGTCCCGGAGCATGCTCTCCGCCGCTCATGCCGTCCATCTACCGCCTTTTCTTAGATGTACGGCACACCCCTGCCGTTGCACCGTCAAGCTGTACAAAAATATAACGGTTTGGGGCCGGCGTCAACCCCGGCTCGGGGGCATTGCTGTGGGAATTATTGCGTCTGTGGATTTCAGCTCGAGGTCTCGGCAGCCAGCGCTTTGCGTAATTCCTGTTT
>DATEQM010000130.1:0-15343 GCA_035272605.1 Candidatus Acidiferrales bacterium | reverse complement strand
GGGTCCAGGCAGCGGATCAGGCGGCGCTGGGGGTGGGTGGGGTCCCGGCGGTAGCGGACCCGGTGGTGGTGGGCCGGGCAGCGGCGGACCGAGCGGTGGCGGACCGGGCGGTGGCGGACCGGGCGGTGGGGGACCGGGCGGCGGAGGGCCAGGCGGCGGTGGAGCAAGCGTTGGCGGGGGTGGGGGCGGTTGGGGTCCCGGCGGTGGTGGACCAGGTGGCAGTGGACCGGGCGGTGGTAGACCGGGCGGCGGCGGGCCAGGCGTTGGACCGGGAGGAGGGGGTTGGGGTCCAGGCCGTGGCGGACCCGGCGACAGTGCATCGGGTGGTGGGGGCACTGGAGGCGAATCAGGTCCCGGCGGCGGTGGACCGGGTGGTGGAGGAGGTTGGGGTCCAGGCGGCAGCGGACCAGGTGGTGGCGGGCCCAGCGGAGCTGGACCCGGTGGCAGCGCATCAGGCGGTGGGGGCACTGGAGGTGAAGCAGGTCCCGGCGGCGGTGGACCGGGAGGAGGAGGTTGGGGTCCAGGCAGCGGTGGAGCGGGCAGCGGTGGCAGTGGCAGTGGCAGTTCCGATGGCGGTTTTGGTGGGGGCGGAAGCGGAGGAGGCGGCGGTGCAGGTGGCTGGGGTCCTGGCGGCGGACCGGGCGGCGGTGGACCCGGCGGCGGTGGACCGGGCGGCGGTGGTCCCGGCGGCGGTGGTCCCGGCGGCGGAGGGAAGAAGGTGCGCCCGAGCATGTGGGCCGCTGCGGCTACGGCGGGACTCTCCGTTGACGTGAAAGGGACGACCGGAGGTGCACAACCTCCGACGGGCGTTTACGTTCCGGGGAGCACGGCCGGAGCAACCTTCACAATCGCGCAGGAAGATATTCGCGGAGTCCTGCAGATGCTGGTGCAACTCGGCAAGACCACGGCGCAACAGGGTGGCGGGGCGGAACCGGCCATGTTCCAGCAGCGGCTGACCACGATGCCGATGCGAGCACAGACGCTGCTGTACAACGCACTTTCCGGGCTGGCCGCGCAGGCGACCACGGACCAGCCGGACCAGCCCATGCTGCTGAAGCTGGCCCAACATATTTCCATCCGGTTTGCGCTGGAGAGCTACGAGCGTGGCGAAGTGCGCGTGAACGCCGTGAAGCAGATGTTCGAAAGCCTGAACCAGGAAATCGAGGCGCTGCGGCGGGTGATCGGGGCGCACGAAGAGCGCCTGGGCCAGGCGGGCGTGAAGTACGAATCGCATGTGCAGTTGATGACGCAGTTCTTCTGGGAGGAAGTACCGGAAGAAAAGAAGAAAGAAGTGCTGCTGACGGGGGAAGCCTGGTGCGTGCCCTCCCGCAACATCCGCTCCTACGTGGAGGAACTGAAGAAGAAGGGCGACAAAGAGACCATCACGAAAATTCTGCGCAATTACGTGAACTGCATCTCCCTGCAGGATCCGGAGGCGCGCCGGGAGACGGCGCTGGGGCTGCCGGATGTGGCGGACCTGCTGATGGTGGAGACTTCCGATCTGCTGCTCGAGTCCATCGAAATCGTGGGGAAACAGGTGGCGGTGGAAGAAAAGCCGGAATTGCAGACGCTGATCGGAGCGGCGTTTGTGCGGCTCAGCCAGGCGGCAGCGAGCCTGCACTCGTTCCCGTCGATGATCAAATCGCTGGACGTGGTGGAAGAGATCGAGAAGGCGCGTCCGGGATCGGGGCAGAACCTGTTCTCGCGGATCGGGGTGGAGAACCGGATTCCGGAGTTCATCGAGGAGGCGCTGAGGGACGAGGCGGTTCCGGAGGGACTGAGCGAACTGCTGAAGCGCGCGCCGCGGCCGGCTATCGAACACTTGGCGGGCCGCTTCAGCCGGGCGGGATTCCGGGAGGACATCGACCTGCTGCTGCGGATGTCGCGCGAACTTGGGGAAAGCGGGGCGGCGTTTCTGCGCGACGTGCTGCGCTCCGGACCGCCGCCGCAGGCGGTGGAAAGTGTCGGCCTGCTGGCGCGGCTGGATCCGGAGACATTGGAGCTGTGGTTGCCGCCGAAAATCGGGGAGTGGCAGCGGTCGTTCCACGACCGGGTGATCCGGCAAATTGCCGCGGCGGATTCCACGCACCGCTGTCGTCTGCTGCTGACGATGTTCGACCAGCTCGACCCGCTGGTGAAGCCGCTGGCCCTGGACGAGATCGGGCTGAGCGGAGAAACGATGGCCGTGCCCATGCTGCTGGAGCTGGCCTCGGGCAACCTGCCCGCGGGAAGCGCGCCGTATCTCCGCATCAAAGCAATCGAGGCGCTCTCGCGGTTGCGGGCGGCGGACGCAATCCCGATGCTCCGAAAAGTGGTGGAGACGCGGCAGATGTTCCGCTGGAGCCATCCCGCCGAACTGCGCATCGTGTCGCTGCAGGCGCTGGAGAAGCTCGATCCGGAGTTTGTGAAGGGGTTCTTCCCGAAGGCGGGGATCGAGGCGGGCGAGTTTGCGATTGCCACGCCGCTGGAAGAACCGACGTCATCCGTCCTGCGGCAGCGGCGCTACGCGCGTCTGAAGCTCTCGCGTCCACTGCCGCTGGTGACCACGAACCTGCGAGAAAACCAGAAGCTGGAGACCACCTCGATGAATCTGGGCGGCGGCATCGCCACCTGCGAGCGCTACTTGACTCCGGGCACGCTCATCCAGATCAAATTCACGCCGACGATGAAGAGCATCCGGGCGACGGCATTTGTGAGAGATTCCCGGAGCCAGATGATGGGCTTCGAAGTTGTGGACATCGACCTCGAGGAACGCCACAAGCTGCGCCGGGTGCTGGCGGATCTGGCGGGCGTCACGCCACCCACTTCTCCTAAGAGCCGCAGCCGGCGGCGCGACCGCGGGGTAACCGCCGGACCGAAGACCAGCACGACCTAGCGGTGCGGTAGCCCGCTGCCGGCGCCGCGTTCTTTTCCGCACTCCCTTCCCGATGCCGAGACGCTCGCGGCCGAACTCCGCCTGGCGCATGGAAATTCGCCGAGAATGGACCGGCTCAGCGAAGAGTCGAGGAACTGAACGAGAAGCGGGCCCTCAAGGAAAAGTGCTCACCGCGAAACTCAAAAATGACGCGTGATTCGCGGTCTTCCGGAATAACGGGTACACCCTCCACCGTGCGGGGAAAGAAAAAATGCACGGCTTCCCCCGCGCCCACGCCGGAGCGTTCCGTTTCCGAGGCCGGAACGACGAGGGTTCCCACGGTCAGACGCGCGCGAGGGCCGGCCGCATCGTTTTCGATCGGCCCGATGGGATCCGGCGGCATGGGCCCGGGGCGCTGCCCAACCGACGCGGCTTTTTCGAGGGCCTTTAGGGTCACCACGTAACGGTCGGCGGGCAGCCGGCGAGGCGCGGAGAGATATTGGGCCGTGGCTCTTGCCCCGAGTTCCGCCAAGCGAGCGAAGGCATCCTCGACGGGAGCGCAGGATTCCCAGCGAAGCAGGTAAATGACCGACTCCTCGGTCGAAATGTCCACTTGATGAGTCCGCGAAGAGGCGATTGACGGGTGGACGCGGGGTACGATGCAGTTTCCGTTCACGTCCATAGTGTCCAGGTTGCACCGATTGCCATTGCCGTCGTAGACGGAATCCGACTGGGATTCCGATCGGAGCAGGATCCGGGCTTCCTGCCTGGCCCATGGAGAATCCTGGAGCAGCTTCAGGGTTTGCTTGAGGCTCCATTCCGAGCGAGGTTTGTTCTTCCAGAATTCATCGGCATGGAGGAGACCTGCGGCCGGAAGCAGGGCGCACAGGAAGAGGAGTGCTGTGGGGGGCAGTGAGCGCTTCGCGCGCGACATGGCGATGCACCTCCGCCGGGGCTCGCCGGTGACATCCATCATACGCGGGTAGGGCACGGGAGGACAGGCCCGCGGGCAGCCGGGAATGGGCGTCTTGTTTAGGGCTTGGGCGCCTTGTCCGGGTCGGGTGGGCGCGCAGGGAGCGTGTGCGGATGCGTCTCGAGCGCCTTGGTAACTTCCGCAATGGCGCGATCGAGCTGAGCGTCCTTGCCGCCGATCACTTGGCGCGGGTCGTTCTCGACCTCGATATCGGGGTCCACGCCGTGGCCCTCGATCACCCACTGGCCTTCGGAAGAAGCCGTGCCGGACTCGGGGACAAACACCTGGCCACCGTCAATGAGGGGTCCGTGGCCGGTGATGCCCACGACGCCGCCCCAGGTGCGCTTGCCGATGAGCGGGCCGAGGCCAGCCTTGCGGAACATGTAGGGGAAGATGTCGCCGTCGGAGGCGGACGTTTCATTGATCAGGCAGACCATGGGGCCGACAAAGGTGGCCTCAGGATAAGTGCCGGTCTGGTCGTTGTTACGGCCAAACTCCGTACCCAGGAGCACGCGGCGGAGGCGGTTGATGAGCATTTGGGAGACATTGCCGCCGCCGTTGGCGCGCACGTCCACGATCAGCCCCTCCTTACGGATCTGCGGATAGTAGTATTTGATGAATTCGCGGATGCCGTCGGCGCCCATGTCCGGAATGTGGATGTAGCCAATGCGGCCGCCGGTCTGCTTGGTGACGTAGTCGCGGTTGTGCGTGACCCAGTCGAGATACAGCAACTCCGTTTCGGACGTGATCGGCCGGTAGGAAGTCTTCCAGGAACCGTCGAGAGTGGCCTTGGAGTTGACAGTCAACTCGACGGGGTTGGAGGACTTATTGCGCAGCAACTCGTAGGGATTGTCCTTGGCGGTCAGTTCGCGGCCGTCAATTTCCATGACGTAATCGCCCTCATTCACCTTGACACCGACTTCTGTGAGCGGGGCGCGGTAGGTTTCTTCCTCGTTCTGGCCGCGCAGGATGTGGACGATGCGGTAGCGTCCCGCGGCGGCGTCCAGCTCAAAGCGCGCGCCGGGCAGGCCCACCGGGGCCCGCTTGGGCACTTCAACATCTCCGCCGACGATATAGCTGTGGGAGTTGCTGAGCTCCGCGACCATCTCGCCGAGCACGTAGTTCAGGTCCGAGCGGTCCGCAACGTAGTCCACCAGGGGGCGGTATTGTGCGCGGAGGGCTTCCCAGTCGTAGCCGTTCATGTTCTTGACGTAGAAGAAATCGCGGTATCGGCGCCAGACCTCATTGAAAATCTCCACCCATTCCTGCTGGGGCACGCGGTCCTCGGTGAGGCCTGCGGTGGAGACCGGCTTGGGGTTGGCCTTGCCGGCCGGGGTGGCGTCGTAGAGCTTGTATTCCTGCCCGGAACGGACCAACACCTTTGCGCCGTTGGTGCTGACGGCGTAGCCATTCACTTTTTCGGCCAGCACGGTCTCTTTGCGGTCCTTCATGGAAAAGATCACCAGCGCGGATTCGGGAAAGCTCTCGCGACCGTAGAAGGGCGCGCCGGTACGCAGGTAGAGGAGGTGGCCGGGGATGGCCGTGACCGCACGGTAGTTCTCGGCCTCGATGGGAACTCTGCTGACGCGATCGGCCAGACCGTCGAAATCAATCTTCACCGGCTCCTTGGGTTTTTCCTCTTTTTTCTCGCCGGACTTGGCCTCGCTGTTCTTTTCGGCGGCTTCGGACTTCTTCTCCGCGCCTTTCGCTTGATCGGCGGCGGCTTTGCCGGCTTCCTTCGAGACGGTGGCCTCGTCGCTTTCGGACGGGAAGGGGTTCTTGCCGTCCTTGCGGAGGGTGAGGGCAAAAATGCCCACGCTGCGGTCCGTGGCAAAGTCGAATTCGATCTGGCTGAGCAGCGGCTGGAATTCACGCACGCTCAGGAAATAGAGATAATTTCCATCCGGATCCCAGGAAGGTTCGGCGGAATCGAACAGGGATCCGGTGACCTGATGGAGCTGGCCATCGGCCACGCCCCACATGTTGACGGCGCGGAAGCCGTCGACGGTAGTGAGAGAAAAGGCCAGGAAATTGCCGTCGGGCGACCAGGCGTAGTCGCGCAGAAAACCGTTCTTGTCGTGGGCCACCTGGACGACCTTCTTGTCGGCGAGGGTCAGGACGTAGAGGTTGCCGCTCTTGTCGCTGAAGGCGATGCGCTTGCCGTCCGGGGACCATTCCGGGTCGTAGCGCATGGCGTGGCCGTCGTGGGTCATCTGCTCGGGCTTGCCGAAGCCGTCCTGGTCGATCAGGTAGATTTCTTCTTCGCCGCTCAAGTCGGATATGAAGGCAATCCGGGAGCCATCGGGCGACCAGGTGGCCCACTTATCGTGGGCGTTCGAGGAATGGGTGAGATTGCGCGTGGGGCCGTGCTCGATCGGCGCGGTGAACACATCGCCACGGGCCACGAAGAGGGCGCGCTCGCCCTTGGGGCTGAGTTCCGCCCCTTCGATGTGGTTGGCGACGGAAATGTGGGAAGGCCGCATGGCCACTCCGTCGGTGGGCACGGAGATGGGGACGGCGCGGGATTTTCCGGCGCTCAGATCGAACACCTGGAGCACGCCGCCGAGCTCGTAAACGATCTGGCTCTTGTGGTCGGTGCCGGGCCAGCGCATGTCCCATTTCTTGCTGAAGGTCAGCTGCTCGGTTTTTTTCGTGGCCGGATCGTAGGAGTAGAGATTGAGAGTGTTGTCGCGGTCGGAATCGAAATAAATCTTGTCGCCAATCCACATGGGATCGCGATTGCATCGCGGCCCCTGGGTGAATTGCTCCGCGGCATGGGACTTCAGATCGAAGATATCGAGCTGCTGCGCCCAGCCGCCGGAATAGCGCTTCCAGGTGCGGAAGTCGCGGAACAACGGCGAGTAGACCATTTTCGAGCCGTCGGGGGAGAAGTCGCCGGCGCCGGAAAGGGGCATGGGCAGCGCCTGGGGCATCCCGCCGTCCACGGAAACGGTATAGAGCTGGGAATCACCCAGGTCAAAATGGTCGCGAAGGGAGCGAAACAAGACGCTCTTTCCGTCGGGCGTCCAGCCGTAGACCTGGTTGTCGTAACCCCAGCGCGGGGGGAGCGGGCCGCGCGCGGGATAAAATGTCAACTGGCGGGGGATGCCGCCGGTCGCCGGGATGACGTAGACCTGCTCGTCGCCGTCGTACTGGCCGGTGAAGGCGATCCACTTGCCGTCGGGCGAGAATTTGGGGAATAGCTCCAGGCCCGGAGACGCCGTCAGCCGCGTGGCTAGGCCGCCAGACGTTGGAGCGACCCAGAGATCGCCGCCGTAAACAAACACAATCTTGTCGTCATGAATGTCGGGAAAACGCAGCAGCTTGGTCTGTGCCCCGGCCAGCGGGGCGAGAAACAAACAGACCAGCGCGCAAATCCAAGCGGAGAAACGAAGGTGGCGTTTCAACATTTCGCTCCCATCCTTTTTCATCGAGTTCGGACAAAGCACGAGACCGCTTCCCTGCGGGCAGAAGGATCTACCCAAGGAAAGCAGACGCGCAAGTGACGGCTTTGGTTCCAAAAAGGCTACGGGGCGCCCCGCTGAGCACGACACCCTATGGAAATGGCGTGGTGCGGAAGGAGGGAGTTGAACCCCCACGGCCTTGCGGCCACAGGGTCCTAAGCCCTGCGCGTCTGCCAGTTCCGCCACTTCCGCATGAAGCTCAATCTAACATCCGGAGTGGCTCTGGGCAACGAGGAGCGTGGCCGATTTCAAAATTCGATGGCAATCGAAGAAACCTGTGCCGGTTGCCGTTCCGTTCAATACTCCGCTCGCAGACATCTCAAAACGGAAGATCATTCAAACGCACGCAGCTCCTTGCCGCGTGTTTCCGGGAGCAGGGCGGTGCCGAGAATCATGATCAGGTAGGCGCTGGCGGCGAAGATGGCGATGGCCTGGCCCAGCGCGACGCGCACGCTCAGGTAGCCCACCAGCGTGGGAAACAGGGCGCCCACTCCGCGGCCGAAATTGTAGGAGAAGCCCTGTCCCGAGCCGCGGAACCGGCTGGGAAACAGCTCCGTGAAGAATGCGCCGATGGGACTGAACACGCCCGAGGAGAAGAATCCGAGCGGGAATCCCAGCACCAACATCACCGCGTTGCCGATGGGCAGATAGGTGTACGCGATGACGGTCACAAAGGAGCAGACCGCGAACAGGATCAGGGTCTTCTTGCGGCCGAGGCGGTCGGTGAGGTACGCGCTCACCATGTAGCCGATAAATGAGCCTGCAATGACCACAATCAGGTAGCCGCCGGTGTTCATCACGGAAAGCTTTCGCTGCGTCTTGAGGAAGGTAGGCAGCCAGGTGGTGATAGCGTAGTAGCCTCCCTGCGCGCCCACGGCCAGAAGGGCCGTGAGGAGCGTCACCTTCAGGACCTCCGGGGAGAACAGATGGAGGAAGCTCACGTGGGTACCAGTGGCTTCGACGTGCTTGCGCGTCTCGGTGTAAAGATGCGGCTCGGGCACGCGGCGCCGAATGTAAAAGACGAGCAGCGCGGGAAGGATTCCGATCCAGAACATGGCCCTCCAGGCGAGTGCTTCCGGCAGAACCTTGAAGAGGATGGTGTAGAAGACGGCCGCCAGCCCCCAGCCGATGGCCCAGCCGCCCTGGACGGTTCCCACGGCTTTGCCGCGGTGCTCGGCGCGGATGGCCTCGCCCATCAGCACGGATCCCACGGCCCATTCGCCGCCGAAGCCCAGGCCTTGCAGGCCGCGCGTCACTAGCAATTGCCAGAAGGAATTCGTGAAGCCGCTCAGGAAGGTGAACACTGCGAACCAGACAATGGTGAGCTGGAGGATGCGCGCCCGCCCGTAGCGGTCCGAGAGCGTGCCTGCGAGCCAGCCGCCGACGGCGGAGATGAGCAGCGCGGCCGTGCCGAGCAGGCCAGCTTCTCCTTTGCTGAGGCGCCAAGCGGCGATTAAACTGGGGATCACGAAGCTGTACACCATCACGTCCATGCCATCCAGGGCCCAGCCGCCAAACGTGGCCACCAGGGTGCTTCGCTCCGGCGGGGAAAGCTGGGCGAGCCATGACACCGGCGATGCCGCGGGGCCGAGGTTTCGTGGGGCGACGGGATTCATGCAAGCTCCACCTGTGAGGAGTCCGGAATGGGCCACATTCTAGTGAGGCGGGCTGCAAATCCCTAGAAAAACATTGAGGACGCCTTGGAGAGCAGGGGGAGTCGCGGGGGGAAGTTTGTTAGAATCGCGCGGTACGATTGAAACGAGCCTGGAGGTGGAGCATGGCGACGCAAAACTTTGAAAACCACGCGAAGTTCGTTCCGGGGTTCCACATCGGCGTGCTGGGGATCTTCGGGGTAAACCTGGTGGCCAGCGCGGTGCGGCTGGTGCGGGATTTCAGCGGGGAACACGTGATCGGCCTGCTCACGGCGATTGCCCTGCTGTTGTGCGCCTTCTACGCGCGGATCTTCGCGCTCACCGTGCAGGACCGGGTGATTCGCCTGGAGATGCGGCAGCGGATGGAGCGGCTCCTGGCGGCGGACCTGCGCCCGAGGATTGGGGAGTTCAGCGTTGGCCAACTGGTGGCGCTGCGGTTTGCCAGCGATGCGGAACTGCCGGAGCTGGCGCGCAAAGTCCTGGACGGAAAGATCGAAGACCGCAAGGCCATCAAGCAGATGGTGCGCGACTGGCAGGCGGACTGGCTGCGGGCGTGAGCGGCTGAGCGGCCCGGAGGTTTCGATCGAAAGCTTCCGCTTGACATTCTCCCGGCCCGCGTCCATGTTAATTGACTTTGCTGGGTCGGAAGATTTTCCGCTGACTGCGCGCCCATGGCTTCGTCTCCCATCCAGATACGGCTGTTTTTCCACGACAAATGTTTCGACGGCGCGGCCTCCTCGGCGGTGTTCCTGCGGTTCTACCGGGAACGGATTCACGCGGGCGCGCAATTCCATTTCACGGGCATGACGCACCGTGCGCGGCATCCCTTCTCTCCCGAGATGTTCGATGGGGACGAGAACGCCATCGTGGACTTCAAATATTCGAGTTCGCCGAAGCTGACGTGGTGGTTCGACCATCATCAGAGCGCGTTCCTTTCGCCCGAAGACGCGGAACATTTCAAAAAAGACCGCTCCGGGAAGAAGTTCTACAACCCGGAATACCGCTCGTGCACGAAATTCCTGGCGGATGTGGCTTCCAGCCGGTTTGGATTCGACGCTACGCCCCTGGCGGAACTGGTGCGCTGGGGCGACGTGATTGACGGCGCGCAGTATCCGGACGCGGCGGCGGCGGTGGCCCTGGCCGAACCGGCCATGAAGCTGGCGCTGGTGATCGAGGCGGCGCCGGAGGATGACCTGGTGCCGCGGCTGATCCCGGAGATGGCCGTGCGTTCGCTGGCGGAAATGATCGCGTTGCCGGACGTGAAGCGCCACCTGGGGCCGCTGCTCGAGCGGCACCAGAGGTCGCTGGAGATGTTCCGGAAGCGCGCGAAGACCGATCGGGGAGTGATCTACTTCGACCTGAGCGAAGAGGGGATGGAAGGCTACAACAAATTCATTCCGTACTACCTGTTCCCGGATGCGGTCTATTCGGTGGGGGTGAGCGCCTCGCCGCAGCGGACGAAAGTGTCCGTGGGCTCAAATCCGTGGACAAAGACGCCCATCGCGCACAACCTCGCGGCGCTGTGCGAGCGGTATGGGGGCGGGGGACACGCGCGCGTGGCGGCCATATCGCTCGAACCGGGCGACCTGGCGCACGCGCGCCATGTGGCCCAGGCCATCGCCGCGGAACTGCGCAAATAGAGGCAGGCGGGAGTGCGCACAGACCCGCCGCGGCGGGTCTGTGCTACCGGGCAAACTGCCCCGGTACGGGCCGTTGCAATCGCACCAGGCACGTACCAAAATCGAGGCGCGCGCCACGAACGTCCGGCAGCGCCGGGAGGATGCAATTTCATGTCGCCAATGCTGAATGCTCATATGGTCACGACGGGCAACGATCTGGCCGGCTATCACATTGTGAAGAATCTGGGATTGGTTCGCGGAATCGTGGTGCGCTCGCGCAGCATTTTCGGGACGCTGGGCGCTTCGCTGCAAACCATTCTGGGCGGAAATATCACGCTCTTCACCGAACTCTGCGAGAAAACGCGCGAGGACGCTTTCGAGCTCATGATGCAGCACGCCGCTGACCGCGGCGCCAACGCCGTGATCTGGATGCGCTATGACGCAAACGAAGTGATGCAGGGCGTCACGGAAGTGCTGGCCTACGGCACCGCGGTGCAGGTGGCGCCGAACACGCAGTAAGGGCCGGGGTGCGGCTCGGTTGCGGCTCCGAGGCTTCCTATACACTGCGCAGCGGTTTCCAACCTCACTGCCGCGCGGCCCGCTCATCCGCGGGGTCCAGCGACTCCACTCGTCGAGCCGCGGGTGGCCATGCCCCGTCCAGGAACGTCTGGATTGAGCCGAAGACTGTTTCGGGAGCTTCCACCCAGGGAGCGTGAGCCGCGTTTTCGACGGTCACGAGCCGCGCATTCGGCAGCAGCATGGCCCACTCCCTGCCGCCTCCGTAGGGCGAGCTGCGGTCTTTGGTGCCGTGCACGATGAGCACCGGCATCTTCGCTTTCGCAAACTCATCCGGCCCGATATGGAGCGTTTGAATCGAGGGGAAAATGTGCTGGCCCCAGAACCTCATGGCATTCCGTTCGTTGGGAAGTTCGCAGCGCCCCCAATTGATCTTCCCGGCGTCGGCAGGGTCAGCGACGTAGATCACGCGCAGCACCGACCAGAACTTCTGGCAGAAGGCGACCGGGTCCAGGGATTGCCGCTCTTTCTGGAGCTCGGCGATCCGGGCAAACACTTCGCGCAACGTGTCGTCAGGATTCGTCAAATGCGCGGGATATTGCCGGGCCTGGTCCGGCTGGATGGGGCCGATTTGCACCACGCGGCCAGCGTGAGCCAGGTACTTCATCGCGTACAACGCCACGGTGAGTCCCAGGTAGGAGTGTCCGATCAGGTCCGGTTGTTGGACGCGGAAGTGCCGGCGGACAGCTTCCAGATCGTCCACGTCGTGATAGAGGCCGTTTTTCAATTGGGAATCGTCGGTGACCGCATCGGAGCGGCCGCGATTCCGCAAATCATAAAAGATAAGCGTGCGGCCGGCGGCGAGGCGCTTGAAGTCATCGAGCAGATACAGCCCGTTGGGGATGATGACGGTTTTCGGGCCGCTCCCCAACTTGTGAAAGTACAGGCGAACTCCATCCGGGGTGGTGACGTAACCTTCGTCTGTCGGGACGGCATCGCGCGCCGGTTGCGTCATTCACTCCCTCCTTAAATTGTGGAGCTGCTGAAAATACGAAAGCCGCGGCAGGCGCGGCTTTGCTGGCGGACGGAGCCGAAATCTCGGGAGCCGGTCATCGCTCGCCCCGAGCGTGCTCGGGATCGGAAATCTGAAAAGCTCGGGCAGCGCCGACGAGAATCCATGCTATACGGCGGACGCGGGTGCGTCAATGGTAGCAGGGAGAATGCGATCTCCGTATCGCGAAGAGGCGCGTTAGGATATAATGCAGTTTCCTTCCAGTGGGGCTACGCGCAAGTCGTCCACGGATTGCGGAGATTGCCGCGGCGATTACAGGAGTGAAATGAGCGAAAGCCTGGTGGTGCAGTACGTCGGTTTCAAGGCCCGCGCCATCGTCCGCGAATACAGATTTCTCGTGCGCCAACCGCCGAGCGAGGCCCGTGAATATACCCTCACGATCATAAACGAGGCATTCGATTCTCACCGGGTACGCTACCAGGACGCTCCCGACCTCTGCTCGCTGAAGCTGCGGCGGGAGCTGGCTGCTGCTGAAAACCATCCCACGCAAACCCATTACCGGATCAGCGAAGACGATCTGGACGAGTACCGCGGCTCTCACGGCTCGAAGGCCGCGAGAAAACTTTTCCGGCCGCGGGTTGCGAGAGAGTTTTAGCGGGGCGGCTGCGATTTGTTACGGTCCACGCCCGTAAGACTCCGGGGGACGGGGGCCAAGCGGCTGGGCGCGAGAAGTTACGGAGCAGGAGGCCAGATGAGTTCGAATGCCATCGAGGGAATGCGGCCCTGGGAGCAGCCATTCTGGAAGCCGGCCCGAGGGAAAAGCATTGTTCTGTTTTATCTCGTGCTGATCCATGTCCTGGCCATCGCCGGGGTGATTCTATTTCCGATTCCCGGGCTGAAGGTTTTGGGCGTGGCCCTGGTGCTGGCGGCGTTCGGAGGATTCGGCACAACCGTCTGTTATCATCGCCTGCTGGCGCATCGCACGCTGAAGCTCAACCGGTTCGTGGAGCAATGTCTGATCTTCTGGGCCGTGTTCAACGGCAGCGGGGCTCCGGCGAGCTGGGTGGCCTATCACCGCCATCATCACTCCCATACCGATACGCCCGAAGACATCTCCAGCCCGAAGCAAGGCGGCTTCTGGTGGGCCCATCTGCGCTGGCTCTATCAGTCCGCGCCGGCCGATACCAAAAAGTGGTGCCCGGAATTGACCGGCGGGCTCTACAAGACTTGGAGATACGCCGAGGCCCCGATCCTCCTGCTCTCGATCTGCTGTGGCGGGATTTTCGGATGGCGCGGGTTCTTCTGGATCGGCGCCATTCGTCTGCTGTACGCGCTGCACATGCAGTGTTTTGTGAACAGCCTGACGCACCTGAATCACTCGGAAGAAGGAGACTCCAGCAGGAACATCTGGTGGCTGGGGCCGTTGCAATTGACGGCCTGGGGCGAGAACTGGCACCGCAACCACCACACGCATGCCGGGTCCGCGCGCCTGGGGCTGCGGTGGTGGCAGCCGGATATGGGCTGGTACTTCATTTACCTGATGGAATTGGTGGGCCTGGCCAGCAATGTGAAAAGGCCGAGGACCAGGTCCGCCTAGGCGCTCCGAAAACCGCACCTCGTCCACGTTCAGAAAACGGCTCGAACTGCCTGGCCTGCTTGAGAAATAGACGTTCGGGGGCCTCCCCCGGTTCTCCGGGCCTCTTCGCGGATATCCTTCGCATTCCTTATTTCCCCTGATTCCGCGCGGCCGATTGTGCACGTGCCCCGCATCACCGCCGGCTGTGAGCAATGTCACCGAAGTCCGCGGCTTCAGAGTAGAGACTGGGCATGGTGAGTAGAGGAAGGGGAACATGCTGCGGCGCGGCCCCTCCGTGGTGTCCTTTCGAAATCTTTCCGGGGCACCCATTTCGTTCGACGGTGTTTCCTCCCGGACGGCGAACTGGACGGGCGGACTACCCGGGGAAGTGAGCCAGTCATCACTGATCCCGCATTTCCAGCTCGGCAACTTTCCGCAGCCTTCGGGCTGCCTTGTCTCTCCGCGACGCGGAGGCGAACCGCGACGGAGAGGGCCAAGGACCACTGGCATGCGCGGGCAAGAGAGAGAAGAAATTCCGGCGATTAGCCGCAATCCATTCCATTTGAAACGAGGAGAAAAGTCATGGCGATCACGAAACAGGAAGCACTGAATTATCACTCCGTACCACGGCCGGGAAAGATCGAAATTACGCCCACAAAGCCCTGCCGGACGCAGCGAGACCTGAGCCTGGCTTATACGCCGGGAGTGGCGGTGCCCTGCCTGGAAATTGAGAAAAACCCCCACGAGGCGTTCAAATATACGGGGCGCGGAAACCTGGTCGCGGTGGTGACCAACGGGAGCGCGGTGCTGGGCCTGGGTGACATCGGCGCTCTGGCCGGGAAGCCTGTGATGGAAGGCAAGGCCGTCTTGTTCAAGCGATTCGCGGGCGTGGACGTTTTTGATATCGAGGTGAACACGAAGAACCCGGACGAAATCATCCGCGTGTGCCAGCTCCTGGAACTCACGTTTGGCGGGATCAACCTGGAAGACATCAAAGCCCCGGAGTGCTTCTACATTGAAGAAACGCTGAAGAAGACCATGAAGATTCCCGTTTTCCACGACGATCAGCACGGCACGGCCATCATTACCGGTGCCGCACTGCTGAACGCGTTGGAAATCACCGGCAAGGACATCAGCAGGATCAAGGTGGTTTTCAACGGCGCCGGCGCTTCCGGGATTGCGACGGCGGAGCACTACATCCGCCTGGGGGTGAAGCGGGAGAACATCTATCTGGTCGATACGAAGGGGGTGGTCTACAAGGGCCGCGCCGAGGGCATGAACCTTTACAAGGAGCGCTTGGCGCAAGACACCAAGCTGCGCACGCTTGCAGAAGCGGTGCGCGACGCGGACCTGCTAGTGGGGCTGTCGGTGAAGGGCGCCTTTACGCCGGCCATGCTGAAGTCCATGGCGCCGAATCCGATCGTCTTTGCCATGGCGAACCCGGACCCGGAGATCACCTATGAGGAGGCGCGCGCTACTCGGAGCGACATCCTGATGGCCACCGGCCGCTCCGACTATCCAAACCAGATCAATAATGTGCTGGGATTCCCGTTCATCTTCCGCGGGGCTTTAGACGTGCATGCCACGGCGATCAATGAAGAAATGAAGCTGGCGGCCACGCGCGCGCTGGCCGCGCTGGCCAAGGAAGACGTGCCCGACTCGGTGTGCCGCGCTTAT
>DATEQM010000129.1:0-12962 GCA_035272605.1 Candidatus Acidiferrales bacterium | reverse complement strand
GCTGAGGGTGGGCACACCCGTCTTGGGGATGTTGGCCAGCGGCACGATTTCTTCCGCCTCCGCATGGCCGCCGCTGATGATGATTTCCGCGTTGGGCACGCCCTTCCAGCTCTTGTTGATGGGGAAGTCGAACACCACGCGCCCCTGCACTCCCGGCTCGCCGCTGGCCGAGCCGAGAATTGCGCCTTCGCGGTTCTGTTCCTGCTGGCCCGTGGGGACCTGGCCGAGGGAGCCGAGCAGCGAGGCCGTGCTGGAGGTGTTCAGGTTGGAGTCCGCAAA
This sequence comes from Candidatus Acidiferrales bacterium, assembly GCA_035272605.1. Classification (GTDB taxonomy): domain Bacteria; phylum Acidobacteriota; class Terriglobia; order Acidiferrales; family UBA7541; genus JOPF136. The sequence goes on along the minus strand of DATEQM010000129.1, from coordinate 12,683 downwards.
CTCTGCCCAGGTCAGCGCGAACTCCGGCTGAATCTTCAGGCTTCCGGCGCTGAACTGCAGGCCGGTTTTGAACTGCGGCATGCGCTCGTAAATGCTGCCGAAAGCCACGCCGTTGTTGGTGGATTCAATGTAATCCGGGACGATCGAACTACCCAGTAGGGTCCAGTCCTGCCCGAATTCGGCGAACCAGGGAATCTCCCCGAGTTTCGTGTCCATGCGCATCCAGGCGTGGCGCAGGCTCACCTGCGAGGAACGGCTCGAGCTCACGTTCCGGTTGTTCACGTCCGTGTAGTCGCCTTCAAAGTCCATTTCGATCTTGCCGGTCAATGTGATGTCCGGCCCATTGATCGGCCAGTAGAAATTGGCGCCGAACCGCGTGCTCCGCGCCTTGATGTGGAATTGCGAGCCGGAGTCCGGCCCGGTGTCGCCTTGCAACAGCGGCAGCGGAAAATCGTTGCTGCCCACCGTGGCTCCTCCGCTGTTCGTCGTGTCCGAGATGGCCGTGGCTTTGATGAACCCGTAGATGTTCAGCATGGCGCCGCTGCCCAGCCGGATATCCGGAATGATTCCCTTTGGGTCGCGGGCCACTCCGATGGGCAGAACCCGAGGTGGCGCGATGGCCGGGATCGTATCGGCATCCGCCGTGGCCCCGTCACTCAGATCCGTTCCGAGCATAGAGGGACTCGACGGCCAATTCGCGCCCTTCGGTTGGGCCGCAGGGCTCGGGGCCGCCGCCGGCAACGCATGCACCGGCCCCGCTGCCTTTAGCATGCGCGCACCGCCCACGCCCTTCTCCGCGGCGGTCACGACCGCGCCGCCGGAAGCGGCGATGAACTCATCCTGTGTGAGCATCCCTTTGGCCAGGAAAACCTTCAGCATTCGTTCATTAGCTTCGGCTTGATTCGGCGCCGCCAGGATTCGGGCAGCCTCCTCCGGGCTCAGGTATCCCTTGGCGACAAATACCTGGACCATGGCGTTCGGCTGCGCCTGCGGAGCCGGCTGTTGAGCGGCCACCGAAGCTGCCCAAAGAACCAAAGCGGCCAACAACATCCCACCCACCATCAACCTGCGCATGTCTATGCCTCCTTTTGAAGTTTGAATAGCACCACCTCAGACAAATCCGAACGCGAAGCACGCAGCGGGGCCGCGGAGATCCCGGGGCGGTGAGAGGGCGCCGGGGCCCGCCGTGCTTCGTCAGTGCTTGGAGGTACCGAGCGGACGGCACTCGGGAACAGGGACTTCCAGTCGATACGACGAGTGGCCGGAATGAGACGCGCCCTCCCGGCGCAGCGAGTTTCTATACGATTCGATTCGATAAATCAATACGGATTTAGCCGCCTGCCATGCTTGTTCCCGGATCGCACGGGGGGCACGGACGCCGCGGTCGAGAGTCGGCCGCGGAGTGCAAACAGAAAAACGCCGCCAGGGTTTGTAACAGAGGATTCACAAAGCTCTCATACGCGCTTCACGCCGTCCCACTAGTTTGCACCCTGCGTGCCGTCCTTCCGCGGCTCAGGGGCAACGACCGGGGTGCGCCACGAACGCGGCTGCCAGTCAGGCACGAAATAGGAAAACGAGTCTAAGACCCGGCAGCGAATTCTCTCAAGGAGGGGGAATGCGAAAACTTGCACTTCCGATTTTGATTCTCGGCCTCGCGACAGTTTCCACCGCGTGGGCCGCGGGCGGCTCGGGCGACGCTGCGCCGCCGCCAGCCACGGACAAAGCAGCGACGACGCCGGCAGCCACCCTGCCGGATGCGCCAAAGGCCGCCACGACGGTTCCGACGGCGCCGACAGTTACGGCTCCTGCCACGGTCGCGACTCCAGCACTCGAAAGCGAACTCGCCGAATTGCGTGCCCTGTTGCACGCGCAGGCGGCGGAGATCGAGGCGCAGCGGCGCGAGCTGGCGGACATGAAGGCACGGCTCACGCCGGCCGCAACTCCGGCCGCAATCGCGCTGACATCAGCGGCGCCAGCCGGAACCACCGAGGCCGTGCCGGCCTACACTCCTGCCGCGAATGGTGCTGCCGAGGAGGAGCCGGCGGCGATTCACTTCAAGGGTATGACGCTCACGCCGGGCGGGTTCTTCGCGGCAGAAACCGTGTTCCGCAGTCGCGCCACGGACTCGGACATAAACACGGCGTTTACCTCGGTTCCTTACTCTGCGGCCAACCTCAGCAGGATCTCGGAAGACAACTTTAGCGGCCGCCAGTCGCGCCTCTCGCTCCTCGCGCAAGGCAAGCTCGCCTCGGTGAAAATCGGCGGCTACTTCGAAGGTGACTTCCTGTCGGCTGGCGTCACCTCCAACGAACGGCAGAGTAACAGCTACACGTTTCGCCAACGTCAATTCTGGGCCCAGGTGCGCTTCGACAGCGGCTGGATCATAACCGGCGGCCAGATGTGGAGCCTGGTAACGGAAACCAAGAAGGGCATGGACAACCGCACCGAAGCCCTGCCGATGACCATTGACGCCCAGTACGTGGCGGGTTTCAATTGGACGCGCCAAGACGGCTTCCGCATCGTCAAGGATTTCAATGAAAAATTCTGGCTGGGCTTCTCCCTTGAAAGTGCGCAGGAAGTAGTGCCCACCTTCCACGGGAACGCGCCTAACTTCATTCTCCAGGACGCCGGGAACTCGGCCGGGCTTTTCAACAGCGGCACAAACTATACGCTCAACAGTTCGCCGGACTTCGTCTTTAAGGCAGCCTGGGAGCCAGGTTGGGGACATTACGAGCTCTTCGGGCTGCTCCGCACCTTCCGTTCCCGTTACTTCCCCTGCATCATCCCAACAGGCACGCTCATCACCTTGCCGGCGGAGTGCACGGGCACTCCAACCCCTCCCCCCACTTCCTTCGCCACCAACGACACGCGGGCGGGCGGCGGCATCGGCGGCGGCTTCCGCGTGCCGTTGTTTGACAAGAAAGTTGATGTGGGGCTGAAGGGTCTCTACGGCGATGGCGTAGGCCGGTACGGCTCATCGACCCTGCCCGACCTCGCGGTTCGCCCCGTGGGCACAATTGCTCCGCTGCATGGGGGCTCCTTTCTGGGCACGATCGAATGGCACGCGACGCCCAAACTGGATGTTTACCTCAACGGCGGCGGCGATTTCGTGAGCCGCGGATACTACGTCATCACACCCGCAACGATGGTTAACCCTGCCGTCACCGTCGGCTACGGCTCGCCGTGGTTCAACAATTCGGGATGCGAGGCCACAACAGAAGTAGCTCCGGGCGCGGGCACCCCGAACAAGCCGGCGGCAGGTGTCTGCACCAGCGACTATCGCCACGTCGTGGAAGGCACCATCGGCTACTGGTACCGGTGGTACAAGGGAAGTAAGGGCACGGTCCAGTCGGGCATGCAGTACTCCTATCTCTCTCTCGCAGCGTGGTCGGGCACGGGAGCTAACGGCAGCGGCGTCGCCGGCGTCTTCCCGCAATACAACCCGCACGCCAACGACAACATGTTCTTCACCTCGTTCCGCTACTACATTCCGTAGATTAGCGGACAGCGGGAAACCGGGCTGGTTCGCGAAGGCGAGCCAGGCCTCAACCGAAAGGGCAGCCGCCACCACAGAGGCGGCTGCCCTTTTTTTCTGCATGCTCGCGCCCGCGTATCCACCGCGAACCAAGGCGTGGGCCGTAGGGGCACCCCGCAACGGCGGGGCCGTGCCCGGCACCCTATGGCTGTAACGCAACTCGCAAATAAGGAATTCGGCCGATGCTCGTGCAGAAATGCCTGCTCCACAAAAAATTGGGCCGGCGCCAGGGGAACGCCGGCCCGCTACCGAGAGGTTAGAATTGTGGTGAGGTCCGGCGGCCCCAGTGACCTTCAGAACCGCCGTAATGCTCGACCACTCTTGTACAGGAGAGGGGTTACGCGGGCATTGGCTCCATGTGAATTCTGTTTGAATGGGTGGCACGAAGGCTCCCGCCGCCAGGCGCGAATAGGCAGGAATCTCAAGTCCGGGAGACTAGGCCGTTGGGGGTCGGGTCGTGCTCACTGGATCGGTTCGTGGGGCAGTTCCAGTAGGGGCAGGCCCGTCGTTCCTCATGGTCTTCGACAAGATGGCCTCTCCTGCTTCTGGCGCGGGAGCTGGCGAGGCGGGAACCACCTCCGCGGGCCACACCGGCAGCGCCACAAAGAAGCGCGACCCTTTCCCCAATTCGCTTTCCACCCACAGTCGCCCCTGATGGGCTTCCACGATGTGTTTCGCGATAGCCAGTCCCAGGCCGGTGCCGCCGGCCTCGCGCGAGCGCGCCACGTCCACGCGATAGAAGCGCTCGAAGATGCGCTGCTGGTCCGTGCTGGGGATGCCGATGCCCGTATCTTCCACGCACAGCACGGCGTAATCGCCCTCCAGGGCGGCCGAAACCCGGATGCGGCCGGGCGATGGCGTGTACTGAATGGCGTTCTCCAGCAGGTTCTTCAGCACTTCCTCGAGCCGCAGCGAATCGCCGCGCACCAGCGGCAGGGGCTGCGGCGTGTCGCTGGCGATCTCCAGCCCGTGCGCCTTGGCCTTCAGGGACACGGCCTCCATGCAGTGTTCGATGAGCTGCGGCAGGCTCACCGGCTCGACCCGGAAGGTCATGCTGCCGCCCTCGATGGCGGAAAGCTTGAGCAGGTCGTCGGTGATGCGGCCCAGGCGCGCGGCATGGTCGCGAATGATTTCCAGGAACTTGCCGCGGGACTTGGGGTCGTCGAGCGCCCCGCCGAGCAGCGTTTCCGCGAATCCCTGGATGGTGGTGAGCGGCGTGCGCAGCTCGTGGGAGACGTTGGCCACAAAGTCGCGGCGCACGCGCTCCAGCCGGCGGATCTCCGTGACGTCGTGCAGCACCAGGACGGCGCCGCGCGCCGCGCTCGCTTCCGGCGGGGCCACCGGCGCGGCGGTCAGGGCGAACGTCCTCGGCCGCACGGTCCCGAATTCCACCTCCGCGCGCACCATCTCCGCGCGCATGAGGGCGCCTTGCACCGCTTCGATCAGGCTGGAATGGCGCACGACTTCGAGCAGCGTGCGGCCGCGGCACTCCTCCACGGCGCCCACGGCCTCGGCGAACGCGCCATTGGCGAAAAGGATGCGCTCCCGGTCGTCCACCACGGCCACGCCCTCGGTCATGCTGGCCAGCACGGCAGCGGAGAAATCGCGCTCGTCCGAGAGCCGGGTGGAATCTGCCGCGAGCTGGGCCGCGGCGTCCGCCAGGGAGCCGGCCACTGCGGCCCATTCGCCCCGCAAGTGGGCCACGGCCGGAGGACGGAATTGGCCGGCCCCGAGACTTTCGACGGCGCGGCGAAGCTCCCCGAGGCGGCGGCGCGTGCGCTGAAAGGAAAGACGCCACAGCAGGGCCGCTGCTGCCGCGAGCAGCAGGAGAGCGACGGGGAGCCAGAGGAGGTTATTCGCCACGCGCGTCAAAAATGTAGCCTGCACCGCGCACGGTTTTCAAGTACTCGGGCTTTTCGGGATCCGCTTCCACCTTTTCGCGCAGCCGCCGGATGTACACGTCCACACTGCGCGGCGTAACGAAGCGGTCCGTGCCCCATACGGCGTCCAGCAACTGGTCCCGCGAAAATACGCGGTCCGGCCGGCGCGCCAGGTAATAGAGCAGGCGAAACTCGAGCGTGCTCAGCGCCACCGGCTTGCCCCCGCGCGCCACGCGATACGAGGCCGGGTCAATGTGCAGCCCGCGAATCTCGATGGGTTTGTCCATCTCCCCGGCGGGCTCGGTGCGGCGCAGCAGGGCTTTCACCCGCGCCACCAGCTCGCGCGGGCTGAACGGCTTGGTCACGTAATCGTCCGCGCCCATCTCCAGGCCCACCACTCGGTCCGCCTCCTCCCCGCGCGCCGTGAGCATCAGGATGGGCAGGCGGTTCAGCGATTGGTCGCGGCGGATTTCGCGGCACACTTCCAGGCCGGGCAGCTTCGGGAGCATCAGGTCCAGAATCACCAGATCGGGAGGCGATTTTTTGAGCGTGGAAAGAGCCGTCAGCCCGTCCACGGCCACGTTCGTCTGGTAGCCTTCCTTTTCCAGGTTGTAACGCACCAGTTCGACGATGTCTTTATCATCTTCTACGATCAGCAGCCGCCTCACTTGCGCATGACCTCCCGCGGGACGCTCCCGGGCTGGGCGAAACGCCCCCGCAGAAGAGTCTATAGCGGGCCGCTTTGCGGCGTGCGAGTTTTTTGTGTTATGCATGCAGCTTTCTTCGGCGCGTAACTTCGGATTAACACGATATTCATCTGCGGAGACGATCTCCTCCGCGAGCGCCGGCCCGTGGGCGCCTTTCTCATTCCTTGGCGACCACGAAACGTTGGATGCGTTTGCCGCTGTCCACCTCGCCGGTGTAGAGGTTGCCGGCGGAGTCGGAGGCGATCTGGTGGATCCAGTGGAACTGGCCGGCGTTGCGTCCGTTGTGGCCGGTGGTGCCCAGGAGACTGCCGTCGTCGCGCTCGAGGGTCCAGATCACGTTGTCTTCCCCATCGGCCACGAAGAGGAACCTCTGGCCTTTGTCGCCGGAGAATGCCAGATCCCACGCCGAGCCCTGGCCGAGTGTCTCCGAACGCACGAAAAACTCCTGCACAAACTTGCCCTGCTTGCTGAACACCTGAATGCGGTTGTTCACCCGGTCGCAGACGTACACAAGACCGTCCTCCGCGATGTGCAGGCAATGGACGGGATTCCGGAACTGCTGGGCCTTGGGGGCGCCCGGCGCGTACGGGCCGGGGTCGGCGTCGGAAGGCTTGTTTCCGTAGGCGCCCCACAGGCGCTTGAAGGCGCCGGTCTCGGAATCGTAGACGATGACGCGCTTGTTTCCGTAGCCATCTGCGATGTACACCTCGTGGGCGGCTTCGTCCACGTCGATTCCTGCGGGGCGGCCGAGGATGTCGGTGCGCGAGCTGTCCATCGGATCCGTTGAGGGCTTGCCGATCTGCATCAGGAAGCGGCCATCCTGCGTGAATTTCAGCACCATGCGGTCGGCGGGCCCATTGCCGCCAATCCACACGTCGCCGTGCTTGTCCACGTGGATGCCGTGTTCGGATTTGGGCCAGTTGTAGCCCGCCGAGGCGGGACCGGGGCCACCCCAGGAGTGAAGGAGATGGCCGGCGGCGTCGAATTCCAGCACCGGCGGCGCGGCCAGGCAACACATGGAACGCTTGGGCAACTGCGCCGCGCCCAGTTCGTCCGGGGTGTCCGAGCCGGGACGCTGGAGCACCCAGATGTGGTCGTGGGAGTCCGCGGCCAGGCCGCCGACCTGCCCCATGATCCAATTGTTCGGTAACTCCAGAGGCCAGGCGGCGTCCACTCTGAATTGCGGCGGCTGCTGCGCCGGAACTGGGAGCAACGCCACGGTCAACAGCAACAGAAGAATGAGGGCCGCCACGGCGTGTCGCCTCACGGTGAGAAGGGAATGCATGGAAAAATCCTCCGCGCCAAAATACCAGACCCTCGCCCGGACTGGGTGGGAAATGTGGAGCGCTCACTAGCGGGAAATAGCCGGCGAGGTTGTGGCACCGACGATTTGGTGGGAGGAATGGGCTTCAAGGAAGACGACCACGTGAAGGTGCTCCGGATTCCATTCCCGGGCGAGGGGAATCTTTACTTCCTTGGAGAAGGCTTCACCCGGCTTCACCTCGCCGACGGACAAGAGTTTTCGCACCACGGCTTGATGCTCGAGATGCTTTCCGGAATTTTCACCGGCGCGCACATCGGAGGGCAGGTCATCTTCCGTGACGGCCACGCGGACCTCCGCTTTGTCGTCCTTCTCAGGGAGATTGGAGGGGTAGTCCTGGATGCGGATGGTGGCTTGCAGGGCGCCCTTCTCTCCACCCGGGGCGAGCGTGAGAGCCACCAGGGCGCGCGGGGCGCGCGCAGACTCCACGATGGCTTCGCGCATTTTGCCCACTGCCCTGCCCAGAAACTGCGCGCGCCCGTCCACCACCATCTCCGGCGTGGCCGGACCGGCAAGGCCGAAGTGCTGCGCATACCACTGCTGGCGCCAGGTAAACAGGGGATCGGAAAAGGGATCGCGCCAGCCGTCGTGGTCCCAGTAGTCCACGTGCTCTTCGAGGGGAATGATCAGGGCTTCCGCCACCGGCTGCGTCCGGCCCAGTTCGGCGAGGAACTTGTCCGCGGGAGGACAGTCCGAACATCCCTCTGAAGTGAAGAGTTCGACGACTACGGGCACGCGCGGCGCGGCCGCCTGGGTTCGCTGCGAGGGCGAGAAACCGGCCGGCGCGGCGAGAATCGTGGAAACAACGAGAATGGCATTGCATGCGAAGCGCATGGGCGATGCCTGGCCGCGATGGCGGGCAGGCGCTCGGAGAATCTTACACCCGCGCCGCGTCGCGGGGCATCAGTGGCCCGACGGGAGCGGCGGTGCCGGATACTCCGGCAGCTTCTCGCGGGCTTGATCCGCGCGTTTCACTACCAGCTCATCGAATAGGATCGAGGGGCTGATCACGGTGCGCGGGGTGAGCCCCAGGCGATTGCTCACCAGAAAGTCGTTGCCGGCGGCGATGACGTCGGAGCGCAGGCTGCGCGTGTCCAGTTCCTGGAATTCCGCGCCGCGCACCAGCTCGCGGCGTCCGTCCTTGGACCACACGCGGTAGAGCAGGCGCGGAGAGAGGCGCGGCCCCAGCGTCTCGACGGAGTAGCAGTAGGGACGATCCTGCTGGCGGCAGAGGTCCAGCAGCTTTTGCCGCAACTCCTCCGGGGAAAGCGGCTGGGCGACCCGCAGCAGGAGCACCCCAGGCGAGGGCTCGGTTTGCCCGGCCTGGGCCAGGCGGCCGTGCCCATTGGATTCCGTAAAGCCTCGGATAGGGCGGCGACCCACCAGGAAGTTATCCAGAATTCCCTTTTCGACTACCTCCAAGGGTGCGGCGCGCACCCCTTCGTCGTCCACTCGATAACTGCCGATCAGGGAGTGCCCGGCGAATTTCTCCTGCGTGGGATCGTCCACCAGCGACAGAAAATCGGGCAGTACGCGGCTCTTGTAGCTCGAGGCGAAAGCGCCCACCGTCCTCGCGGAAACGTTGGGCTGCGGTCGCCGCCCCACGATGTTCGCGGCCAGGAGCGATTCGACCACGTCGTTCGTGGCGTCCGCCGCGAACAGCACCGGGCCGCGGTATTCCTCTTCCACGATCGGCGCCTTGCGCATATCCGTCAGCGTTTGCAGCATCTCGCGCATGTCGCCCAGGACTTTCTCGCGCGAGGGGAGTTCGGAGGGGTCGCCGTAGGCCTCGCCCGGGGAGCGCTCCAGCCGCATGCCGTCCGGTGCCTGGGTGCTGCCCACCTGGGAGACGGAATAGCCGGCGCGGCCGCTGCGCAGCACCGTGCCTTCCGTGTTGATGAAATAAGTGTTCGTGGCAACGAAATGAGCTTCCGCGTTCACGGTCTCCACCTCGGGATAGTCGCGATACAGCCCGGTGGCAGCTTCGAGCAGCGAGCGCCATTTGGCGGAATCGAATTCCAGTTTGGCGAGGGGACCAAGCGACTGGACGGCCGGCTCTTTGGCAAAGTCGTCCACCGTTTGCGCGATGGCAAACCGCTTGTAGAGCCCCTGTTTCGCCGTCAGGGCCTCGTTCGCGGATTTATAGGCGCTGTCGGTGGCCAGCCACAGGGCATGGCGGAGGGCCAGCGTGTCGTTGTCCAGAGGCATGGTGAAAGCTTCGCCCGTGCCCGACTCGTAGAAACTATCCAGGTGATAATCGCCCACGCGCACCACCACGCGGCCAAAGCGGAATCGCCTCCGGCGCTCGTTCTCCGTGGATCCGTACTCCGCCCGCAAATCGTAGTTGTCGCTGTCCACCACGCGGTATTCGATATAGAAGGGCGCGGGCACATTCTCCATTTTCAGCTGGGCCTTGGAGCGTTCCAGTTCCTGCTGCATGGCCTCGAGCACCGGATCGGAAGCCGCAGCGGCCGCGGCGGCAGAGACGCCCGAGGCGCGTGGCGCATCCACGGCGGGCGGCATCGAGCTGCCGGGGGCGCGAACCGCCAGACACAGGGCGAATGCGACACACAGCAGCGGAGCGAGGAGCGACCGGGGGGACATCATCGCGACGCTCCCCGCGGCTTTGCTGCCGCCTTTGCCGGCGCGGGCGACGTCGCGGTGGTTTCGAATCCCGGCGGGGCCAGCAGCGGCGGGCGCTCGTGCGAATGTTCGCGTTTCTGCACCTCGATTTCCGAGAACAGCATGGCGGGGGCAACAGCGGACACCGGCACGCTGCCGGATTCGGCCCCGCAGATGCCGTTGAAGACGTGCATCGTGTCGCCGGTTACCAGGATGCGATTCAGCGCGGCGAGCGGCGTGCCCACGATGTCCACGCCGCGCACCAGTTCATCCGGCCGGCCGTCCGCGTACACCCGCCACACGATCACCGGGAGAACCTGGAAGGCCTGGGGCAGCCCGCGCTGCGTGAGCGTGAATCCTCCCTGCACGTCCTCGAAGTAGAGGCCATACGGTTTGCCCTGTTTTTTCACTTCGTCGATTAAGCGCTGCCGCAGCTCTGTCTCTTTGACCCTATTCGTCGAGGTAACGATGAGGTTACCCTGCCGGCCGGTGGGCATCAGGCCGGGCTGGGCGCGGCCGTGGCCATTCGAGCGGCTGAAGCCTTTGATGGGCATACGCGACATCAGGAAATTGCGCAGTACGCCGTTCTGTACCAGTTCCACACGCTGGGCAGGCTGGCCCTCGTCGTCGAAGGCATACGAGCCGCTCAGTTTTTCGCCGGCCAGGGTGGAGATCGTGGGGTCGTCCGCGATGCTGAGAAATGCCGGGACCACTTGCTGGCCCACTTTTTTGGTAAAGGTCTGGCCTTCCTCCTCGTCGCGCTGCCGGTGGCCCTCCAGACGGTGTCCGAGCACCTCATGGAAAAACACGGCGGCGGCGCGGCCGGAGAGCAGCGCCGGCCCGGCAAAAGGCTCGGCCACGGGAGCGGCGCGCAGGGCTTTCAAGTCCGCGGCCATTTTCTCGGCGTCGGCGCGGAGTTTGGCGTCGCTGGGCAGATCGGAGGCCTGCGGGGCCTGATAGGTCTCCACGCGCATCAATTCCATGCCGTCGTCCGCGCGCGTCATCGCTTCCACAACCAGGCGGGCCAGCCGGCTCGGCTGCGCCAGGCGGCTGCCCTCGCTCGAAGTGAAGTGAAAGTCGGACGTCTGCGCCTGGAAGACGGCCTCCGACTCGTAGATTTCCGGGTACTCGCGGAACCAGGCGGAGGCGCGCCGTAGGCGCTCCTCCCATTCATGCACCTTCAGGTCGCTGGAGGGAACGCGGGTGTCCACTTGCACCTGGGGCGGCTCGGCGGAGAAATCCGCGGATTTGTCTTCCTCCTCGGAGCGCACCGCCGTGTCCGTCTTCACTTTCAGAAAAGCCGGCGCCGAGGAGCGATACCCTCGATTCGTGAGCCACCAGAAGCTGCGCACCAGCGCGCCCCGGTCGTCTTCCAGCGGCAACTCGTCCTGAGTGATTGCGGACCGGCGGTTCTGGCCATGCGTGTTGTCCAGTTCCGGCGAGCCAACGCGAACGATCACGCCGGCCCGGCGAACCCGGTTGGAAAAGGAAGCCAGCAGGCTGCCATACGACGCCACAATGGTCACCGAATCGCCGTCATATGCCGAATAGCTCAGGAAATAGGCGGGCGGGTCGGACTTCGAAAGGCTCGTGGAAGCGCGCTGCAGCTCCGACTGCATGGAGTCGAGCAACGCGTCGGAGGCAGGATTCACGGCGCGCGCGGCCTCGTCCGAGGACGGGACTGGAGGCCAGGCCGGAGCGGCCGATAGCGTTGCGGCCAAAAAAGCGCCGAGCAGGGCGAAGCGTGCTGGTTTTTTCATGGGTATGAGAGCCTGTCAATCCAGGGCGTCAAAACATTGAGTATGGCGGAAGCGCGGGCCGGGAGCAAGTTAGCGGTTGTCGTTGGATGTTGGAACTAGAGAGGAATCGGACGAAGGGTACGCGAGAGAGAGAATGAGCTGCGCGGCAAGAAGCAACCGCAGAACGGGAACTCCCTCGAACCGCCGCCCGAGGCCCGAGGGACCATGCCTCCAATTGTCTGATCGAGAATCGGATGTGCTGCTGGGACTATCGCGGCGCCGCCCAGGGATTGAACACCGGGACGCCGCTCGCGGCGACATCTCTGGTGTTGCGGGTCACCAAGGTGAGATTGTGTTCCATCGCCGTGGCCGCCAGTAATCCGTCAATCACCGGCAAGGCAGATTTTGCCGCGGCTGCCCGGGCGGCCAGGCGTCCCCAGCGGTCGGCGATTGCCCGGTCTATCGGCAGGATATGATTCGCAAACCGTAGGACGAGTTCACCTTCGAGCCATGCCTCAAGCGCCACGCCGCGCGAGACGTCTCGCAGCGAGTCGATGCCTTTGCGGATCTCCCCCAGAGTGAGCACGCTCAGATACAGCAGGCCCTCATCTGTGGCCTCGACCCAGCCGGCCACCCTCGCCTCCGGTGCGGGCCTCACGAGTTCGGAAATCACGTTGGTATCCAGCAGAAACCCGCTCACAGCCGGACCTTCCGGCCGTAATCCGGCTTGCGCTCCAGGTCTATGGCCACCTGAGCCAGCGGCGATTCGGCGAAGAACTGGACCAAGCTCTGCGGCTGCTTGGAACGTGCCAGCAGCCTCTCGAACTCCTCCGCGGGCAGAATCACCACGGCCTCTTTATCCTGGCGAGTGACCCACTG
>DATEQM010000128.1:0-31325 GCA_035272605.1 Candidatus Acidiferrales bacterium | reverse complement strand
TCAATGCTGGCGGGCTGGATCTGGTCCTCGGAAATTTCGCTGTGGAGATGCTTGCGCGGCGCGATGCGCCCGGCGGAAATCAGCTCGCGAATGGACTGGGACGGGAGGACGCCGCTTTTGTGCTGCGTGGCAGCCGGCTCCGCGCGCTCGTGGAAAAGAAGCTTCTGGTCAGCCATCGGATCCGCGCATCACTCCACCGCTCGATCGCATCGTACAAAAACCAGTTGTGCCCGAACGCAGGAGTATAGCAGGAACGTGGATTCCCAACGCGGGGCGGCGATTCCGCACAACGGGACAACTCGGGAAAAGTGTGCACACTAAACTCCAAGCATCGTGAAGTGCCGATCCATGGAATTCGTGTACTCCAGAGGCCGCGGCAGGCGCCTGCTACTGCCTGGTGCGTTCGTCGGAGTGAACGCGGCCGTCGCGGATGTGAATGACGCGGTGGGCGTGGGCAGCGATGTCCGCTTCGTGAGTGACCAGGATGATGGTGTTGCCCTGCTCGTGCAATTTCTGGAACAGGCCCATGATTTCCGCGCCGGTTTTGGAGTCCAGATTGCCGGTGGGCTCGTCGGCCAGCAGGATGGAAGGCTTGTTGACGAGTGCGCGGGCCACGGCCACCCGCTGGCGCTGGCCGCCGGAGAGTTCGTTGGGCTTGTGCATCATGCGGTCGGCCAGGTCCACCATGCGCAGCGTTTCCTTGGCGCGTTCGATGCGTTCTTCCGAGGGCGTGCCGTTGTAAATCAACGGCAGCTCGACGTTGTGCAGCGAGGTGGCGCGCGCCAGCAAATTGAAGGTCTGGAAGACGAAGCCGATTTCCTTGTTGCGGATGTAGGCCAGCTCGTCGTCGTCGAGCGCGCTCACCAGGCGGCCGGCCAGCCAGTAATTCCCGGAAGTGGGCGAATCGAGGCAGCCGATCAGGTTCATCAGCGTGGATTTACCGGAACCAGAAGGCCCCATGATGGCCACGTATTCGCCGCGCCGGATTTCCAGGTCCACGCCGCACAGGGCGTTCACCACTTCCGAGCCCATCTGATAGGTCTTGGCCAGGCCCTCGGTGAAAATCACAGCGCCGCGGTCGAGCAGGTCCTGGCGGACCTCGCCTGGCACGGCTGCCACGGCGTCAGCGGCCATGGGATTGCGCTTCCTGGGGCGCCACGGCGATCAACTCTTCTCTTCCTTCTGGGGCGTGGTGTTGTCCACTTTGATGCGGTCGCCGGGCTTGAGCGAGCGCAGCGCCTTGTAGCTTCCGGTGACGATTTCGTCGCCTGCTTTGAGGCCGGATTTCACTTCGATATCGGTGACGCCGGTAATGCCGGTGTCCACCTGAACGAACTGCACGCGGCCGTTGCGAATCACGAATACGCCCTGAATCTCTTCCTTCTTCGGGTCGGCGCCGGGAGCGGCGAGCTTGGCCGCGGCCAGCACCACGCTGCCGGAGTTGGACTTCTTTTCCGCGGCCTTTTGAGCCTCGTCCAGATCCTTGCGGGTGCGCAGGGCCAGCGCCTGCAGGGGAATGGCCAGCGCGCCTTTCTGCTGCGCGGTCTGGATCTTCGCGGTGGTGGAGAGCCCGGGCCGGATGTTGTCCGGCGGATTATCGAGCGTCACGACGACTTTGAAGTCCTTGGCTTCCTGGTTGCTCGCCGTGGTCTGCGTGGTGGCCAGGCCGGAGGAGCGCAGGATGGCCTGATCGCCGATCATGGTCACCTCGCCCTTAAAAAACTTGCCGGGAAGGGCGTCAATCGTCACGTCGGCGCGCTGGCCCAGGTGCACGTTGACGATGTCGGTCTCGTCGGCCATCACCTCCGCAGTCACCACGGACATGTCGGAGATGGTCATCAGGTAACTGCCCGAAGCGTTTTGAATGCCGGGCACCACGTTTTCGCCCACGCGCACGGCGATAAAGCTCACCAGGCCATCAATGGGGGCGACGTAGGTGGTTTTCCGGAACACGTCGGCGAGGCGCGTGAGTTGGGCTTGATTCTGCTCGAGCATGCCGCGGCGATTGTCGCGGTCGCTCTTGGCCTGCTGCATTTGCGCCTGGGCGGCTGCCAGCGCGGCCTTGGCGCCGTCAAAGGTGGCCTTGCGCGTGTCGTAGTCCTGCTTGGGGACCAGACCTTCCTTCAGGAGTTCCTCGTAGCGCTGCAAATCCAACTGGCCGTGCACGAAATCGGCCTGGCGCTGCGCCACGGTGGCTTGCGCGGAACGGTAGTTGGCCTCGGAGGATTGCACGGCATCCTGAGCCGCCTGGATGGCGGCGCGCTGCGCATCCACGTCGGCGCCGGGCTGGATGCTTTCCAGCTTGAGAAGCACGTCGCCGCGCTTCACGTGGTCGCCTTCCTTCACCACGATCTCCTTGATCTTCCCGAAGCCTTCGCCGAGCACGTTGGAATACGTCCGCGGCTTGACTTCCCCGGAGGCAGTGACGAGAGAAACCAGGTCTTCACGGCCGATTTTTGCCGTCTGCACCGTGACCACGTCCTTGGTCGTCTCGTAGCGATAGACGCTCCCTCCAATGAGCAGGGCGAAAGCCCCACCGATCCCGAGCAGCACTTTTTTCCACGTCTTCATGGTTGGAAAGCCGTCCTCATCACCGGCGCGTACTCCACCCGGGGGTCACCGGACTGCCGATCCTCGGGCGCATCTCTTGATACGCCGCCCAGCCCCAAAAAGTTTCCGTGCCGGGCGGGGTGGTCCGACCGAACGGGGCAAACGGGGGAGCGGGATGAGCTGCGAGCTGGACACAGCTTGCCCCGCGGGATAGTTCCTGCACCCCCGGGGACTGAGCCCCGCCCATTGTGTCCGCTCCCAACATTTTAAGCGGAAGAGGCGGAAAACGCCAAATGGTTCGCCGCTCCAGCTTTCCTTTGGCGAGGTGAGCGCCCGATTCCGAGGAAGCGGTGCGCTAGGCGCGGGTGCGGGCCGCAAAGATGGAAACCTCTGCCCAGAGCCGACCACAGATGCCAATCTGCTTTTCCCCATCTAGTTCAGTTCAAAATTCCACTGGATAAGAGCGGATGCTTCGCCGCAACCATATTTCTGTGAATTCTCGATGAACAGGACTTCATCCAGGGAACTCTCCCCCAGCAGAGAAATAATCCCATTCAACAATGCAGTACACCTTTAGTGAATTCGGCGGCGCATCGGGCAGTTTGAAGAGCCGGAAGATACCCTCGCGAGGGACCTGGATGGGGCAGCGGAACAGCGTTTAAACCCATGAGAAGTCAGAAGAAAGGAGTCAAAAAGCGCGATAGTCCTGAGGCATAAGGGGATGATTATATTCCAAAAACTGTATGGCACTGTGACCTGATGTAGATGATTCTGACCTAAATCTGTGGTCATACCCACCTAACTTACTGAATTCATGGAGTTAATTGACATTTTCAGGTCTGGTACCCAATTTGCAACATCTACCCCTGAATTGTAGGCGGGCGTGTTGGTTTGCGAGGGGAAATATAAATCTTAGGATGACTTTGAGTTTAGTTTTCGCGGTGGCTTACACGTTTCGGGGTGAGAAGTTCGACGGGCCGAAACAGCCCAACCAGGAGGCGGTCGAATGTTAAGCAAGCGAGTTGTTTTGTTCGCGGTTGCTTTGTCGTTTCTCTTCTTCACGGTTCCACTGGCCGTTCATGCGCAGCAAGTTTCCACGGGTTCGGTAGCCGGCACGATCACTGACCCGTCGGGCGCGGTGATTGTGGGCGCGGATGTCACGCTGACCGACATATCCACGAAGGCCTCGCGCAAACTAGTGACTAACGCGGATGGCCGCTACTTCTTCGTGAACATTCCGCCTGGAACCTACGATCTCACCGGCGGCAAGACGGGCTTCCGCTCGGGAAAGGTTTCCGGCCAGACGGTGACCGTCGGCCTGACGCTCACGCTGAACCTGAAGCTGGAGGTTGGCGTGGCTACGGAAGTGGTCGAGGTCCAGGCCTCCACCGGCGCCGAACTGCAGACCCTCAATTCGACGGTGGGCACGGCGTTCTCGGGGGTTGCTCTCGATTCTCTGCCGAGCATTACCCGCGACACCTCGACGTTTGTCGTCATGCAACCGGGCGTGACCCCCGAGGGGAGCACGTCTGGTGCGGTGATGGATCAGAACGCCTTCCAACTCGATGGCGGGCAGAACACCAACGACATGGACGGGGCCATGAATATTTACACGCCCAGCTTCGGGGGCGACCCGTCGGGTGTTGCTAGCAACGCTCTGGGCACTGGTTTGCCCACCGGCGTGATGCCGACCCCGATCGATAGCATCGAGGAATTCAAGGTCGGCACCACCCAGCAGACCGCGGACTTCAACAGCTCCGCGGGCGCCCAGGTATCCATGGTCACCCGGCGCGGGCACGATGCCTGGCACGGCACGGGTTACGAGTATTACCTGGACAACAACTGGAACGCCAACACGTTTGACAACAACGCCAGCGGCCTTCCGATTGCCTCCTACCATTACAGCCGCTTCGGCGGCGCAGGCGGCGGGCCCATCATCCCGAAGAAGATCCTGGGTGGGAAGACCTACTTCTTCGGCAACTATGAAGGGTTTCGCTACCCGAACTCGACGACGCTGTTCAGGGCGGTTCCGGGACCGGGCTTGCGGCAAGGCCTGATTGACCTGGCCGGCACGGTTTACAACCTGAACCCGACGACGACTACGTACACGGGCCCCACGGTAGGGGACTTGGTTACAGGCACCGTGTACCCATCGGCAACGACTCAGGCAGCCTGCGGGGGAGTCTCCTGCGATCCGCGTAATCTTGGAGTCAGCCCCACGTTGCAGGCGCTCTGGGGATTGATGCCGGCCGCCAACGTCACGGGCTGCCCCGTTCTGGGCCCCTCGGTTTGCGACGGGACCAACATCCAGGCGTTTGGTGGGAATGTGCCGATCGTGCAGCGCTCCGACTTTGCGGTTGCCCGCGTTGACCACGACTTCGGCGATAAGGAGCATTTTTTCAGCAGCTATCGCTTCTATCGGCTGACCAGGGCCACAACCAGCCAGACGGACTTCTCCACAGCGGGCGCCGGCGGAATCGCTGCGGTTTCCAGTCGTCCGCAGATCCCCTGGTCCTTGGCGGCCGGCCTGACCAGCAACATCACCAACAACTTCACCAACGACTTCCACTACAGCTATCTGCGCAACTTCTGGCTGTGGGGCGACATGGGCGCTGCGCCGCAGCTTACCGGGCTGGGCGCAGCCCTCGAGCCCAACGGCGAGTCCGCCACCACCGTGCTGTCGCCCTACAACGTGAATACCCAGTCGATCCGCACCCGTTACTGGGACGGCCACGACCACCAGCTTCGCGACGACATGACCCGGGTGCTGGGCAATCACCTGCTGCAATGGGGCGGCATCTACCAGCACAATTACAACCAGCACCAGCGCTCCGACAACGGCGGCGGGATCAACTATTTCCCCGTTGACCAGTTGGGTTCCACCACCGCCATTGACTTCACGAACTTCATCCCCGCGGCGGTAATGGCGTCGAGCGCCACCGTTAATAACTACTGGAAGCGCGACTACAGCGATGCGCTGGGCCTTCTGACCACGGACCAAATCGTCTATACGCGGTCTGGCCCGCAGCTCACGCTGAACCCGCCGGAGACCCCGGTGGAGGATCGCGTCACCATCCCTTACTACAACACCTACTTCACGGATAGCTGGCACATCAAGCCCACGGTCACGCTGACTTACGGCTTGGCCTGGACGCTGGAGATGCCGCCGACCGAGGCGAGTGGCGAGCAGGTGCTGCTGGTGGACGACGCCAACGTGCCAATCGGCGCCCAAGCTTACTTGAACACCCGTGAGCAGCAGGCACGGCAGGGGACTATTTACAACCCGAACCTTGGCTTCTCGCTGGTGGGCAACGCCAACGGAGGCCAAAAGTACCCCTACAACCCATATTACGGACAGTTCAGTCCGCGCCTTGCGGTGGCTTGGAGCCCGAACTTCGACAATGGAATCCTCGGAGACGTCATCGGGCGTGGCAAGACGGTCGTGCGGGGCGGCTTCTCCATTATTTATGGACGCCTGAACGGCGTGAACTTGGTGCTCGTGCCGCTGTTGGGCACTGGCCTGCTCCAACCGGTTCAGTGCGTGGCGCCGACCACGGCCGGCACGTGCCCTGGCACTGGTGGCTCTACTCCCGTGAGTGCATTCCGCATTGGCCCAACGGCAGGCGGTTGGGATGGTCTTACGGGACCGCTGGCCAGTCCCACCGCGACTCTGCCTCAGCCCGTCTTCCCGGGCATCAACAATACTGTCGCCGCAACCAGCGACGTTCTGGACCCGAACTTCAGGCCCAATAAGAGCTACGAGATGGACTTCACAATCCAGCGGCAGATCGGCCCCAAGTTCATGGTCGAAGCGGGCTACATCGGCCGCGTCATCCGTAACGAGTACATGCCAATAGACCTGAATGCGGTTCCTTACATGCTGACGTGTGACGGAACTTCCGCTTCCTGCCCGGGCGGCGGTGCCGCCCAGTCGTTTGCCAATGCCTACGCCAGCGTAGTAATGGCGTATTGCGGCGGCGTCGCGGGACTGGCAGGCGGCGGTTGCACCGCCAACGCGGGAGCCGTGACTGCGCAGAACTTCTTTGAGACCGCCCTCGGCGGAACTGGTTCCGCGTACTGCACGGGCTTCGCCAGTTGCACGGCCGCCGTCGTCTCCAAGGAAGGCAGCAACCTCTCCAACCAGCAAGTCTATAACCTCTGGAAGGATCTGGGGCCCAGCTTCGTCTTCGGGCGCTCTATGGAGAACACCCCGTTCAGTCCGCCGGGAACCTACGGCGCGACGGGGCAGCTCACCTCGGGCGTGGCCACGAATACCAGCTTGGGCTTCGGCAACTACAACGCGCTGTTCTTCTCCACGAGGATGTCGGACTGGCACGGCCTGACCATGCAGTCGAACTTCACGTACTCGCACACGCTTGGGACCGGAGCACTCTACCAGGCCGCCAGCGAGTACACGGTTCCGGATCCCTATGACCTCAACCGCGGCTACGGCAACCAGGCTTGGGACCGCAAGTACGGCCTCAACATGTTCATGGTCTATCAGCCTCCCTACTACAAGAACCAGCAGGGTGTCATAGGACACATCCTGGGTGGCTGGTCGGTCGCCCCGATCTTCGTCACGGGGAGCGGCATTCCGATCACTGTTTTCCCGTGCTGCTATAACTTCAACCTGGGCCTGTGGGGCCAGGCATTCGGCGAGGCCGACAACGTGAACTATTACACCGATGAACAGGCTGTTCGGATCCCTGGCCCGGGGTGCTCGAACTTCGGCACCAGCCGGCTCAATCAGCTACCCATCGGCGGCGCCGCTAACAGCGTGTATGGCCTCAACCTGTACAAGAACCCTCAGGCCGTGTTTAACTGCTTCCGCAACCCGGTCCTGGGCTTCGACAACGGGCACAACGGGGGGTACGGCAACGCAATGCGAGGCCAGCCGTACTATAACGTGGACATGCAAATCAGGAAGACGACGAACATTACGGAACGCGTCAGTGTGGAGTTCCAGGTCGCTTTCTACAACATGTTGAACCATGTCCAGTTGTCAGACCCCTTCAACTCGTTGAACGACCCAGGGGACTGGGGCCAGCTCGAGAGCCAGCTGAACACGCCGAGAGCGTTCGAATTCGGCGGCCGTATAAGGTTCTAACTTCCACCGGCGAGCTTTCACAAACTCGCTTCGACAAAGGGAAGGCCGTTTCCGGCCTTCCCTTTGTTTTTGTGCCGGGAATCGCCGCCGCCCGCCCCGAATCCCACACTGCCCAGGACGGCCCAGCAGCGGCCGCCTTCGGTCACTGCGCTCAGCACCAAGGCGCCGACGCCCAGAGATCTTCGCTGTGTTGCTACAGGGGGGGCAACTCAGCCGTAATTGCACGAATCCAAAGGGCTAAGAGGGAGATCCCGCAGCGTTCTGCAGGGCTCCTCGATTTGACGAGGGAAGTTTGGGGCATTAGAATCTGGCGTTTCAGATTGTTGACATGCGGTTTTGGGGTGTCCAAGTGAAGTGCGACAGGGTTACCATCACTCTTGCGCTGGTCGCGGCCATTCTTGTGCCGGCCGTGGCCGCCCGCGCCAAACCTCAGGACAAGTCCGCGCAGCAAGAGACCGAAAGCGTTGGCCCCCCGGAAAACGCAGCCAAGCAGGCCAAGGCAAGCGAACGCAAGCTGCTGAAAGAGCTGGATACGCCCTATCGCCGGTGGCTCGAAGAGGACGTGGTCTATATCATCACGCCCGACGAGCGAAAGGCATTTCTGCGGCTTTCCACAAACGAGGAGCGCGAGCAGTTCATCGAGTCGTTCTGGCAGAAGCGCAATCCCAACCCGGAATCCCCTGACAACGCGTTCAAGGAAGAACACTACCGCCGCATCGCGTATGCCAACGCGCGCTATGCTTCCGGCCTTCCCGGCTGGAGGACGGACCGCGGCCACATCTACATCATGTGGGGCCCGCCCGACGAAACCGATTCCCATCCCAGCGGGGGGGCTTATGAGCGGACTCCGGAGGAAGGGGGAGGCTCCACGACCGCGTATCCCTTTGAGGACTGGCGGTATCGCCACATTGACGGAATCGGGGATGACGTCAATCTCGAATTCGTGGACAAGACCTGGAGCGGTGAATTCCACCTGACCATGGACCCGTGCGAGAAAGACGCGCTCGCAACGACTGCGGGAGGATCGTCGATGTCGGAAATGATGGGGGATGCGTCCCGCTCCTACCGGGCCACGAATCCAAACGGAACAAGCTGTGCGAAAAGCATGTTGGCCGATCCCTTCGACCCCCATGAGTTCACGCGCATCCAGACGTTCGCCGATGTCCTGTCCACTCCCAAGCTCAAGAACCCGGATATGGCCGCGCTGGTGACCAGCCGGGTCCTGCGCAACCAGCTCACCTTTGACTACGAACTCTCGTTCCTGCGCATCACTTCCGACACGGATCTGGTGCCCATAACCGTGCAGGTCGCCAACCGCCAGCTTACCTGGGAGTCCAAGGACGGGGTGCACTCGGCGGTGCTGGACGTGTACGGGCGCGTCTCCACGCTCACAGGCAAGGTGGTGCAGACCTTCGAGGACACCCTGAACCGCGACTTCCCCGATTCGCTGGCGCAGGAGGCGCGCCAGGGCCTGTCCGTGTACCAGAAGGCCGTCCCGCTCGCGCCCGGACTCTACCGTTTGGACCTGGTGCTGAAGGACGTGAAGAGCGGAAACGTCGGCGTATTGAACACCCGCCTGGCCGTCCCGCGGTACGATTACGAGAAGCTCTCGGCGAGCACGCTGCTTCTGGCCGACCAGATGGAACAGGTCCCCTCGAAACAGGTAGGCCTGGGCCAGTTCGTCATCGGCGATGCCAAGGTCCGCCCGCGCGTCAACCAGACTTTCAAGCCCGCGGAACACATGAACGTCTATCTGCAGATTTACAATCTGGGCGTGGACGAAAAGACGCACCGTTCCAACGTGACCTATGAATTCGCCGTGACCCGGCTGGACGGTGCGGCGGCTCAGGAGATCTTCCGGAAGAAGGAAACCTCGGACGAGTTCGGCCAATCGGGCCAGCAAGTGACGCTCGAAAAGCGCATCCCGCTGGCCGGCCTGGCGCCGGGACGGTATAAATTCACCGTGCTCGTCACCGACAATGTGTCGAAGCAAAGCATCTCGCCTACAGCCGAGTTCACAGTGAAGGACGCAGCGGCCGCGGCTGCTGCCAAGAATTGAACCGGAAGGAAGAGGACGGCTCCATCCGGGAGGGTGGAGCAGGTTTGAGCAGTTGCCGCCTTGGCAGGATGGAGCGAATCCTGGAGCAACGGTTGGCGATCTCCGAGGGGCGTGTGGTTGGAGTTTCAATCTCGACTCCGGACCTTCCACAACTTCAGACCGTAGGTCACCGGCATCTCTGATTTAATATTCAGGGATTGCGGGCGGGCTGGTTCAGTGCCTCTCCTGCGGTGGATCAAGTTGCGGGGCAGCATGGCGAGGAGGCGTGGCGAATGAGCGGGCGCCTCGCCCCGCGATGTTTGCTCAAGCGAGGCAGCGGGTTGCGGGGAGAGAAATCACTAAGGAGCATACAGAAACTATGAAAAAGCTTCTGGTTCTCGGATTGGCTTTCCTGGTTTTCGGGCTGGGCCGGACCGTGTGGGCGCAGATGGTGAGCGGCAACCTGGCAGTGACGGTCCAGGACGACTCCGGGACGCCCGTTCCCAAAGCGAATATCCGGTTAGTGTACCCAGCGACGGGCTTCGCGTGGTCGGGCACGACGAACAACCAGGGTCTGTTTCTTTTCTCGGACCTCCCGCCGGGAACATACAACATCACGGTGACCGCCGCAGGATTCGCCAAGTACGAGAAAACGGACTTTCCCGTGCAATTGAGCCGCACGAACTCCGCCGTGTTCATCCTGTTTGCGCCGACCGAGAAGGTGACCTCCGTGACCCGTGTTGCCCCGCCGCCACTCGATCTGACCACGCCCCAGATCGAAGGCACGTTCGACACGAAAGAGACGACGAACGTACCCACGGTCACGGCCGGCGTGCCCACGGTCACGGCCAGCGTGTCCACGGCCACGGCCAACGTGCTCACGGCCACGGTTGGGCTGGGCGTGGTGAACCTGGCTTTGCTGCAGCCTGGAGTGACCTCGAGTGGAGGCGTCGGATCCGGCACGGGCCCTGCGGTCGGCGGCCAGCGCCCCACGAACAACAACTTCACGATTGAGGGCGTGGACAACAACAGTAAGAGCGCCACCGGGCCGGTGGCAAAGGTTCCCAACGATGCGGTCGCCGAGTTCACTGCCCTGCAGAACGTGTACAGCGCCGAGTACGGATACTCCAACGGCGGCCAGTTCAACCAGACGATCGTGACCGGCACGAGCAAGTACCATGGCAAAGCCTACGCGTATAGCGAAAACCGGTACCTCGACGCGACCGACCAACAGGCCGTTGTGAACGGGATTCAGCCGCAGCGGCCGCGTTATGACTCCAACCGCTTTGGCGGCCAGATAGGCGGACCCGTTCCCTTCTTCCTCAAGGGTAGGCTTTTTTTCTTCGCCAACGGCGAATACGACCCGCTCGGCCAATCCTCATTCGTCGCGGGAGGCTTGTGCGCTCCGACATCGGCTGGCTATGCACAACTTGCGGCGCTTCCGGCCGGCGCAAACCCCAGCGGGACGGGCGGCACGATCTCGGTGAACCCGACAAACCTGAAATACCTGCAGGCCTACCTGACGGCTGCTCCCACTCCGACCAGCGGCATGTGCCCTCTCACGGCGGCACCGCCAGGGCTGTCGGCTGCCAACCCGACCAATGCCGACGTGATCTGCACAGGCGGGGCAATTCCTACGCTGCCGAATCCGTCTCAGCCGATCCCCCACTATGCGTGCCCATCGGGCTCCACGCCGACGTATATTGACGTGGGCTTGCTGAGTGTGACCGCCCCGAACTACACGAACAGCTACTACTTTGCGAGCGGCGTAGATTACAACCGATCCAAAAACGATCAGTACCGGATTCGATATATTTATAACCGTTCGAGCACCATCGGCACGGCGGCAGAATTGCCTGCGTTCTATCTCTTGACGCCGCTTCGCGATCAACTAATATCCGTGAGCTATTACCACACCTTCCGGCCGGATCTGAGCAACGAACTACGCCTGGGATACAGCCGGTTTTCCGACCGCGTCCCGTCCGGCAACTTCGCTTTCACGGGGCTGGACCAGTTCCCCAACTTCGTATTCGCCGACATCAATGCGCAGTTGGGGCCGGACCCGCAGTCTCCGCGCTTCGCCATCGAGAACGACTACCAAGCAAGTGAAAATGTGAACTGGTGGCACAAAAAACACAACATCCGCGCGGGCGTCGAACTCCGGCGCTACATCGCTCCCACCGGGTTAACGCAGAACTCTCGCGGCAACTATCAGTACTCTTCCCTGGGCACCTATCTCTACGATATCAACCCGGACATTCTGGCCGAGCGGAGCGCCGGTACAGAGACTTATTACGGCGACCTGGTGAGCACGGGCTTATATGTGAACGACACATGGCGCATCAAGCCGTGGCTCTCCATAAATTATGGAATGCGCTACGAGTACGCCACGGTGCCGTTTGGGGAGCGCATGCAGTCCCTGAACAGCGCCGCCAGCGTGCTGGGGTTGATCAGCTGGAGCGAGCCGCGCGCGCCGAAGAACGAGTTCATGCCGCGCGCCGGTTTTGCCTGGTCCCCGGATCAGAACCGCACCTGGGTGATCCGCGGCGGCATCGTCATGAACTACGACGCGCTCTACGACAACCTGGGGCTGAACACTGTGGCCAACGGCGGCGTTCCGCAACTGGGCTCCACGATTAGCAGGGACCAGGCCACCGAGGCCGCGATCGGTGTCCCCAATGGGATCATCAACAGCTTTCTGCTCAATGGTGCGATTCTCCCCACGGCTGTCGGGTTCAATACCTTCGGGGCCTGCCCGCCGCCTGTAGGTTGCGGGACGACCGGGACCGGCGCCACCGCACTTGCCAACCAGCAGGCGGCCACGACCGGACAAATCCCGGTCAACATCAACAATGCGGTGGCGATTTCCTACACCCTGGGAGTGCAACACCTCATTAAGAAGAATTACATCGTAGACGTGCACTTCCTGGGCACGCACGGCTACCACCTGCCCGTCCCGATCAACCTCAACCGGCAGTCCCCGCTTTCGTCTACAGCCTATCTTCCGACGTACCTGACTGCACCCGCCGTCGGAACGCTGGCCTCGCTCTCCAACACGCTGACCTCGCTGCAGACCGCCACGCCGCTGGCGAGTTACGTGCCCGCGTACGTGGCTGGGTGTGCTATTGTCTCTGGTCAAACGACCGATGGGCTGCTGCCGAACTCCATGGGGCAATTGGCTCCCGCGCCGTGCTTTGCAAACAGTGGCGTGACTTCCTACCAGTCCGAGGGCGATTCCATCTACGGGGGCGTGGCCGCCCAGGTGACGCGGCGATTCGAGCACGGCTTGCAGCTCAACGTGTCGTATACATACAGCCACACGAAGGACGACACCTCGTCCGCCTACCCCAACAGCGTGATTAATCCGGTTCAACCCCAGAATGGCCAGAACCTCGCGGCGGACTGGGGCAACTCGGCGCTGGACCACAGGAACCGGTTTACGGTGCTTGCGTATTACGAGCCGCCCTACTTCAAATCGGGAAGCCGGCTTCGGCAGACACTCCTTGGGAACTGGTTTTTCGTGCCCGTCTACACGTTCCAGTCCGGTGGATGGGCGGACCTTCAAAGCTTCATGGACGGGAACCTAGACGGGAGTTCCGCCAGCGACCGGGTGCTCGTGAACCCGTCCGGAGTTGCGGGCACCGCAAGCGGCGTGACACCCACCTGCCTCGCTGCAGGCACTGTGATCGTCGGTACAGGACTAGCCGGTGGCAGTCAATATAGCTGCGAGCCCACCTGCACGCAGCCCCATACTGCCTGTACGATAGCGTATACGGCTGTAAATTCGACGGCGCAGTACATTCAAGCCCAGCCAGGAGCGCTGGAACCCAATAACGGCCTCAACGTCGCGAGGCGCAATACGCTTCAAATGCGTCGGATCAATAACCTGGACCTCACTGCGGGAAAGAAGATCGCAATCACGGAGAGATTCAGGGTGGAATTGGAGGCCCAGCTCCTGAACGCCCTTAATCATCCCCAGTACCTCGCGGGCAGCATCAACCAGGTGAACAACGTGGTCTACACCAGCACCAGTGCGTCCAACTACGTGAACCCGGCGAGCACGAATTTCAATAACCCCGCGATTGCCTTCTCCAGCAATCCGCGGGTGATCCAAGTCGCGGCGAAGTTTGTATTCTAAGAACGCGCCCGAAGAACTGTGTCGTTTCTTCAACATCCAGGAAGTCGCCTTCCGGCTGGATGGTCAAAGGATGGCTGAGCCGGTTGGCTTGGTACAGCACGGGGAATTGATTTGGCATCCTATCCAAATATAGAATTGAGGCGCAAGAAGGGGGAAGGGTGTCTTCAGTGATCTCCCCGAAACCGGTCCTGATTGGGCTTGTGCTCGTCCTCCTGTTTGGCGTGCCTGACGGGATTGCTGCCCGTCCGCAGTCCGAAGGATCTCCGCAGGGCCAGGAGCCGAGCGCCCAGTTAAAGCAGAAGAGCGATCGGAGGCTGCTCAAAGAGCTGGAAACGCCCTACCGGAAATGGCTCGAGGAAGATGTCGTCTATATCATCACGCCTGAGGAGCGCAGGGCTTTCTTGCAGCTGTCCACCAACGAGGAGCGGGAGCAGTTCATCGAGAATTTCTGGCGGAGGCGCAACACAGACCCCGAATCTGCCGAAAACAACTTCAAGGAAGAACATTACCGGCGCATCGCTTACGCGGACGAGCACTTCGCCTCGGGGATACCGGGCTGGAAGACGGACCGCGGGCGGACGTATATCATCTGGGGCCCGCCGGACTCCATCGAGTCGCACCCCAGCGGCGGGACCTACGACCGCCCGTCGGAGCAGGGCGGCGGAGAGACCTCCACCTATCCCTTTGAAATCTGGAACTACCGCTACCTGGAGGGGATCGGCCAAAACGTGGACTTGGAGTTCGTGGACACGACGATGACCGGGGAGTATCACCTGACCATGGATCCCTGCGAAAAGGATGCGCTGGCCAAAGTGCCGAATGCCGGCTTGACCATGGCCGAAACACTCGGTCAGTCCACGAAGGCCGGCCGGTTCACCAACACGGATGGGACCACCTGCGGCCCAGCGATGGGCGGCCGGCCAGCGAGCTGGAACGAATTTGACCGGATTTCGCAATTCGCCAAGATCGGGGCGCCGCCGCCGTTGAAATTCAAGGATCTGGAGCCCCTGGTCACCTCACGGGTATTGCGGAATCAGATCAAATTCGAATATCGCACGGATTACATGCGGGTTACTTCCGACACGGTTTTGGTGCCCATTACCATCCAGATCCCGAACCGGCAGCTCACCTTCCAGTCGAAGGAAGGAGTACACTCTGCGGTGCTTGAAGTGTTCGGACGCGTCACGACAATTACCGGCCGTGTGATGCAGACGTTTGAAGATACCGTGAACCGGGACTTCCCGGAGTCGCTGCTGCGCCAGTCTCTCCAGGGAGCTTCCTTGTATCAGAAGGCGGTGCCGCTGCGGCCGGGACTGTACCGGTTGGACCTGGTGGTCAAGGACATGAATAGTGGCAACGTGGGCACCTGGTACACCTCACTGCGCGTGCCGCACTACGACGAGGATAAACTGACCTCCAGCACGATGATTCTGGCCGACCAGATCGAGCGCGTTTCCTCGAAGCAGATCGGGCTGGGCCAATTCGTGATCGGGGATACCAAGGTTCGTCCGCGAATGGACCAGAGTTTCAGCCCAGGGGAGCAGCTCGGACTCTACCTGCAGGTCTACAATCTCATCGTGGACGAGAAGACACATAAATCCGACGTGGACCTTAATTACTTGGTCACCCGCATCGACGGAACGGTCCCGAAGGAAGTGGTTCGCAAGAGCGAGACCTCGGCAGAGCTTGGCCAGACCGGCCAGCAGATAACACTCCGGAAGCTCGTTTCCCTTGAACCGTTCGAGCCCGGCCGGTATAAAGTCACTGTACAGATCTACGACAAGATCAGCAAGCAATCGATCTCTTCCGCTGCCGAGTTCACGGTGAAGGCCCCGGTGGCGACGGCCAAGAATTGAGCCGGAAGGAGGATGCCGTGATCAGGAAAGGCGCAACGCTCGGAGTCGTGCTGCTGGCGGCACTGCTCTCCGCCGGGACCGCGGCCGCGCAGACGCGCAGCGGCCGACTGGCCGGCGTTGTGGTGGACTTCGCCGGAAAGCCCCAGATGGGGGCCACGGTATGGGTGACTGCCGAAGGGCTGCTGGGATCGGATGCGCTCCGGGTTCGCACGAACCAGGCCGGCCGGTTCGTTCTCGATAAGTTGCCCGTGGGAGCCTATAGCATCCGGGTGACCCTGGCCGGCTTTCTGCCCGTGCTCTCCCGCAATGTGGTGGTGAGCGGAAGCGCCACCACGGTGCTGAAATTACAACTTGATTCCGTATTCTCCTCGGTGGCGCGGCTGCGCCAGCCTCGCGAGTCCGGCACTGAGGCAGATGACTGGGATTGGGTGCTGCGAACCGCCGCGGACACTCGATCCGTGCTCCGCTGGCAGGATGACCAGGATGCCGGCGGCAGGCAGGGGTCCGATTCGGCGTCCACAAGCAGGGCCCCGCGCGGGCGCGTGGAGTTGACTTCCGGGGGAACGCAGCCCGGGGTCGCCAGTTCCCTCACGCAAAGCGCTTTCGCCTATGACCAGCCCGTCGGCGTGTATGGAAAACTCTTCCTGGCCGGGCAATTCAGCTACGACGCGGGAGGGACCGCCGGCCTGGCAACCACCTGGGCGCCCTTCGGCGAATCCGCCGATGCTCCCCGCACCACGTTTGCGCTGCGGCAGTATCGACTCGGGGAGTCGGGCCCCATGCTGCGGGCACTGCGCAGCGAGCAGGCGGGCAGCGTCCACGTGAACGGCCGCGTCACGATTCACTACGCGGCGGAATACGTGTGGGTCAGTCTTCGTGACTCTTCCTCTGCTCTGCATCCCCGGGCGGATGTGACCGTGCAATTGGCGCACGACTGGACGGCCACCGTGTTCGCGGGCTCGCTGCCCTCGCGCGGGCAGTTCGGCGTCGCCAACCTGGAATCCGCGCTGGGACAGCTCGAGATTTTCCCCGCCGTGATGTTCCGCAACGGAAACCCCATGATCGGCAACGGGTGGCACGAAGAGTTCCGGATTGAGCACCGCGTCGTGAAGAACGGCAGTCTCTCCGTTGCCGGCTTCCGTGACCAGTCCGCTCATACGCCGGTTTTCGCGACGTCCCTTGCCGGCGACTCCCAGCCGATCGACTCGCTGGCGATTTCACACGCCGTGGACGGTGGCGGCCTCTCTACCTACGGCGCTCGCCTCGCTTACCGGCAGAGATTCACGGAGAATCTCGAGGCCGCCGTGATTTACGCCTGGGCGGGAGTTCTCTCGGCCGACCAATTGAACGATGGCGCGGCTCTCCCCGCCCTCCTGCGAGAGCGCGCTCGCAGCAGCCTGGCCGTGAGCGTGGGCGCGCGCATCCACCGAACAGGAACTCGGCTGACTGCAGGCTACAAGTGGGTGGGTGGCCCGGACGTTTCGCGCCAAGACGCTTACGGCGAAACTCTCTATGACACCGATCCCTTTCTGAACCTCAGCATCCATCAGGCCCTCCCAGCATGCCTCGGAGGAGGGAAGCTGGAGGCCGTGGCTGACCTTCTCAACGTCATGGGAGAGGGGACTGTCTATCGGTACACGGCGGATGGGCGCCTCGGGCTGACGGCTTCGCCCCGAGTGCTGCGCGGCGGTTTGAGCTTCCAGTTCTAGGAATCGCGCCGGTTCCGCAATTTCACAGAGAGCTTCAAAAAAGGGGAAACGCCGAGCTTGCTCGTTCCAAAAGTCGTCGTAACGCCATTGATTCTAATACCTTAGCCGGAATGAGTTATCATAGATCCTGGCCATCGACGTGCTCGAAAAATGACGGGCAAGGGTGTGTCTGACCCCATAAGGTAAGCGAAATGTCAGGCATTCGGATGCGACCGGGAGCAGTAGTCCTCGCCGTTTTGACTGCGGTCGCCCTCTGCTTTGCCTGGGTGAATTTCCGCCAGTCTGGCAAGTTTCTCAGTCCCGACGATGGAATCTCCTGGAAGAATGATCCTGCCGGCGCGGTCGTCTGGCTAGTGGCGCCTAACTCGCCTGCCGAACGCGCGGGAATTCTGCCCGGCGACGTGCTGACTGCCATCAATGGCGCGCCAGTGCGAGGTTCGCTCCAGGTTCCGCGGCGGCTGTGGCGGATCGGTACGTGGAATGAAGTTCACTACACACTGATCCGCAACGGGAAGCAGTTTGAGGCCTCCCTGGTGCTGGAACCTGCCAGCCACTCGACCTCTCTTCAAAACTACCTGCGAATCGTTGGCTTGCTCTACCTCTTCATTGGACTTTTCATTCTGGCGCGGCGATCCACGGCGCCACGCGCGGTGCATTTCTACCTGTTCTGCCTGGCGTCGTTCGTCCTGTACTCGTTCCATTACACGGGAAAGCTGAACGCGTTCGACAAGGAAATCTACTGGATGAACGTGGTGGCGTCGCTGCTGCAGCCGGCGCTGCTGGTTCACTTCGCCCTGCTGTTCCCCGAGCGGCACCGCAAAGTGAAGACGGCGCTGTTCCTGGTGTACGGAATTCCGGCGCTCTCTTTGGCCCTGCGGGTCGCCGTGGCCACGCAGTCGCAGGGATTCGTGCCCACCGTGGGCGCGCGGATCGCCCTGGACCAGATTGATCTGTTCCTGCTGGGCGCTTACTTTGTGGTGGCCGCCGGACTGTTCTTCGCGAGTTCTCGCCGTGCCCCCAGCGGCGTGCTGCGCCAGCAGTTGAAATGGGTCACGCGCGGAACGGTGGCCAGTATCCTGCCCTTCCTTCTGGTTTACATCCTCCCGTTTTTTGCCGGAGCGGTGCCCAGCGCGTGGATGAAGCTGTCAGTCGTCTCCCTCGGCCTGCTGCCCCTGTGCTTCGGCTACGCCATCATCCGCTACCGGCTGATGGACGTGGACATCATCTTCAAGCGCGGGCTGGCCTACACGGCTGCGACTCTGGGCGTAGTGGTCGTGTATTTCGTGGTCATCGCGCTGGTGGGCGAACTTTCGCATCTCTTCGTGCCCAACAGCAGCATCGTGAACGTTCTGGCCGTGCTGCTGGCCGCCTTTTTGTTCCAGCCCATGCGCGATCTGGTGCAGACGCGGCTGGACCGCTACTTCTATCGCGACCGTCTGGACTACCGCCGCACGCTGATCGAGTTCGGGAGCACGCTCACCCGGGAAGTGCGCCTCGAGCCGATGCTCCACTCCGTGCTCGATCGCATCTCGCAGACCTACCTAGTGGACCGGCTGGCGCTCTTCCTCCGCGATCCGGGACCGACCGGGCGCCTGCGGCTGGCGCGCTCGATGGGCATCGATCCGGATGCCGCGTCCGATCTGAGCTTCCTCGAGGAGGGCGCGTTCCCGCCGGGACGCAACTACCTCTTTTTCGAGACCGGCCGCGCGGCGCAGATCGAAGACCCGAAGGCGCGCGCCGCGCTCGAGCGCCTGGACCTAAACTACTTCGTTCCCTGCCGCGTGCGCGACGAGGTGGTGGCCGTGCTCGGCGTGGGCAAGACCGTGGACGGCGATTTCCTGACCAGCGACGATGTGGAGTTGCTGGAGAGCATCGCCGGCTACGTAGGCATTGCCGTGCAGAATTCGCGGCTCTACCAGTCGCTGGAGCAGAAGGCCGAGCAGGTGGAGCGCCTGAAAGATTTCAGCGAGAATATCGTGGGCTCGCTGAACGTGGGCGTGATGGCGCTCGATCTGGCCGGCCGTGTGGATTCGTGGAACCCCCAACTGGAAAAACTCACGGGCATCCCGCGGGATCATGCCCTGGGGCAGAGCGTCGGCACGGTGCTCCCGGCGGACCTGGTGGCGGAACTCGAGGCGCGCGCGGGCAACGGACACGGCGGGGAAATCTATAAGTTTCCGCTGGTGAATCGCGCCGGCCAGGGCCTCATCGTCAATGTTTCCGTGACGCCGCTCGAGGATAAGCAGGGCGCCGAACTCGGCCGGCTGGTGATCCTCGACGATATCACCGAGCGCATCCAGCTCGAGCAGCAGCTCCTGCAGACGGAGAAGCTCACCTCGCTGGGCCTGCTCGCCGCGGGAGTGGCCCACGAGGTGAATACGCCCCTGGCCGTGATCTCCAACTACATCCAGATGCTGGCCAAGCAGCTTCCGGGCGACGATTCGCGGCAAAAGATCATCGAAAAGATTGTGAAGCAGACGTTCCGCGCCAGCGAAATCGTGAATAACCTGCTGAACTTCTCGCGCACCGGCGCGGGGGAATTCGGGGCCGTGAGCCTGAACGAGGTGATTGAGGAAACTCTGACGCTCGTGGCCCACCCGTTCCGCGTGGCGCACGTGAGCGTGCTCAAGTCGTTCCAGGAAAGCCTGCCGCCGGTCAAGGGCTCGGGAAACCGCCTCCAGCAGGTGTTTCTGAACCTTTTCCTGAACGCGCGGGACGCCATGCCCTCGGGCGGCATGCTGGAAGTCCGCACCGCCAGCCAGAACGGT
This sequence comes from Candidatus Acidiferrales bacterium, assembly GCA_035272605.1. Taxonomy (GTDB): domain Bacteria; phylum Acidobacteriota; class Terriglobia; order Acidiferrales; family UBA7541; genus JOPF136. Next base: position 11,159 of record DATEQM010000128.1, on the reverse strand, counting down.
CTGGTCGAGGTGGAAGTGACGGACACGGGCACGGGCATCCCGGACGAGAACCTGCGCCGCATCTTCGACCCCTTCTTCACCACCAAGGCCACGGGCCGCGGCACCGGGCTCGGCCTTTCCGTGAGCTACGGAATCGTCCAGGAGCACAACGGCCGGATTGACGTCCGCAGCACTCCGGGCAAGGGCACTTCCTTCCGCCTGGAATTCCCCGCCGCGGGCAAGTCCGTTCATGTCTAAAGCCAGCATCCTCGTGGTGGACGACGAGACCGAAATCCGCGAAGGCCTGGAGCTGCTGCTGACGTCGGAAGGGTACGAAGTGGACCCGGCCGACTGTGCGCGGGCGGCGTTCGAACGGCTGGAGGCGCGTCCCTACGACCTGGTGCTGCTCGACGTGAGCCTGCCGGACCGCAACGGGATCGAAATGCTGCGCGAGCTGCGCCAGCGCGACCCCCACGTGGTGGTCATCCTGATCACCGCGTATGGCTCGATTGACATGGCGCGCGCGGCCTTCAAGAACGGCGCGCTCGACTACATCACCAAGCCGTGGTCGAACGACGAACTGCTGGCGCAGGTGGCGCAGGCGGTGGAAGGCCGCCGGCTGCGCGAGGAAAACGTCCAACTGAAGCGCGCCTTCAAGCAGCGCTACAACTTCCCGAACATTGTGGGCCGGAGCGAAAAAATGCTCGCGGTGCTGGACCTGGTGGCGCAGGTGGCTCCCTCGCGCTCCACCGTGCTCATCACCGGTGAAAGCGGCACCGGCAAGGAGCTGATCGCCAAGGCCATCCATTCCTCCTCCACGCGCGTGGACAAGCCCTTTGTGCCCGTGAACACCGGCTCGATTCCCGTGGACCTGCTGGAATCGCAGCTCTTCGGCCACGTGAAGGGCGCGTTTACCAGCGCGGTGGCCTCGAAAAAGGGCCTGTTCGAGATCGCCGACCAAGGCACCATCTTCCTGGACGAGATCAGCACCGTGGGACTCGAGACGCAGGCGAAATTGCTGCGCGTCATCCAGGAGCGCGAATTCATGCGTCTGGGCGGCACGGATGTGATCAAAGTGGACGTGCGCATCCTGGCCGCCTCCAATCTGGACCTGATGCAGCACGTCCGCGAGGGACGCTTCCGCGAAGACCTGTTCCACCGCCTGAACGTGATCAACCTGCACCTGCCGCCGCTGCGCGATCGCCGCGAGGACGTGCCCGGGCTGGTCGAAACGTTCCTGGCGCGCTACTGCGCGGAAAACAACAAGGGCCCGCGGCGGTTCAGCATCAATGCGATGAAGCTGATGCTCGACTACGGCTGGCCCGGCAACGTGCGCGAACTCGAGAACGCGGTGAACCGCGCCGTGGTCCTTTCTACCTTGGAAGTGATGGATGTGGACCTGCTCCCCGAGGCCATCCGCACGCGCGAGATCGTCAAGGGCGTGCGCCTGCAGCTTTCTGAATTTCTTCCCGCCGAAAACGGCTCGTCGCCGGACAAATCCGCGCCGTCGCTCTTCGCCATCATGGAAGAAATCGAGCGGCGCATCATCCTGGACATGCTCGAGCGCACCAGCTGGAACCAGACGGAGGCCGCCGAGCGCTTCCAGGTCCCTCTCTCCACGCTGAATCAGAAGATCAAGCGCCTGGGCATCGAGATCCGGCGTCGCGGCCCGGCGGCGCGCGGTGCGGTGCCCGCCATCCCCGGCGGAGAAGATTAGCCCAAACTCCCTCTCCACCAGCCAGACTCTCCACCCGGTTCGGCGCAAGATTCGATGGCAGCCCCGATGCTCGGCGAGTCTCGGAACTCGCCTCAGATTTTGCGGATGATCGAAGTCTGCAGGTCCGCCCCTTCCAGTTTCGCGCCTTCGAGGTCGGTCTGCCGCAGGCTGGCCACGTTGAGGTCGGCGCCCCTCAGGTCGGCATTGCGGAGGATGGCCAGGCGGAAATTTGCCGCGCGCACACTGGCCCGCAGCATCAGGCAGCCCGTAAAGTCCGCGCGAAACAGTTCCGCGCCGGATAGGTCGGCCTCCGTCAAATCCGCGCCGGCAAAATTCGCGGCCGTGGCATCGCAGGTGCGCAGGTCCGCTTTGCGCAGCTTTGCGCCGGAGAGATCGGCGGACGTAAGTTTTGCTTCGCGGAGAGAGGCTCGCTCCAGCCGCGCGCCGGCCAGGTTGGCGTGGGTCAGCACCGCGCCCGAAAGGTCCACGCGCGCCAGGTCCGCGCCGGCCAGTTCGGCCCTTGCGCCGCCTTCGGCCGCACGCGCGAATCGTTCATGCGCCTCCAGAATCTCGCTCAGCCGTTTGCCGGCCACGCGCACGCTTTTCGGCTTCCGCAATCCGCTCCCAAACATTCCCATCACTCTCCCGAAACCATGAATTGCTTCGCTCTACGCCACCTATTCTAACGCAAGGCGCTGGCCGCGGCTGAGCGGCAAGGGGCGCGTGGCGTGCGGGGACCACACGTGTCATTCTAAGGAGCATCATGGCGTTGAACTCGCCTCACCGGCTTCTGCGGCGCCTGTGCCCGGTTGCAGGTGCGGTTCTCGCGGCGCTGGTGACCGCGGCGGTAATGCCCGGCCGGCGCGGCGTCGCAGCCCAATCTACACAACAATCAGCAAGCGAAGTGGTGGCGAATCTAGCTGCAGGCCGCGTGGCCGTGCTGGTGGCGAAGGACGGGATTGCCGTGATCACCGCGGAATCCCAGGTCGAACCGGGAACGCTTCCTCCCCTGATTGTGCCCCTGGGCAGCCTGCGCGTGGGCGTGCTGCTGGGCCCGGTGGAATGGGTTTGGCCGGACACGAACCGCCCCCCCCTCCGCCTGGATGCGGAACTCCGGCGGAGCGCCGTCGGCATCAGAGCCTCGCCCTCTAAGGCGTACGAAACGTCGGCCACGGATATCGAGGGCATCGGCCTGGGATTCCTGGAGCCGCTACGCAATGCCGCCGCGCAACTCCACGCGCCGCTCCATCTGCAGCCACGCGCACTCTTCACCGAACTGCTGTTGGTGGGCTACTCGCCGGGATACGGGCCCGAAGTCTGGAGCCTGCGCTACCACGTGGAACAGGAAGCGCTGCGCGGCGACTTCTATCGCACGGCCATCCATCGCCCTGAATACGTGCAACTTTATCCGCCCGACAAAGGCCAGCCGAAAACCCTGCTCGAAACGTGCTATCCGCCGAACGATCCGGGTGAGCCGCCGATTGTCGAGCTGCTGAAACAGAACGACAGCCGCCTGGCCGCGCTGCGCGAAGCCGACCCGGGCCTCGGGCGCGCCGCGGAGCTGCTCGAACGCGGCGAAAGCCAGAAAATCAAAATTGACGACGGACTCGAATTCCTGCGCGCAGCCTTCCAGAGAATCTCCCCGCACGGTGCGCGACAGATGATCCTGCTGATCACGGAGCAGAAAGGCATGGAATGGGTGCTCGGGCAGTCGGTGCTGGCGCCGCTCGCCCCATTGGATAAACGCGACAGCACGCCCGGCCGGCCGACGCTGCTCACAAAGCCCGATTCGCCGTAAAACGTTGCCCACGCCGCGGCCGGCAGCGCCCCCTACGGGCGGGGCGGCGGCTGGCCGGCGCGAACCTGCTCCGCAAAAACCAGCAATGCGTGCTTCACTCCCTCGGGATCCACCAGCGTGGCTTCCTCGTGGCACTCGCCGGAAACGGCCAGAAACGATTTGGGCTCCGGCGCCCGGTCGTAAACCTCCTTCCCAAATGCAAAGGGAATCACGGGATCGCGGGTGCAGTGAATCACCAGCAGCGGCGCGGGGAAATTGTGGCTCGCCCGCTCCAGATTCTGTGATGTCTCGAAGCGCGAACGGATCAGCCAGCCGAGGCCCGGAACAAACCAATAGATGCGCCGCGCCAGGGCGCGAGCCGACGGAAACGGCGCTTCCAGCACTACCCCACCCAGTTCCCGCCGCGCGGCCAACTCCGCAGCAACGGCCGTGCCCAGCGACTGCCCCAGCGCGATGATCCGCCGGGGCGGGATTCCCCGCTCGCGGACCAGGTAGGAGTAGGCCGCATCCGCGTCGCGGTAAATCCCCTGCTCGCTCGCGGCGCCCTCGCTCCGGCCGTAGCCGCGATATTCGAGCGCGAAAACGCTTGCCGGCAGCCCGCGCAGGAAGCGGTAGAAATCCGCGCGCCAGGCAATGTTCGCCGCGTTGCCGTGGAAGCACAGAAACGTCGGCAGATCACCTGCCCCGCCGCGTGCGCCCGCCGGGGAGGGCCCGCCCTCCGAAGCGAGGCTCTTCGCTTGGGCGGGGATCCACCAGCCGTGCAGCCGCACGCCGTCGCCGGCAGTCAGCCAGACGTCTTCGTGCGCCAGATCGGGCGGCGACCAATCGCCCGTCAGCCGGCTGGGAATCTGCGGGAAAAAGACCAGGCGCCTTTCGAACGCTAGAAGCAGGACGATTACGGCGAGATAGGCGAGGACGGGAACCAGCACGAGTCTGCGCATCCAGGCGATGGCCGTCATTACGCGCCGATACGCTCGTAATCCAGCACCAGGATGGGGTCGCCGGTCCGGATCTTCCCGCCTTCCAGCACGCGGCACAGAATCCCGCGCCGCCCGCGGAGTTCGTTTTTCAGCCCTGCGCGGATTTCCTCCATGCGTTTGCACGGCTCGCAGGGTACGGTGACCTCCAGCAAGGCTTCGCCGATGCGCAGGCGCTGTCCGGGACGCAGGCTGCGGACGTCGAATCCCCGCGTGGTGATGTTCTCTTTCACATCCCCGGGACGGAGTTGCATCTCCTGGAGGGTTTCCAGGTCCATGAGCAGCACCTGCCGCAGGCCTCCGGGCTGCGCGTGGGCGCAGCCGGAGAGACCGCGGTTCGCCACGGCCTCGATTTCCGCCAAGGGGTGCATGGGCAGCCGGTGCGCCAGGCAGCGAAATAGATGGGCGACCTCGGCCATCGCTCAGCCCCGCCTTGGCGGGGTCCCGGCGCCACCAGACGCACCGGAAACGGCTGCGGTCCCGGAGCTGGCGCCAATGTCGCGCCGCGAGTGAGCCCCGTCGAACGAGATTTTTCCCACCGCTTCATAAGCGCGCGCGACGGCGGTGGCAAGATCCGCTCCGATCGCGGTGACTCCCAACACGCGCCCTCCGCTCACTACCACGTCTCCGTTCTGGAGCGTGGTGCCCGCGTGGAACACCACGGTGTCGCGAACGTCCGCGGCCGCCTCCAAGCCCCCGATCTTCATGCCCGTGCGCGGCTCGCCGGGATAGCCTGCCGCGGCCATCACCACGCAGGCGCTCGCGCCCGGCTTCCACCGCGCGCTGATTTCACGCAGCCGGCCTTCCGCCGCAGCCTGGAGCGCTTCGGCCAGATGAAAATCCATGCGCACGACGATGGCCTGTGTTTCCGGATCGCCCATGCGGCAATTGAATTCGAGCACTTGCGGGCCGTCGGAGGTGAGCATCAGGCCGGCGTAGAGAAATCCGCGGTACGGATGGCCTTCCCGCGCCATCGCCTCCAGCGTGGGTCGCACGATGGTGCCCAGGATTCGCTCTTCGAGATCGCCCGCAACCAGGTCGTCCGTGGAATACGCGCCCATGCCGCCGGTATTGGGGCCGCGATTCCCGTCGAAAACGCGCTTGTGGTCCCGCGTGGGCACCAGCGGGAGAATCGCTTCGCCGTCCGTCAGCACGATGTAGGAGAGTTCGGGCCCCCGGAGCGCCTCTTCGAGAAGCACGCGGTCCCCCGCGGCGCCGAATTCGCGCGCCACCATCAGCCGGTCAATGAAGGCGGTCGCGTCGTCGGGTGTGGACGCGACCAGCACGCCTTTGCCCGCCGCCAGGCCGTCCGCTTTGATCACGCAGGGCCAGTCTACCGCGCACAGCGCGGAATAGGCGTCGCCCGCGGAGTCGAAAATGCCGTACAGCGGCCCTGTGGGGATTTTGTTGCGCAGCAGAAACTCTTTGGCGAAGGCTTTGCTCCCCTCGAGCTGCGCCGCCGCCTTCGACGGCCCCACGACGCGCAGGCCGCGGCGCTCGAATTCATCGGCGATGCCGCTGACCAGCGGAAGCTCCGGGCCGACCAGCGTCACATCGGGGCGCAGTCTCTCTCCCAGCGCCGCCAGCGCCGCAACATCCGTCAGCCCGCCCGGGGGGACCGCCAGGCATTCGGCGCCGGTCAGCCCCGCCATCCCGCCGTTCCCCGGCACACACCACAGGTGCTCGACGCCCGCGTCCCGCAAGAGTCGCCACGCGAGCGCATGCTCCCGGCCGCCGCTCCCAATCACCAGGATCTTCATGTGCGGGGAAACGATAGCGGCGGCTGTGCTTCCGTGTCAACGCCGGTGAACCGACAGGTCAATTGAAGTTTGAATCGGACGGAATCAACCCCGGTTGCCATCCGGCTTCGCGGGGAAGATTGTGCCCTTGCGGTACGCTGGAAGCCAGCGCGCGACCTCGTCCCTCACCTGTTCAACCATGTGGATCTTCTCCTCCCACGAAAGATCCTTGCGGCTCTTCTGCCAAAGGGACCGCTTGGCGAGCAGGTTTCGAATGGCATCATTCATCGAGAAACCTCCGCGCAAATCGCTGCCAGGCCTCGCCCAGCCCGTGCCGCCGTGCAAGGGTTTCAATATTTTCCCGGCTCGTCTTCCCCGATTCTAGCAGGGCTAGGATTCGTTCGTGGTCCTTCGAGCGGCCCGTGCTTAGGGCAATCGTGGCTAGGTACTCCGCGCGGACAACGCGCGACGGGATTCCGTCAAATTCACACGTCTCAGCCTGCACCATGGCCTCGCGCGTGAGCGCATTGAAGGCAGGAAGAAACTGCACCGGCCAGGAACCCACCCGGACGGCCTCCCCCTCTGGTCTGTAGCCTTTCCTTGCACAGAATTCGTAAACCCCAGCCAGCGAATCAATACGATCTGGCGACGGAATGTCCACCAGTACATCCACGTCCAATGTAATCACCGGCTCGGTGTAACGCATCTGGGCAATGGCCCCGAAGAACGCATAGTCGTGGATTACCCCCGCGGCTTGCATTTCGTGGATTAATTGTACGACTTCCTTCACGCGCTGAGTCTACAGAACGGCGCCCGGACTGTCACGCGCACCGCCTGAGGCCCCTCATCCCGTGATGCCCCAGGCGCGGAGTGCTGCCAAGAGTGGCTGCGCCACTTTATCCTGGCGCCTCACTGTGTTATTTACTCGGAAGTACACAAGGGCGATTCGCGCCCGGCGGATTGCTGGCACAATCCGTTCACAGCCACCCTGTTCCCTCGGAAAATCTGCGGGTCTTCCTGGCCACCGTGGCCGGGCACTTCGAGTGCGTTTCCGTGTGGCCCGGCGAGGGAGCCGGCTTCTTGCTTCTAGCCCGTGCCGTTCGCGCCCCCTGAGCAGTTGGCGGCCAGCCGCATCGTGGCCTTGCATCCCCGCTGCCGGCCGTGTTGAACTGCTAGGCGTGAACGGACATCTAGCTTGTCCCGGCCTTCAGGCCTGTCGGTTTACGGAGCGAGAGCCCTTATGAGCCGGCCGCCCGCGCGGGATTTCCAGCGCCGGAAAAGTATACTGAGTAGTAAATATATTCGCGGAGCGATAGCCTCCCGCGTCGAATTCCTGCGCCGCGCCGGCATCGAGCCTGCCCCCGCCCTCCTCGATTCCATCTCCGCCTATATCGAGTTGTTGCTGCGATGGAACGCCAAGATCAATCTCACCGCGATCACCGACCCGCACGAAATTGTCTCCCGAAATTTCGCGGAGAGTTTCCTGGCCGCGCGCTGGCTGGGTTCGGGGGCGGGACGGCTCTGCGATGTGGGGAGTGGCGCGGGGTTTCCCGGACTGGCTCTAAAACTGATTTTGCCCCATTGGTCGGTGACACTGATCGAGTCGAGCAGGAAAAAAGCCGCTTTCCTCTCGGAGGCTGCACGCACGCTGCGCCTCGAGCACGTCGAGGTCGAGTGCGCCCGTTGGCAGGAATCGAAGATGCCGGCCGGCTCTTTCGATGCCATCACCGCCCGCGCGCTGGGAGGATATGAATTGCTCGCGGACTGGGCGGGCAGCAAGCTGAAACCGCAAGGAAAACTGCTACTCTGGATTGGCGCCAGCGATGCGCAGCGACTGCGCCGTCTGGCCGGGTGGCAATGGCAGACCCAGCCTGTGCCGGATTCTCGGGAGCGGGTCCTGCTGATAGGCTCGCGCTTCTGATCCGACGCGGCCAGGTTGGATGCGCCGCCCCGCTGGCCGATTGTTCCACGTGGAACACTTGCCCCCCGCCGGTGGCTCTGCTAGATTCCAGGCGTCCCCGAGCCTCGGGACGAGGGTGCATTGGGCAAAGTCATCGCTGTCACAAACCAAAAAGGGGGCGTTGGGAAGACTACCACCGTCGTGAATCTAGGGGCCTCTCTGGCGGCAGCAGAGCGTCGCACCCTCATTGTGGACTGCGATCCTCAGGCCAATACCACCGGCGCCATCGGCTTCCCCAAGAACCCCGCTCGCAGGTCCCTCTACCACGGACTGATTCTCGAGGAGCCCCACGCGCGCCTCATTCAGAAAACTCAGGTGGAGGGGCTGGATCTCATTCCGTCGGACAAAAACCTCGCCGGGGCCTCCATCGAGCTCGTTAATCTTCCCGAGCGCGAATTCCGGCTTCGCAAGTTCATCGAGCCCATCCGCGCCGACTACGAATACATTCTGTTCGATTGTCCGCCCTCGCTCGATCTTCTGACCCTGAACGCGCTGGCCGCGTGTGATTCGGTTCTAGTTCCGATCCAGTGCGAGTATCTGGCCCTCGAGGGGGTTTCCGAACTCCTCGACACCCTCATGAGGATTCGCCGAACGCTCAACCCCGATCTCGCAATCGAGGGAATCCTGCTGACAATGTACGATGAGCGCACCACACTCTCCAAACAGGTCAGCTCCGACCTGAGAAGCTTCTTCGGCCAGCAGGTTTTCAAGACCGTAATTCCTCGCAACGTGCGCCTTGCAGAAGCACCGAGTCATGGTAAGCCTATTATATTCTATGACATACACAGTACTGGAGCGGCGAGCTACATACAGCTCGCCCGGGAGATGATTGCCAATGGCGAGAAACGCACTGGGCCGGGGCTTGAGCGCTTTGATCCGGGAGCCTGAGCCGAAACGCAGTTCCGAGTTCCCTGAACCGCCTGCGCCCTCCGGAGCGCGGGAGGTGGACATCGACCTGATTGATCCTAGCCCTCGCCAGCCGAGGACTCGCTTCCGCGAGGAGAGCCTCGAAGAGCTGGCGCAGTCCATCCGGACCACGGGACTGATTCAGCCCGTGATCGTGCGCCCCGTCGGGCAGCGCTTCCAGCTGATCGCCGGCGAACGCCGCTGGCGCGCAGCCCAGCGTGCTGGATTACATCGCATCCCCGCAATCGTGCGTGAAGCCTCTGACCATCTTGCGCTAGAAATGGCGGTCGTTGAAAACCTGCAGCGGGAAGATCTGAATCCCGTCGAGCAGGCGCGCGCGTTCGAGACTCTCATCACTGCCTTTGGTCTGACCCAGGAAGAGGCCGCCTCCCGCACGGGAAAGGACCGCGCGACAATTGCCAACGCCCTCCGTCTGCTCAAGCTCGAAGCGCAGATCCTCGCCCTGCTCGAGGAAGGCCGGCTCTCGGCCGGCCACGGGCGCGCACTGCTTGCGTTCGAGAGCTCTCCCGCGCGACTCGCCGCAGCAAAGCGTGCGGCGGACGGCAAGCTGACCGTCCGCGCGCTTGAACGATTGGCAGCGCGGAAGCAGCGGCGCTCGGAGCTCGGCCAAGAGCCACACAGCGATCCTAATACACGCGCGGCACTGGAAGACCTGGAGCGCGAGCTGGGGACCCGAGTGACGCTACGTCCGCCCCACGGACGGCGTGCCGGCCAGCTCATCATCGAGTATCACGAAGACCGCCAGTTGTATGCCCTATACGAACGGCTGAGGCGGACAAAAGACTACTAATGTAGTAGAAGACCACGTTCCGCCTTGACACCGCAGCCCGCGCCCGGTAGAACCAAAGAGCCCGCCTCGGAGGAGAAGAATGAAGCTTCTGGACCGGAAGGGATCCGTGCCGTCCGGCGAATGGATCGGCTTTCTCGACAAAGGCGTGGCCCTGGAAGGGCGCATCGAACTGGCCGGGACTTTCCGCATTGACTGCCAGATGAAGGGCACAATCGTCTCCAACTCCACGGTCGTCATTGGCGAAAACGCGCGCGTAGAGGGCGAAATCGACGGAAACCACGTGGTCGTGGGCGGCCGTTTTGAGGGCGTGATCTCCGCCAAGGGACGCGTGGAGATCCAGGCGAAGGGCATCGTCCGCGGCGAGGTGCGCTCGCCCTGCCTGGTGATCGAGGCCGGGGGAATCCTGGATGGCCGCTGCCAGATGACAAACATGGAAGAGGGGAAGCCGTCGTTGACGATCCCCATTCGCGCCGCATCCGCGACCACGTCCTCGTGATTGCCCTCGTCTGAGGTTCTGAGAACTTCGCCCGAAGGGCGCGTAGGCGGCCTGCGCATCGCTGGACTTCTGCGGCTCGGGCCTGACCCGCGTATAACGTGCCCATTGGTTCAGGAATCTGATAGCGTTACCCTCCGGAGGATTGCCATGAAAGCGATACGAGTCCATGAATTCGGTGGGCCCGAGGTAATGCGACTGGAGGAAGTCTCCAATCCCTCGGCGTCGCCCGGCCAGGTCGTCATTCGGGTGAAAGCCGCGGGGGTAAATCCAGTGGACACCTATGTTCTCGCAGGGACGTACGCCTTCAAGCCGTCGCTGCCCTATACGCCGGGCATGGACGCTGCTGGCGTGGTCGAATCGGTCGGCCAGGGAGTGACGCGCGTGCGCGAAGGAGATCGGGTCTACACCGCGGGAACGCTGAGCGGCGCGTATGCGGAGAAAGCCGTGTGCGCGGAGGTGCAGGTGCATCCGCTCCCGCAGAAAATCAGCTTTTCTCAAGGCGCGGGCGTAAACGTTCCCTACGCCACGGCCTACCGTGCCTTGTTCCAAATCGGGCAGGCCCGCGCGGGAGAAATCGCGTTCGTACACGGAGCCAGCGGAGGAGTGGGGACGGCCGCTCTGCAACTGGCGCGCGCGGCGGGACTCGTGGTCATCGGCACGGCCGGCACGGCCAAGGGACGGGAACTCGTGATGCGCGAAGGGGCGCATCATGCGCTGGATCACCGCGCGCCGGATTATCTCGAGCATCTCCGTTCCATCACCGGGGGCCACGGCGC
>DATEQM010000127.1:0-5481 GCA_035272605.1 Candidatus Acidiferrales bacterium | reverse complement strand
CGGACTATTACGTTCCCCTGCTGGATGCGAAGGAGCGGAGGCCGGTTCCTCCGCTGGCGACCGCGCCGGGAAATTGCAGCGCGTTTGTGGCCACGGGCAGTTACACGAAGGACCACCGTATCGTGATGGCGCACAACAACTGGACGAGCTACTGGGCGGGACAGAGATGGCGCATCATTTTCGACATCGTGCCCGCAGCGGGCCACCGCATTTTCATGGACGGGTTTCCCGGGGTGATCACGAGCGACGACGATTTCGGAGTGAACGATGCGGGGATCATGGTGACGGAGACCACGATCACGCAGTTCCATGGTTTCGACATCAATGGGAAGCCGGAATTCGCGCGCTCGCGTAAAGCGATGCAGTACGCCACCTCGATTGACGACTACGTGCGCATCATGCTCGACGGGAACAACGGCGGGTACGCCAACGACTGGCTGATCGGGGACAACAAAACCGGTGAGATCGCGCAATTCGAGTTGGGCCTGGTGAACCACCGAGTGTGGCGCACGCGCGACGGCTACTACGTGGGCTCGAATGTCCCGAGCGACCCGAAAGTGACGCGCGAAGAAACCCGCTTCAACCCGAAAGACGCGGAGAGCTCGCCGAACGCGCGGCACGCGCGCTGGCTCCAATTGATGGCGCAGCACAAAGGGAGCATCGGCGTGGACGAAGCGGCGCAATTCATCAGCGACCATTACGACACGGTGCTGAAGCGCGAAGCGCCGTCGGAGCGCACGCTGTGCGGCCACGTGGACGGCGTCTCCCGTGGCATACCCGAATGGGCCTGGGGCGCCTACTATCCCGGCGGCGCGGTGCAGGGAAAAGCGATGGACTCCACCATGGCCGGGGCGATGAGTTTTCGCGCGCGCATCGGGCATCCCTGCGGCACGGACTTCGCCAGCAAACCCTTTCTCGCGGAACACAAAGAGTACGCCTGGCAGACGCCGATACTCGGTGACATGAACGCCGGGCCGTGGACCACGTTCCACGCCGGCCAGGAGCCTGCACGGTAGCACGCAGGACCATCCGGAGCGGAGGGCAAAGCCGGCGGAGGCGCGCGCCCTTACGATCGGTTCCGCGGAACGGGACGGCCCCGCGCGCGGCGGCGAAGCGAGCGAGGCAGCGTCTTGCGCTCGGGACGCACGCACTCCTCGAGCCAGGTGAGGTACTCGCTGGATCCTTCGGCAACCGGCAGCGCGATGATCTCCGGCGTCTGGTAGCTGTGCAGGCGCTTCACCGCGGCCTCCAGCGCTCGCAGGCGGGCCCGGCGCGTTTTGATCACCAGCAAGTGCTCCATGGCCGTCTCAATCCTTCCCTTCCAGCGATAAACGGAGCGCACCGGCGAATCGAGAATGTTCACGCAGGCAGCCAGGCGCTCGCCCACCAGAGCGCGGGCGATGCGCGAGGCTTCTTCTTCGCTGCCGCAGGTGACGAGCACGACGCGTTTGTCGGTCATGGAAACTCCATTGGGCCGGGGAGCGGCTGTAGCCGCTGCCGAAGGCTGCCCTTGCCGCCGGCGCGAGATCCCCGAAGATGGCGGGATAAACCCGCCCCTACATCCGGACGAGACGCTGGCGCCCGCACCATTCAGGCGGCGAAGTAGCCACGGTCGCAACCCCACCGACCGTGGCTACCACAGCACGCGGGGCGAACTGGGGGTTGTCTCGATGCGCCGCAATCATAGAATACGAGCGGGTGGGGACGGCACCAATCAAATTCGGAACGTCGGGCCGGCGCGCGCGAAAACGCGAATCGCCCTGGCGGCTGCGCTTGCGCCGCGGGGGCATCTATGCGGGCGGAGCGCTGCTCCTGCTCGTGCTCATGCACACGCTGTTCGGGCCTTACGGCTACCTCTCCATGAAGCGCAGCGAACGCGAAAGCGAGCAGATTCGGCAGGAAATTGACCGCCTGGACCGCGAAAACTCGCAGCTCTCAGATCAAATCCGCGCGCTGCAAACGGATCCCGCGGCGATTGAAAAGGCGGCGCGCGAGGATATGGGGCTGGCCCGCCCCGGCGAACTCATCTTCCGGCTGCCCGAGGACACGCCGGCGACGCCGGCGCCGGGGACAACGCCGGCTCCCGCTCGATCATCCCCGGAAAACCCACCCCACAAGTAGCAGCGGCAGCGGATTCTCCCCGGATGTGGCGCAGGGCGGATCGCGCCTGCGGATCGTTCCGTGCGTTCAGGGAAAAAACCGAAGGGCGGAACGCCCGCGCTACGCGGCCTTGCGGCGCTTTATGTGGGTGCGGGCCAACGAGAGCACCAACATCCCGAGAAAGATGGACGCAAACCCCACCGAGGCCCGCCCAATCCCGCAAGCCTTTTTCGGCAGCAGGGAAAATCGCCCGTACACAAATTCGATGTGGACCCAATAGACCAGCAGCGAAGTGTACCCGAGCTGGATCATGGGGCTGAACCCCACAGTCCCCGCGCCCCAGCGGCACCACGCGTAGGCCAGCAGCATCAAGAGCAGCAGCAGCCCGCAACGAATCAGGAAAAATTCGGGGCTGGAGTGCCAGAAGTCGTAGCTCGCGTAGATTCGCCAGGGCGCGGCGTCGAACGCCAGCCCCGCGGCCACCAGCACGGCCCCCGCGCCTGCCAACGCCGCCACCGTCGCCGCGGGCTTTTCGCGCGCGGTCTGGCTGGTCAGCAGGAATCCCACAGCCAGGCCCGCAAACGCGAATCCCGTCCACGGGAATACGGGAAACAAATAAAACTGTGGCGTTCCCTCTGTGTGCACGCCGTTCACGTAGGACTCGAGGAACCAGGGCAGGAATCGCGGGCGCAGGGTGCTCCAGAGAGGAGGTGTGGCGAGCGCGATGGCCAGCGCCACGGCGATGGCCCCCGCGATGGTGGCCGCGCGACTCCGGACCGCGTAGCACATCACACCCATCAACATGATGGAGAGTCCGATGATGTTCAGCACGTCCACGCGCAGCAGGTCCGTCCAGGGCGCCCAGCCCCATCCGAGGGCGAATTCCTGGACGCGAAAGAGCAGCCCCAGCGCAAAAATCTCGGCGCCGCGGGCGATGGTCTGGCGCGCGATCGCCATGGGCTTTGCGCCGCGGGTGCGCAGGCGATGGATCACCAGCGCGAAGGAAATTCCGGCGAGAAAAAGAAACAGCGGCGCGGGAAACGTTCCGCCCAGTGCCGCCCAGTGGAAAAACGTGGTCTGGCGCGCCGCCCCGCCCAGCCAGGACTCGTAGGAGTGCCATTGGAACATCAGCACGCAGGCGAGGCCGCGCATCCAGTCGATATAGGCGAGACGCTGGGAAGAGACCGCTCCCGATGGAATCGGGATCTGCGGTGACTGGTGATTCGTGACTGGTGCCTCCCGGCCCGGTCGCTGTGCGCTTGCTGGCGTGATGTGGGCTAGACTATCGCGGCATGACGGAAGTGCGCCAGATGAAACTTCCTCTCGCCGCGGGCGTGTGGGCCTTTGTGTGCCTGGCCGGAGCGTTTGCGGGAATGTGGCGGGGATACGGAGGGCAGTCGTTTGCGGTGGCGCTAGCCGCATTCGCGGCGTTTTTTGCCGTGCAGGTGGGATTTGCGGCGGAGGGCGTGACCGACCGGCTGGGCGCGTGGCTCGATTCCGTGCGCGGCATGCTGCCCCTCGCCCCGTTTCTCATTTATCTCGCCTATGCGCTCGGCACAGGAATTTTCAACTGGCGGCAGGCGGGGCTGGCGCTGGCCTATGCGATTGCGCCTGCAGCGCTTCTGCTGAGCGCGGGAAAACGCGCAAAAGGTTGCTGGCAGGATTATGCCGCGGCGCTGTGCATCTGGCTGCCCGCGGAACTGCACATCCTGCAAACGACATTTCCCTACCCCGCCCGCGGGCTCTCGCACCCGCTGTGGGCCGCGTATGCGATCAGCGCGGGGCTGATTGCGTTTCTGCTGATTCGGCGACTGGATGGCATCGGGTATCGCGTGGACTGGGGGCCGGGTTGGGGGTTTGCTGTGCTGGGGAATCTCGGGTGGTTCGCGACCGTAGCGATTCCGCTGGGGCTATGGATCGGATTTCTGCGCTTTGGCCCGACGGTCGAGCGGGCGCGGGCGCTGCCGCTCGTGGCGCTCGGGATTCTGGTGTTCAACGCGTGGCCGGAGGAATTCCTGTTCCGCGGGCTGATCCAAAACCTGCTTTCTACGACGCTACGAAGCGAGGTTGCCGGGCTGCTCGTCGCGTCCGTGATCTTTGGGCTGGCGCACCTGAACAACGGGCCCGGGCCGTTTCCCAACTGGCGCTACGCGCTGCTGGCCACACTAGCCGGGCTAGCGTATGGATCGGCGTGGCGGAAGACGCGGTCCATATTTGCTTCCGCGCTGGTCCATGCGGGGGTGAATACGCTGTGGTTTGCGCTGTTTCCGACAATTGTGCGGGGATGAGGCAACGAGGGGTCAATTACCGGGGCGGCTCAATTGCCTGAATACCTCCGTGGCCAGCAGCGCGGATAAAGGAACTGTGACGAACAGGCCGAGTCCCAGCAAGCACGCCCCGAGCACATTCAAAGACAGAAGGGCAACCAGAGCTGCGAAGAGGGGCCACATGGTGCCCGCACTCAGAATCGCGCTTTGTTGAAAACTGCGGGTCAGACTGGTCTCCCCTGCAGCGATGCAAAACCCGAACATGGCGTACCGGACGGAAAGAAAAATCCCCGGCGCTATCAGGAGCGCTAAGCCAACGACAACCAGGATCAGGTAGAGAATCTGGCCGACCAAGAAGGCCGGGCCCAAAGCCAAGTGCTTGAAGGCGTCCGCGAAGACCGGCTCTTTCCCTTCGGCTAAGGAGAGGCAGATACGGAGAAAGCCAACTTCTACGCCGGCGAAAAATACGAGGAATGTTAGGTGCGCTGCAATCCAGAGCAGGAGACCGAATCGCTGGCCGGTAATGACGACAATTTCCAGAGCGGCCCAGGCCGCGAAGATGGTCAGAAGAACGGATGCAAAGAGGAGATAGCACTTCTTGAAGGCAGGCCAGGCAAATCGGAATGCCTGGCGAAGGGAGACCGGATTGCGTCCCACTTTCGTCCGCGGTCAGCTCTTTCCCACCACACCGGCGAGCGGGCTCGACGCTGATGCGTAGAGGCGCTTCGGCATGCGGCCCGCGAGATACGCTTTACGTCCGGCCGTGACGGCGTCGCGCATCGCTTCCGCCATGAGCACGGCGTCCTGCGCCTCGGCGATGGCGGTGTTCATCAACACACCGTCGGCGCCGAGTTCCATCGCCAGGGCGGCATCGGAGGCGGTGCCCACGCCTGCGTCCACGATCATGGGCACCTCGGTGATGCGCTCGCGCAGGATGCGCAGGGACGTCTCGTTCTGCACGCCCAGGCCGGAGCCGATGGGCGCGGCCAGCGGCATCACCGCGGCAGCGCCGGCATCAATCAGTTTGCGCGCCACGATCAGATCGTCGCTGGTGTACGGCAGGACGACGAAGCCTTCCTTCACGAGTACGCGCGTGGCCTCGAGGAGTTGTTCC
>DATEQM010000126.1:0-15006 GCA_035272605.1 Candidatus Acidiferrales bacterium | reverse complement strand
ATCGGCGGCGGCAACATCGAGCCGCGGGCGCTCGAGGAGGAGATGCGCACCGCCTATCTGGACTACGCGATGTCGGTCATCGTCGGGCGCGCGCTGCCCGACGTGCGCGACGGGTTGAAGCCCGTGCACCGGCGAATCCTCTACGGCATGTACGAGCTGGGGCTGAACGCCGGGAAGCCCTACCGCAAGTGCGCCAAGATCGTCGGCGAAGTGCTCGGCAAATTCCATCCCCACGGCGACACGCCGGTGTACGACGCGCTGGTGCGCATGGCGCAGCCCTTCAACATGCGCTACCCGCTGGTGGACGGCCAGGGCAACTACGGCTCCGTCGACGGCGACCCGCCCGCGGCCATGCGGTACACGGAAGCGCGCCTGGCGCGCATCGCGGAAGAAATGCTCTCCGACATCGAGAAAGAAACCGTAGATTTCATCCCCAACTTCGACGAGAGCACCGCCGAGCCCACCGTCCTCCCCACGCGCATCCCCAATCTGCTGGTCAACGGCACGAGCGGCATCGCCGTGGGCATGGCCACCAACATCCCTCCGCACAATCTGCGCGAGGTGGTGGACGCCGCCATCCTGCTGGTGGAAAAGCCCGACGCCACGCTCAAGGAAGTGATGAAAATCGTTCCCGGCCCCGATTTTCCCACCGGGGGCTACATCAGCGGGCGCGAGGGCATCGCCCAGGCCTACAAGTCCGGCCGGGGCACCTTTACCATGCGCGCCAAGGCCGCCATCGAGCAGAAATCGAAGGACCGCGAGGACATCGTCATCACCGAAATCCCCTACCAGGTGAACAAGTCGCGGCTCATCGCCCATATCGCCGAACTCGTGCAACTCAAAAAGCTCGAGGGCATCGCCGACGTCCGCGACGAGTCCGACCGCGAAGGCATGCGCATCGTCGTCGAGGTGAAGCGCGGCGAAGAGCCCAAGCTGGTCCTCAACAATCTCTTCAAGCACACCCAGATGCAGGAGTCCTACGGGATGATCCTGCTGGCCATCGTGGGCGGCCAGCCGCGCGAGATGGGCCTGGTGGAGCTGCTCCGCCACTTTGTGGAGCATCGCCGCGAGGTGGTGCTCCGCCGCACGCGCTACGACCTGCGCAAGGCCCGCGAGCGCGAGCACATCCTGGTGGGCTACCAGATCGCTCTGGATCACCTCGACGACGTGATCCGCATCATCCGCGGCTCCTCGAGCCGCGCCGAAGCCAAGGAAAACCTGCTCAAGTTCTTCTCCGAGCAGGACGTCACGATCACGGAGAACGGCCGCGCCCGCAAGCTCGAGGGCGTGAAGCTGGACGGCCGCAAGTACAAGCTCGGAGGCCTCGAGGGCGTGGCCGCCGCGCCCTCCGGCTCGCAGGGACTCACTCCCATGCAGGTGGACGCCATCCTCGAGCTGCAACTCCACCGCCTCACCCAGCTCTCCGTGGACGAGATTCTCAAGGAATTGAAGACTGTCCGCGAGCGCATCGCCGAGCTGGAAGAAATCCTGGCCAGCGAGAAAAAACTCAAGCAGGTGCTCACCACCGAGCTGCGCGAAGTGCAGAAGGATTACGGCGACGACCGCCGCACGCAGATCGTGGACGCCGTCGAGGAAATCAAGCTCGAAGACCTGATCGCCGACGAGGACATGGTAATCACCGTGAGCCACGCCGGCTACGTCAAGCGCACCTCCACGGACACCTACCGCCACCAAAGCCGCGGCGGAAAGGGCCGCATCGGCGCGAAGACCCGCGAGGAGGACTTCGTCGAGCACCTGTTCATCGCCTCGGCGCACAGCTACATCCTGCTGTTCACCTCCAAGGGCCGCATTTACTGGCTCAAGGTCTACGAAATCCCCGAGGCCGCCGCGGCCACCCGTGGCAAGGCCATCAACAACCTGGTGAAGTTCCAGGAGGACGAAAAGCTCACCGCGCTCGTGGCCGCGCGCAACCTCGAGGAGGAAGGCCGCTACGTCTTCTTCGCTACCAAGCAGGGCACGGTGAAGAAGACAGCCATCGCGGAGTTTTCCAACGTGCGTTCCGCCGGCATCATCGCCATCAGCCTGGAAGCCAAAGACGAGCTGATCGGCGCCAAGCTCACCGATGGCATGCAGATGATCTTCCTCGCCAGCCGCGAAGGCCAGGCCATCCACTTCCGCGAGACGGAAGTGCGCGCCATGGGCCGCAACGCCGGCGGCGTGATCGGCATGGACCTGGCGAAGGACGACTTCGTGGTCGGCATGGAAACCGTCCAGCCCAATTTCGAGGTCATCGTCAAGGAGCACAAGAAGACCACGAAAAACCTCGACGAGCTGGAGAGCGACGAGATCAAGGATTCCGTCAGCTCGCTCATGCTCACCGTCTCCGAAAAAGGCTACGGCAAGCGCACGCCGCTGGCCGAGTACCGCATCACCTCGCGCGGCGGCAAGGGCGTGGTGAACATGAAGACCACGGACCGCAACGGCCAGGTGATCGCTGCCATCCAGGTCACCGAAGAATCCGACGTCATGATCATCACCGAGCACGGCAAGGTGATCCGCGTCCACGCCAACGAAATCCGCGAGGCCGGCCGCTCCACCCAGGGCGTGCGCCTGCTGCGCCTGGACGGCGACGACCGCATCGCCGCCGCTGCCGGCATCCTGGAAGAAGAGGAAGCCCCGAACGGTGAGGCGCCGAAGAAGTAGCGCCGATTCGCGGTGTCTGGGCGGCCGTAGCGCAGGGCGACTGAGCCCTGCGGTTCTTGCATCGTGTTGGGTCGTCCCGCCAATTCTGGAGGAACCGGATCGGAAAAAGCCGCGGGGCTCAATCGCCCTGCGCTCCACGGCCCCGGAATTGGAGTAGAATCGCGGCGCGATGCGTGCCTCACCGAAGAAGCGCAGAGCGAAAGCCGCGCGATCCGCCGCCGCGCCGCGCGCGGCCCGTGCGGCAAGGCGCGGCGTCACGCTCGTCGTTGCTCTGCGGGCGCGGCCGGGGCAGGAGGCCGCGCTGGAAAAAGAATTGCGCGCGCTGGTGGCTCCCACGCGCGCCGAGCGCGGCTGCATTGCCTACGACCTGCACGTTTCCTCGGACCAGCCGGGGCTCTTCCTGCTGCGCGAAATCTGGGCCAGTTTGAAGTATCATCAGCGCCACTGGGAAACCCCGCACATGCAGCGCTGGGGCCAGCGGAAGGGCGCGCTTCTGGCCAGCCGCGAGGCCTCTTTCTGGAAGCAGATTTTATGACGCGGAGCCGCACCCTGGCCGGCGCCGCCGACTGTGACACCAGGCACGAAAGGTGCATTGGATGAACTGGACGCGGGTCGGACTGGCCATTCTCGCCTCGGGATTCGTTGCCAGCTTCACCGACTGGCTCTTCATGGGCATGCTTTTCCACGACAGGTATCTGGCGTTTCCCCAAATCTGGCGGAAAAAGCCGGGAGAGCCCGATGTGGCATTGGTCGCGGGGTCGCAGATGATCGGGCTGATCAGTTGCGCCGCATTCGTTCTGGTGTGCGCCCGGCTGGGAATCCACACTTGGAGCGCCTCGCTCAAGCTGGCCGCGGCGGTTTGGGCCATGGGCCCGCTCCCCATCCTCGTCCAGAACGGCATGTGGATGAAGATCCATCCGCAAGTGACCGGGGCGCACGTGACCGGCTGGCTGGTGCGGCTGCTGATCTGCGCGGTTGCCGTCATGTGGATTGTCGCCTAGCCTTGCCACGGAGAGCCCCATGAGCAGCTCCTCGGATTCCAATCTGCACATGCTGCGCCACGCGCTGGCCACGCTCGCCTACCGCGCCGGAAAGGCACTGCGCGGCGCGCCTCCCTCGTTTGCCGGATTCCGGGCCGCGCCCGGAGTACGCACGCCGGCCGAAATCCTGGCCCACATGGGAGATCTCTTCGATTGGGCGCTCTCGATCGCACGCGGCAAAGAGGCCTGGCACAACTCCGCGCCGCTCGCCTGGGACGCGGAAGTGGCGCGGTTCTTCGCCGCGCTCCAGGCATTCGATGACTACCTGGCATCGGGGGAAACGGTGCACGCTCCCGCGGAAAAACTCTTTCAAGCACCGGTGGCAGACGCGCTGGCGCACACCGGGCAGCTTGCGATTCTGCGCCGCGTGGCGGGCGCGCCGATCCGCGGCGAGAATTATTCGCGGGCTGAGATCGTTGCGGGGCGCGTGGGCGCGGAGCAGGCAGCGCCGAAGCGCGAGTTTGACTGAAGAAATTCTCTCGCCCGTTGCGGATTATTCCAGGTAATACCCCGGGCGGGCCAGGACCTTCAACCCGGAACGGTCCACGTTCACGCTGATTTTGTGAAAGCCCGGCAGATCCCCCGAAGTCGGACGGTAGCCCAGTGTGTATTGCGCGTGGAGTTCGCCGGCGATTTGGATCATTGCTTTTTCAATCGTGTGGTCTTTGAACGCCGCCACATGCTCTCCCCCGGTAGCTTTCGCGGCGATTTCCAGCACGTGATCCTTCACTGATTCTTTCACGTGCTGCACGATCCAGATGGCCAGGGCTCCCAGGTCCGCCGAGGTATTTTCAATCTGCGTGGTCGAGGGCGTTTGCGGGATCCCCGGCGGGCCGGGCATCGGGCTGATACCGGGCGGATAAGGCGAAGTCGGCTCGCGCGGCGTGGCGCGCAGCTCGGCCGCCGTGGTGGAAAGCCCGACGCTGTAGATCGTCACGTTCTGGAGTTGCGCGGCGCGCAGCACTTCCCCCAGCTTCGATTCGCTCCCCGTGTCCACCGGTTCGGCCATCGCCAGGATGATGCGCCGGCGGTTCTTCGGCTGGCGGGAAAGCAGGTCCACGCCTTCCGAGAGCGCGTCGAAGAGCGCCGCGCCGGAAAGCCCCTCGGGCAAGTGCTCCATCGCGCGTTCCACCGCGTCGCCGCTGGTGGTGAAGGACTGCCGGAGGACCGGAGTATCGTCGTAGCTCACCAGCGCCGCTTCCACGTCTCCCGGCATTACCTCCTGCGAGAGCAGGATTCCGGTTTTGCGCACGGCGGGCAGGAGCGGCTCCACGCGGCTGCTGTTCTCCACCACCACAACCACGGAGAGCGGGTCGCCGCCCAGGTCGAAGTGCTCGATCTTCTGCTCCACCCCGTCTTCCAGAACGCGGAAATCCTTTTCCGCCAGGTTGAGCACCAGTTCGCCCTTGGAATTCCGCACCGTCACCGGCGTGGATACCCAATCTACGTTCACGCGCAGGGCGGGCTTTTTCGGCTGCTGGAGGTTTGCCGGCGGTGTGATGGGGCCTGCCGGAGCCTGCGCGCGGGCCGCCGGCGCCGCGGCCAGCAGCACCAGCGCCGCTCCGAGTACCGCCAGTTCCCTGGCGCGATGCATCACCCTTCCCTCTCTTCCCTTTCTTTGGACGCCAACGCCGGTCTGCGGGTTTTCTTTCGGGCCGGTCGCGGGAACTCCTGCTCGCGGTTCGCTCCCTCCCGCCGCCGGCCAATCATCGAATCCTACCACGCGGCGCGCTCCGCGAGCGCTGCGCGGGAGGAAACTGGGCCGCAAGCGTCCGTGTGCGGCGGCGCACATTGCCCCTAGAATGAATGTTTGCGTGACTGCCATTTCCCCTTCGGAGAGAAACGATGAGCGGCAAAACCCCGCGGCATGAGACCCTGCCCGCCTATCAGGTGTCGGAGTTCATGGAAAGCGCTCCGGCGCGTCCCCTCCGCATCCTGGCCGAATATCTCGACCCCCTGCACCGGCTCCGCAAGATGGGCGTGGCCGACACCATCGTGATGTTCGGCTCGGCGCGCATGTTTCCCCTGCAGGATTCGGAGGCGCATCTGGTGCGGCTGAAGCGCGCGGCCCGCCCGCGCACGGCCGCGGCCCGGCGCGAGCAAGACCGGAAACTCCGGGAGGCGCATGCCGCGGTCCACATGTCGCGCTACTACGAAGAGGCCCGCGAGCTCGCCCGCCGCATCACGGATTGGTCCGTGAAGTTCGGCGAGAAGCCCCGCCGCTTCGTCATCTGCTCCGGCGGCGGCCCGGGCATCATGGAGGCGGCCAACCGCGGCGCCGCCGAGGCGGGAGGGAAATCCATCGGACTGAACATCCAGCTCCCGCACGAGCAGTATCCCAACCCGTACATCAGTCCCGAGCTGAACTTCGATTTCCACTATTTCTTCATGCGCAAGCTGTGGTTCGCGCAGCTCGCCAAAGCCCTGATCGTCTTTCCCGGCGGCTTCGGCACCATGGACGAGCTCTGGGAAATGCTCACGCTGCTCCAGAGCGGCAAGCTGCCGCACCGCAACCTCATCCTGATCTACGGCCGCAAGTATTGGGATGAAGTGCTCGACTGGCGCGCCATGGTGCGCTGGGGGACCATCAGCGAAGAGGACCACGGCCTGCTCCAGTTCGCCGACACCGTGGACGACGCCTTCGAGCGCGTGCGCACGGAGCTGGAAAAGAATCACCTCAAGCTGGATCTGGACTGGATGGGAGGGTAGCGCCGGTCAGGGTAGCGCGGGCTTTCAGCCTGCGCTACCCGGCCCGCACCCGCCGCACAAACAAAAACGCCGGCCCCGCCCAGCGGGACCGGCGTTACCTTCTCTCGGTTCTCTCGCTCGCCCTTCAGTTCTTGCTCAGCACCACTTCGGGCAGGAACACCGCTTCAAACCGCTTCTGCTCGTCCTGGTCGTGTACGAGCACGATGGGAGCCAGATGCAGCGGGCGGCGGCACACCCGGCACGCCGTCATCTCCCCGTGCAGGTCCTGGACGAACCCGTCGGAAAACCGGTACTCACTGCGCGGGCGGCGCGCCTGCTTGCTGCCCTCGGTCCCGCAATGCGGGCAGGTGTAGACCACAGGGTCCTCCTGCGGATCGCGGTGCAGGGCGGCCCAGCCGGTAAAGCGCACGCCGACCGTTTCGGCCGAACGAACAGACATGACGAAACACCCTCCTGGGTGATGGATCTGCACCCACTGAATTGGATGCGTCACCCCCCTTCATTGTTGCATATCGGCAACACTTTTGCTTCCCTTATTACAATGGCAGGAGTTCCACTAAGCATATGAAATTAAAGTGGTTGCTCGCCGCATCGAATTTTCGGCACCCACCGACATACGTCCACATCCGCAGGGCGTCTTTCTCCCCCTTCCCCGGCGCATCACAGAGACCCTGTCGGTAGGGGCGGACCCCGCTCTTGCGGTGTCCGCCCGAGGCACCCAGTGCGCAGCGGCTCACGGTAGACCATTAAGGTTCCGACAGAGAATTACCCCTCCGGCAGGAACCCTGCGGCCCTTCCCGGTGTCCATTCTCCAAAGGCTGCGCAACCTTCCCGGAGGCGGGCCCGGTAAGGGCCCGGAAGCTGGAGCACGATTCTGCCGGGGCCGCCGTCGAGGATTGCCCCTCCTCGAGCGGCTCCCGGCAGCGCCGTGCGCAATCCCCCGGAGAACCGGACGTCTGGCCCCGCTTGGCGGGGCTCCCGTCCGGCTCCGCCCAACGTGGAGGTGCGCCCACGAAGTCCGGAAACCCGTTCTCGCAGTGCTTGCTCGATCAGAAGGATGAAGAAAGCCGTCGCGCGCGACGCCTGCGCCGCCGCACTTTGCTCCTTTCGATTCTGATCCAGGCCCTGCTGCTCACGCTGCTGCTCTTACGTCCGCTGTTCGGCGCGCAGGAGTTGCACATGACGGCCCGGCTGGTTCCCGTGCCGCCGTGGAGAGGACAGCCTGGAGCCCCCGCGGCCGCAACGCATCGTCCTCCTCGCGCCCACGTGCGGCCCACGATTCTCCCGCCATCTCACATGATCTTTAACCCCGTGCGGCGGCCCGCGCCACCTGAGGATGCGGACAGCTCATTGGATGGTGATCCAGCACACGTCGGACCGGGCTCCGAAGGCCCGGGCAACCCCGATGGCCTGATCCCACTTGGCGGCCTACCCGGTCCTCTTCGGCCCGACCCGCCTCCGCCCCCGCGGGAAGTGGAGCGGCCGCAACGCGGGCCGCTCATCGTTGTGCCGGAGATCCAGCAGGCGCGGCTCGTCGTGCGCGTCGAGCCGCAGTACCCTGCGCTGGCAAAGCAAATTCGCCTCGAAGGCACGGTCCAAATCCGCGCCGTCATCGGCAAAGACGGCACGGTGCAGTCCGTCGAGATCCTGAGCGGCCATCCCCTGCTGGCCCGCGCGGCGCAGGACGCCATCCTGCGCTGGCGCTACACGCCCACCCTGCTGCGCGGCGAGCCCGTCGAGGTGGAGACGCTGATCACCGTAATTTTCAAGATGCAGTAGCCTTGCCGCCCAGCGATGTTTCGGCCAGCCGCAGGCCTCCGGAACATCAGGGGCGCTCTGCGCTACAATTGGGCAGGTTCGCGGGGGAGGCGGCGGATGGCCACGCACGGCGGAGGAGGATCAGGCGGCGGCAAGGCCGCAACCAGCGCGCAGGCTGCCGCTCTCGCCATTCCTGCGAACTACCTGGAGCGGCTGAAGCGCCGGCTGCGCGAGAAATCGCTCTTCCGTGGCGAGGTGACGCTCTCCTCCGGGAAAAAGAGCAATTACTACCTCGACTGCCGCCTGACGACACTCGACCCGGAGGGTTCCGTCCTGGTGGCCCATGCCATTCTCGAATGGCTGGCGGCGAAAGGCATTCGCGCCGATGGCATCGGCGGCATGAGCATCGGGGCCGACCCGGTGGTCGCCTCCGTGGTGGCTCTGAGTTACCTCGAGGGCCGGCCCCTGCCCGGTTTTCTGGTGCGCAAGGAACGCAAGGAACACGGCATGCAGAAAAAGATTGAGGGCCTGGATGCTGCTCTGAAGAACACCTCGCGCCAGGTGGTCATCGTTGACGATGTCTGCACGACGGGAAAATCCACGGTCGAAGCCATTGAAGCCGCGGAAGCCGAGGGGATGAACGTGGTTGCCGTGATCAGCGTGGTGGACCGGGAAGAAGGCGGCTCGGAAATTCTCCGCAAAAAGTACGCCTATTACGCCATCTCCACCGCGCGCGAGCTTCTTGCCGGGTAGATACAAGCCACGGTCAGTGCTTTTCTGACAGTGGGTTTTTCTCCACCGCTCACACCACCGGTTCCCCGCAATGCTCCGCAATCGCCGCCCGCGTGGCGTCGCGCAGCCGCAGGATTTCCTGCCACCCGTCTCCGCGGGGATAAATCGGCGGGCACACCGTCAGCGTGACGCGCGAAGGCTTCGCCAGCACCGCACAGTCGGGCAGCACCTCGCGCGTGCCCCGCAGCGCGATGGGCAGCACAGGGCATCCGCTGGCCACCGCGGATTTGAACGCGCCCAGTTGGAACGGCCGCAGCCCCGGCGCCGGCGTGAACGTGCCCTCCGCAAAAATCAGGATGCTCTCCCCGCGCACCAGCGCCTCTTCCAGCGCGTCCGCCTGCTTCAGCCGCGCCTCGCGGCTCTCCCGCACGAACGAAAAATTTCCCAGTTTCTTCAGGATTCCGCCGATGAAGGGGTACGACATCACTTCCTGCTTGGCCACAAAGCGGTAGCGGTAGGCGCCCAGCAGCGCCAGCATCACCACGGCGTCCGTGTAGCTCGCGTGGTTGGAGACGATCAGCAGGCCGCCGCGCGACCCCTGGCCCCACCGCGTGGCCAGCGCCTCCAGGTGCTCCTCCCCCACGAGTTCGATGGGAATCCCCACGAGGCGAAAGAATGTCCGGTTCAATGCCCGGCTGATGCGCGCGCCCAGCATCCGGCTGGGAATGATGTGCAGCTCCGTCCACACCGCGATGGCCAGGATTGCCACCATGGCCAGGAAGTACACGCCGTACAGCCCTTCCACGACGCGCCGGACGAATCCGGCGACCTGCTTCGGCGCCGAGCGCGCCGCCAGCCGCGACACCTGGAGCCACGCCGGCGGGCGTCCCTGATGGAGACGCCCTTCGCGGAAGAGCGTGCGCGTGGCCTCGCGGCGCAATTTGCCGCTCGAAGTTTTCGGCACAGCGCCCGCGGCCACCATTTCCACGTCGTCGGGCGGCAGCCCCACGCCCTCCGCCACGCGTTCGCGGATGCCCGCGGCAATCTCCGCGCGGCGCGCCGGGTCGCGCTCCGAAGTTTCCGCCACCACCACCAGCCGCTCCGTGCCGCTCGACTCGTCCACCATCCCGAAGGCCACCACGCAGCCTTTACGCACGCCCGCGGCCCCCGCGGCCATCTCTTCGATTTCGTGCGGGTACAGATTGCGTCCCGCTTTGATGATGATGTCCTTGGCGCGCCCGGTGATGAAGATTTCCCGCTCGGCGAAATAGGCGCGGTCACCCGAGTCCAGCCAGCCGCCCTCGCGCAGCAGTCCCGCAGTGGCCGTGGGGTTGCGGTAATAGCCGGATGTGGACGAAGGGCTGCGGAACAGCAGCCGTCCTTCCACCCGCTCCGGCACTTCGTTCCCCGCGTCGTCCACGATGCACACTTCATTCCCGGCGATCGGAAAGCCCGCAGAGACGAATCCCACCACTCCCGGATCAGCCGCCCCGCCATCTCCGTTCCGCCCCGCTGCGGCAACCCCCGGCGCCGCCACGGGCACGGCGCGGCCGTCGTTTTCCAGCGCCGCGCGGTCCAGCCAATCTACCCGCCAGCCCCGCATCGCAGGCGTGAAGCTCACCGCCACCGAATTCTCCGCCAGCCCGTAGACCGGCATGAGCGCCCGGCGGTCGAAGCCATACTGCGCGAAGCGCGCCGAGAACCGTTCGAGCGTCGCCGGATTCACCGGCTCGGCGCCGTTCAGCATGTAGCGCATGGAAGACAGATTCAATCCCTCGATGCGCTCGTCCGGCACTTTCCGCACGCACAGCTCGTAGGCGAAATTGGGCGCCGCCGTCACCGTCCCACGATGTTCGTGGATGGCCCACAGCCAGCGCTCCGGCCGGGAGAGAAAGGCCAGCGGCGACATCAGCGCCAGCGGCGCCCCGGCGTACATCGGGCACATCCAGGCGCCGATCAGGCCCATGTCGTGATACAGCGGCAGCCAGCTCACCGCGCGATCCGTCGGGTTCATGTTCACTCCGGCGACGATCGCGTGGATGTTGGCCAGCAGGTTGGCATGCGTCAGGGTGACCCCCTTCGGATCGCCCGTGCTTCCGGAGGTGTACTGCAGGAAGGCCACGTCCGAGCTGGCCACGTGCCGCGCGCTCGAAAGCTGTCCCGGCCGCGTCCCCAGGGCCGCGATCTGCGCCGCGGTGACCACACGGCGCAGCGAAGGCACCTGCGGCTCGAGCAGCCGCGCCACCCGCTCGGCCCGCCCGAACGTGATGATCGCGCTCACCTCCGCGCTCCGCAGGATGCCCGCCTGCCGCGCCGCGTACTCCTCGATCCGGTCCGCCCGCACCGGGGGATAGATGGGCACCGGGATTGCCGCAGCCATCTGCGTGCCCAGAAACACGTAGAAGAAATCAGCGCAGGTGGGCAGCAGGATGGCCACGCGCTCGCCCGGCGCGATTCCCAGGTTTTCCAGCCCGCGGGCGAACGCCGTCACCCGGTCCAGGAGCTGGCCATAGGTAATGTCCGCCGTTTCGCCGTTATCCTCCCGCAGCCGGAGGTGCAGCCGGCCGGGTTCGGCGCGGGCGCGCCGGCGGAGCACGTCCAGGAGGGTTTCGCAGGCCTCCAGCCCCAGTTCTTCGGCCGTGGCCGCATTGTCCCGATCGGCGAAGCCGGTGTGTGATTCGGCAGCCGTCCCGCTGCGCGCCTGCCCGAGCTGGAGTTCCAGCGCCGCGATCACGTCGCCCAGCGTATTGGCCTCGGCAAACAGCTCGTCCGGCGGCCGGATGTGGAAGGCATCGCCAGCCCGCACAATGAGTTCCACGCGCTCCAAGCTGCCCAATCCCAGATCGCGCTCCAAATGGAGGGACTGGACGCTCTCCGCATGCGCCGCGCTGCGGATTTCCTCGAATCCCCGGTGGCTTCCCAGCTCGTCCAGCAGTTGCTGGGCGATATCCTGCACTCGTTCTTGAATGGTCAGGCGGTCAACCCGGATGGCGGTTGCACTCATAGGTTAGGACGGGAACAGGACAAATCGAGGCGGCGGGTGTGCCCTCTCCCGCAGCCTCGGGATTGGCAAAGGCTACCATGCCAGCCGGGGGCCGGCAATAAGGCTCTCCGCGGCGTGCTAACGGACACTCCCCAAGCGCAGGTACCTAGGTACCAAGCAGAATGTGACCCCTGCGCTATCGACTCCGTAGGGTCCCTCTGCGATTCTCCATAGTGACGGCGGGCAGTAAGGAGCGAGTGAGGAAAGCCCAGCCGGAGCAGTAAAGGAGATTAGGCGCCCGCCAGGCGGGCTGCCACAAAAGCTTCAACGAGTCCCTCCCCCATGTCCACCCCCAGCGGCCGGCTCCCCCCCGGCCGCTTTTTTTTTGCCTTCAAGTAGCACAGGCTTTTAGCCTGTGCCCGCGTATAAAGTGCCGCAGCAAGAACCGATATGTACCGGCCCCGTTGTCGTCGCCTGGGCCGACTCCCCCGCCGCGTGACACACCACATCCCCAAGGGGTTGAATCGAGGACAATTCAGGTAGGGTCCCCCGCAGCACGAGCCACGCGCCCCGAGGGCTATTTCCGCGACGCCTAGCGCGTCGGCCGGCGAGGCCGCTAGCGCATCGACCGGCGAGGCCGGTAGGCGCTCAGCGGCCGCGGCCGCATCCGCAGCGGCGCCAGCGGTGGCGGCACGTTCTGGAGCGGGGCGCCGCAGCACGGGCACTGGGGCGCGGCGATTTCCGTTACGCGAATCCAGTGGCCGCGGGCGTCACACCCCGGATTGATGCATTGCACGGTCCAGCCGGGCAGGTACTGCATAATCTCCCCCATCCGCAAAGGCGGCAGAGAATCCCCTGAAAAGAGTCGAAGGCCGGGCCCCAAACTGCGCGGATTCTCTACGCGAAATGATGTGGTGTCAAGAGAAACATAACAATAGGTTGTGGTAGGGTTGCAGAGACGGGATCAGCCTGTTCGCACCGAGGGGGGAGAACATCACATGGCAAGAATCGACGGGGATGACGCAGTCGAATTCGTTCGCAAGACCGGCCTGCTCGGCGGAAGCACTTTGGTCATCGTGCTCGGTATCATCGTGGCGCTGTTCGTGCTCTTCAATTGCACCACGCGCGTGGATACCGGACACGTGGGCGTGCTGACGATGTTCAGCAAGGTGGACACGTCGGAAACGCTGCCCGAAGGCTTGCACCTCATCAACCCGCTGAAAGCGGTTCACGAAATGTCCGTGCAGACGCAGTCACGAAAGGAAGCGGCGGATGTGCCCACGACCGAGGGACTGATGGTGCATCTGGAAACCACGCTGGTGTTTCATCTGGACCGCGGACACGCCGCCACGGTGTACCAGGGGATCGGCACGGGTTACGTGGAGACGATCATCGAGCCGAACCTGCGCTCGGCAATCCGCGAAATCACTGCCACGCACAGCGCCAGCGCCCTCTATACCGGCGCCCGCGAAGAGGTGAGTCAGAAGATCGAGGCCGAGCTGCGCCGCACGCTTACGCCTCAGGGCATCTTCATCGAAAGCGTCCTCCTGCGCGACGTCCAGCTCCCCGCCATGCTCCGTCAATCCATTGAAGCCAAACAGCAGGCCGAGCAGGATGCTCTGCGCATGAGCTTCATCCTCCAGAAGGAGAAGCAGGAGGCCGAACGCAAGCGCATCGAGGCCCAGGGCATCTCCGACTTCCAGCACATCGTCGCCCAGGGCATCAGTGCCCAGCTCCTGGAATGGAAAGGCATCGAAGCCACCGAAAAACTCGCCGCCAGCCCCAACGCCAAAATCGTCATTGTCGGCAACACGAAAAACGGCCTGCCGCTCATCTTTGAGCCCCACTGAGGCACACCAGAACTTTGTGCGGCTGCCATCGAACAGATCACTGAACAAACAGCGGGTCGGTAGTGGTAGCAGCGCGGTCGTTCCACGTGTATCGAATCACGCCGGTTTGGTCCATGTAGAAGCTGTTTCGTCCGGTACCTCCGAAAACCGATGGGCGCGCGCTGACCGTGTAGGCGGAGATGCGGCCCTCGCTGTCTGGTGGCCCCGCCACGTAGGCGTACACGTATCCTGACTTCTGCCCGTTCGCTAGGACCGCGTCAATCAGTTCTGCTCCTGAGGCGTTCACCGATTGACCCTCCGATGGCGGGCCCAATGACCGCAGCGAGAGACTGAAGCCCTTTCGGTAGGTATTGCCGTAAGTCAGCTCCGCAGTATGGATCGTTCGGAGCGCGCCGGCGGATGCACTCGCGTTTTGCACTAGACCCGCCGGTAGGTGAGAGCCGAGCTCGGCCACGAGTGCGCCCGTTGCGACCACCGAAATGAGAGCTCCCGCTGCAAAGCTTGCCCTCGAGGTACGCCTCCAGTTTTCTGGACCCTGCACCAGTCCCCGGGAGACCGCCCGGCCCGCGACCGCACAGCCCGCAGCGCAAACTGCGAACACGATTGTCGTCATCGGCCAGACAAAGAAGGGCGGCTCGGCGCCCTTCGCCCACCTCTGAAAACCGGAAATCGTTGGAAGCCAAAACCACGGTGTAAGCGGCACAAGAAGTATCACCGGAGGCAACGCCAGACCACACGCCAAAAGTGGAGCATATGGACGGGGCCGCTCACGCCACATGCCGCCCAGAGCAGCGCCGAAGCCCAGAAGTAGGAGCCCTAAAGGAAGCGCCCCTCCATAGAGTCCGTCTGAGACCCACGTCCAGACGACTGAGAACAGAATCAGTACGCATCCGGCGGTCGAAATCCGCAGAGCCCACAGCCAGCGCTGGTCCACCGGGGCAAAATGTCCTGGGTCCTTGGTTGTCGCAGACATGGTGGAAAGAAATAAAAGAGCGAATTGGAGCACAGTCTAGCACGGCAGCGCCCGGGCTCTCGCCACGGGGACATCCCCCGCGCCATTTTCTTCCCCTCCGCACTCCAGAACACGCAACCCGGAGTATCCTAGGGGGCGCTGTCCCGCGCCCGGGAGGCCCGCGCAACTTCGAGTCCTCACGGCCGCGGAGTCCAGCGCAGAGGCCATCTGACCGTGAAGCGATTCTCCCGACGCATCGCACGCATCGCGCTCGCCGTGTTTCTTCCAGCCGTCGCAGCCGTAGCTGCCTGGGCCCAG
>DATEQM010000125.1:0-29168 GCA_035272605.1 Candidatus Acidiferrales bacterium | reverse complement strand
CAGGCCAAGCTGGAAGCCATTCTGCAGCCGGCGCGGGAGGCGTTGAACAATACGGCGGGCGCGACGGCCTGGTTAGAAGGCTGGAATATGCCGGTGGAGAAGGCTATTGAAGAGGTGCAGAAGCTCGACGCGGCGCCTTCTTCCTGATAGCGCCGGACGGACGTGCTGACTCCGATGGCGAGGGAGATCTCTACTCCGCGGTTGACGGGTCGATGAGCCGGCGCACGGCGGAGACGCGATTGGCAGGAAGGCCCACGCGCCTGGCGTGTTCCTGGATGGTGGCCTCATCCGGGGCGAGGTAGACGCAATAGACCTTGTCGCCGGTTACGTAGCTATGAAGCCACTGGATCTCGGGACCCATTTCCTTCAAGACTTTGACCGACTTCTGGGCGATTTCGCGCAATTGCGCATCAGACAGATTTCCAGCTCCCGGAACTTCGCGTTCGATGACGAATTTGGGCACGCGTGTCGACCTGACGCATACCGATGCTAGCATGCAGTTGGGGCGGCCTCAAGCAGGCTTTGCCGGAACTACCGAGGTCAACGGAGAATTTCCAAGCAGAGAAGAAATGAGGTTGGCATGGATCTTAGATCGCTTCAGAAGCCGCTAAAAGAGCAGTACCGCAGCGACCCAACAGAGCCTCGCAAATCACGATTCGGGCGAAGGGTGGACGGGCCGATGTAGCGATCGCGTGGTCGGTCGTCCTAGGGCGTGCCATCTACCGTGCCGAAGCCCACCAGGGGGTCGGTGGCGCCGGTGCCGGGGCCTGTTCCGGTGACCTTTTGCTCGGGGCTCCGGCGGCGTGTGCGCAGATTACTTGTCAGATGGTGGCTGCGGCCATGGGCATGCCGACGGAGCGGATTGAAGTCACGGTGGAGGGAGATTTGGACCTTCGCGGGACGCTTGGCATAGCAAAGGATGTGCCCGTCGGATTTGGGAGCATTCGCATTCATTTTGATGTTGCTGCGGCTCAAGCAACGCCGGAACAACTGCGTGGATTGCGAGAAAGAACGGAACAGTATTGCGTGGTGATGCAGACTTTGATGCGGCCGCCGAGGCTGCAAACCGAGTGGGTTCGTCCCGGTTAAATAGAAAGAGCGGACGAAGCGCAGTTGGCGGGACCGGCGGAGTTGTAGGGGGCCGAAGAAAACAGACTGGGAGAAGACCCACGGTCAGAAAAGCACTGACCGTGGCTACCGGAGCTACGGCGTGCGGTGGCCGGAGTCGGGGGTTAGTTTGAAGGGTTGGGCGGTGTATTTTGCCACTTCCTGCTGGGCCCCGCCGGTGTCGTCGCGCGTCTCGCGCGCTTTGGCGTACTCGTTCATGGCACGGTCGCGGAGGCCGGAGAGGTCATAGATCTTGCCGATGTAGACGTGGCTCCAGACCTCGACCCATTTGGGGTCCAGGTCGCCCTCGAGGGCTTCGCGGAAGGCGCTGGCGGCGGCCTGATAGTTCTTCTGATAAAACGCGGCTTCGCCCATGCGGAAGTGGGCCAGCGAACTGCTGCGCTGCACGTCGAGTGCTCGCTGGTATTCCTGAATGGCGTTGTACATGTCGCCGCGCTGCGCGTCTTCCTCCCCGCGGGCGATGAGGGCGCGGAGGCGGAGGCGGGGGCTGGACTTGAGGAGCTCGTTATTGGGGTCGATGGTGATGCCCATGGGCTTGGGGCGGCCAAAGGTCTCCACGTTGAAGTCCGTGCGCGTTCCGGTGACCTGCACCGTCTTGATCTCCGGATTGCCTTCCGTGGCGATCTTCAATTGCACCGGCATGTTGAAGGTTTCCAGGCCCTGCGAGATGGTGCCGCGCACGGCAAATCCTTTGCGGAGGCGGAGGACGATGTAGTTCAGCTTGAATTCCGGGACGCCGGTGGAATTCAGCCACTGGGTGAAGAAGGGCGTGAGATTCGGTCCCGGTTTTTTCTGCGACGCCGCGGACTGATCCGCCACCTGCTGGGCCAGGGCCTCAAAATCCTCAAGGCTCGCGGACCTCCCGGCATACCGCTGGTAAAAGTGGTGGAGAAGTTCCGTGAACCCGTCATGGCCCAGCACATCGTGCAGCATGTGGAAGACGACGGCCCCTTTGTTCTGCACGATAGAGCGATATTCGGCGGTGTAGGGAATCAGCTCGGAGGCGTGGGCCAGGGGCGCGGTCTGTTCGTACATCAGGGCGCCAACGGCAAAATCCTCGAGCGCGAGGTCCAGGGCTTCGCGGCCCGCGGTGCTCTCCACGTAGAGGGCCTCGGCGTAGCGCGAGAGGCCGTCGGTGAGCCAGACGTCGTCCGCGGTCGCCGGCAGCACGCGATTCCCGAACCATTGTCCGGCGACGAGCTGCGCCAGTGGCCGCGTGTTGGTGTGCGGGTCCCAGTCGCGCTTCCCGAGCAGGAGCAGGCCCGGCGCCGAGTAGGCAGGCAGGCTCCCCGCGGGGAGCTGGCCGATCACAAAGTGGTTGCGGTCGAGCGGTCCGAATTCCGTGGAATAAAACGAGAGAATATTGGAGAGCGACTGCGCGTACTCGTCTCCTATTTTCGGATCGGCCAGGGCGTCGGGAGGGCCGAACAGCGTCACGCCCAGCCCGCCCGCCTGGCCTTCCACTGTTTTCCAGCGGCCTACCAGAAACGATCCGGCGGGTTCGGGTTGTTTCACGTGAAAGCCGAAAAGCAGGCCGACGGTGGATTTTTTGCTCTCGTCGGGTTTTGGCTTCGTTTCACCCGGCCGGGAAGGCGCGGGCTCCTCAAACATAATGGTGCGCTTCTGCGGCGCGTCGGACTCGCCCGTGCCTACAACCATCATGTTCTCGGCCGTAATAATGTAGAAGTTCGCGGTGTACTCCCCGCCGGGATAGTCGGTCATGGGAAACCACCGGCCACCGCGCAGCAGGGTCGCGCTGTCGTCGCCCACATAGACCAAGCGGATGCCACGAATCGGGCTCACGTCGTCGTTGACCAGCGGTCCCGCGTAGTCAATGGTTACGGAGAAAGGCTGGCCGGGAAGCACGGTCTGCGGCAGCGACACCTCCAGCCGCAGAGGATTTTTCGGGTCACGGTCGAAGTGCAGTGCGCGGCCGTCGGCCAGCGCCATGCTCTGTACGGTCAGGTCCTGGTGGAGCTCGAGATCCAGCAGCGCGGAGGGCTCTTTGGCTTCAAATTGAACCACGGCGCGCGCAGAAATGGAATGTTCCGCGAGCAGCACCGCCGCGGTCACATCGTAATGGACGGCGCGAAAAGACGATTTTCGAGGGGCCTGGGCACGGGCGGCGGGGACGCCGGCGAGGACGAGAAGCAAGGCGGCAACCATCGTCCGCGCGGCAGTAGGGAATGCTCTGCGCATGGGTTCTAGTTTACTCCCATCTAGGACGGCAGTTACGTCTCCAGCGTTGTATGGGCGGCGAGCATTTCGCACACCACGTCCGCAGCACGGGAAATGGCATCGCCGTGCGGGCCGTGCAGGCTGGCCTCCACGGTGGCCAGATCCCGCCGCATGGTTTCCCTCTCGGCGGGAGAATCGAGCAAGCGGCCGACCTCGCGGGCCACGGCGGGGCCGGTGAAGGCGTCCTGGATCAGCTCGGGGACGATGGATCGCCCGGCGATCAGGTTGACCATGGCGAAGTAGGGAGTGCGGATGAGGGGGCGAGCCATGGCGGCGGTCACGGAGGAAACGCGGTAGACCACCACGCTGGGAGCGCCGCATAGGGCCGCTTCCACCGTCGCTGTGCCGCTCGACACCACGGCCACATCGGCCGCGGCCAGCACATCGTAGGTGGCGCCGCTCGACACGCGAATTCCCAGGCCGGCCTGCACGGCCGGGACGAGAGTTTCTTCCGGCAAGCCCGGCGCGGCGGCCAGCACGAACTGGGCGGCGTGGGTGCGGGCCAGCTCGCGGCAGGCCTCCAGGAGCGGTGGCAGGTTATGCGCGACCTCGCGGGGCCGGCTGCCGGGCAGCAGCGCGACCAGCGGCCGGCTGCCGTCCAGGTCAAGTCGGGAGCGGAATTCGTCGCGCGTCATCGAGGGCTTTACGCGGCCTGCCAGGGGATGGCCGATGTATTCCGCGTTCACCCCGTGCTCCCGGTAGAAGTCCGTCTCAAAGGGAAAAATGCATAGCGCGCGCTCGAACCGGCGCCGCACCACGCGGACGCGCCACGGGCGCCAGGCCCAGAACTGCGGGGCGATGAAATACAGGTTTCGTACGCCGCGCCGGCGCAGGTGCCGCGCCAGCCGCAAATGGAAGCCGGGGAAATCCACCAGAATCGCGAGCGGGGGGCGGCGGGCGTCCACCGCATCCAGCAGACGGCGGAAAACGCGGCGCAGGTCCGGGAGGCGATGCAGGATTTCCGTAATGCCCAGGACGCTCACTTCGCGGGATTCCGCCACCAGGCTCACGCCCGCCGCGGCCATTTGCTCGCCACCCAGGCCAAAAAGTTCGTGGGCGCCGCGTTCGCGGAGCGCCGCGGCCAGGCGCCCGGCATGGAGATCGCCGGAGGGCTCGCCGGCGGAGATGAGGAGCGGAGGGAATTTCATGGGGAGGAAGTAGCGCGGGCGTTTCGCCAGCGCGCGATTTGGAGTGGCGCCCGGTCCTGGACAGTGCTGGATTGCGTGGTCGGCCGCCAATGGACCGGCAGAGGAGGGAGAGAGACGCGACGCGGCTCGGGAACGCGGCAGAAGAAAGTTGCGACCGCGCTCTCGGGTCGGCTGGACAGGCTGAAAGCCCGTCCTACAAATCTCTCAGTCATTCGCGGGGACGGGCGCGCTGCTCGTCTCGCCCGCGAGAGACGGGATGCGCAGTTCCTGGTCTTTGTACTGGAGCTGGTAGAGGCGGTGGTAAATGCCACGGCGGGCCAGCAGCTCCTGGTGAGTGCCCTGCTCGCGCATCCGGCCTTTGTGGAAGACGAGGATCTGGCTGGCGTGCTGGATGGTGCTCAAGCGATGGGCGATGACGATGGCCGTGCGGCCGGTGAGCAGGCGATCGAGCGCGGCGCGGATGGTCAGCTCGGTCTTGGTGTCCACGCTGGAGGTGGCTTCGTCCAGGATCAGGAAGCGGGGATTGTGCGCCAGCGCGCGGGCAAAACTGACCAGTTGGCGCTGGCCCACGGAAAAAGTGGAACCACGCTCGCCGACCACCGATTCCACGCCCCCCGGCAGAGAACGCACGAAGGCGCCGAGACCTACTTCATCGAGCGCGTGTTGCACGATCACGCGATCGATGCCCTCGGTGCCCATGCGCACG
Source organism: Candidatus Acidiferrales bacterium (assembly GCA_035272605.1). Lineage (GTDB taxonomy): Bacteria > Acidobacteriota > Terriglobia > Acidiferrales > UBA7541 > JOPF136. Next base: position 23,948 of record DATEQM010000125.1, on the reverse strand, counting down.
TTCGATTCCAGCGTCCCGCTGAACAGCACGGGGTCCTGCAACACAATCCCGAAATGGCGGCGCAGGTCGTGCAAATCGTATTCGCGGATGTCGCGGCCATCCAGCAGGATCTGGCCGCGCTGCACGTCGTAGAAGCGCAGGAGCAGGGAGATCAGGGTGGTTTTCCCGGCGCCCGTGTGCCCCACAATGGCCACGGTCTGTCCCGGGCGCACGCGGAAGGACACGTCGCGCAACACCCAATCCTCGTCGGCAGGCTGGGCCCCGCCGGAGTAGGCGAACCACACATGGCTGAACTCGATCTCACCGCGAGGCAGGCCCAGGGGCACGGGGACCAGGGGCGATTCGATGGTAATGGGCTCGTCGAGCAGGCGGAAGATGCGCTCGGAGCTGGCCATGGCAGTCTGGAGGATATTGAATTTCTCACTCAGGTCCTGGATGGGCCGGAAAAACTGCTGCGCGTATTGTATGAAGGCCACAATGGTGCCCAGGCCCAGGGTGTGCGCGAGCACTCGCATCCCGCCGTACCACAGCACGATGGCAATGGCCAGCACGCCCAGAAACTCCACCGCGGGATAGAACAGGGCGAAGGCCAGGATGGCATCTTTGTAGGCTTCCAGATGAGCCCGGTTGACCTCTGCGAATTGGCGGCGGGCTTTCCTCTCGCGGTTGAACAACTGCACCACGCTCATTCCGCTGATGTGTTCCTGGAGGAAGGCGTTGATGCGGGCGATGGCCACGCGGATGCGGCGGTTCGCGTCGCGCACGCTCCGGCGGAACAGCAAGGTGACCACTACGATCAGGGGAATGACGCCGAAGGCGGCCAGGGCCAGCCGCCAGTCAAGCTCCAGCATGACCACGACGATGGCGACGAGCATGAAGCAGTTGCCGAGCATGGCCACCACTCCGGAGGCGAACAGGTCGTTCAAGGTGTCCACGTCTGTGGTCACGCGCGTCACCAGCCGGCCCAGGGGATTGCGGTCGAAGAACGCCAGGGGCAGGCGCTGGAGCCGGCCGAACAATTCGCGCCGCAGGTCGTACATGGCGAGCTGGCCCACGCGCTGCATCATGCGCGTCTGCGCGTAATCCAGCGCGAAACGCGCGGAGAGTGCGACCAGAAACAGCCAGGCAATGATCCCGACGCCGTGCATGGCGGCGGCGTAGGCCAGGTGTCCCGCCAGTGTGGGCACCAGGTAGCGGTCCACCGTGATTTTCAAAAACAAGGGGCCGGTGATGGCCAGCAGGCTGCTCGCCAGCGACAGCAGCACCGCTACGCCCACACGCGCGCGGTAGGGGCGCAGATAGCCCAGCAGCCGGCGGGTCAGACGGCTGTCGTAGATTTTACCGAGGGCCTCTTCTTCGTGGTGCGTGGTCATTTTCTAATAGGCTCTTATAGGCTCGTGTGCGCTCGCCTACACGCGCGCCAGCTCTTCTTCCAGCAGTTGCTTCTGGTACAGATCGGCGTAATAGCCGCCGCGGCCGATCAGCGTCTCGTGCGTCCCGCTCTCCACGATGCGGCCTTCGCGCAGCACCACGATCTGGTCCGCGTGGCGCACCGTGGAGCAGCGGTGGGAGATGAGCAGGGTGGTGCGGCGGTGCATCACTTCCGCCAGGCCGCGGAGGATGCGCTCCTCGGTCTCCGTGTCCACGTTGGCCAGCGCGTCGTCCAGCACCAGGATTTTCGGCTCGCGGACGAGCGCCCGGGCCAGCGCCGTGCGCTGCTTCTGGCCTCCGGAAAGCGTAAGCCCGCGTTCGCCGACAAGGGTCTCGAATTGTTTCGGGAAATCCAGAATTTCGGCGCGGATGCTGGCGATGTTGGCGGCGCGGTCGATGTCCAGATCGGAGGCGGATTCCGCGCCGAAGGCGATGTTCTCGCGGAGCGTCTCGCTGAACAGGAAGGAATCCTGGGCCACGAAGCCGATGGCGCGGCGCAGAGTTTCGAGAGGCCATTCCCCGATCGGCCGGGCGTCAAGCAGCAGGCTGCCCGGCGGCGCGTCCCACAGGCGGGCCACCAGCGCCGCCAAAGTGGATTTTCCGCTGCCCGTGGGGCCCACAATGGCCACCGTGGAGCAGCGGTGGGAGATGAGCAGGGTAGTGCGGCGGTGCATCACTTCCGCCAGCCCGCGGAGGATGCGTTCCTCGGTCTCCGTGTCCACGTTGGCCAGTGCGTCGTCCAGCACCAGGATTTTCGGCTCGCGGACAAGCGCCCGGGCCAGCGCCGTGCGCTGCTTCTGGCCTCCGGAAAGCGTGAGCCCGCGTTCGCCGACGAGCGTCTCGAATTGTTTGGGGAAATCCAGAATTTCGGCGCGGATGCTGGCGATGTTGGCGGCGCGGTCGATGTCCAGATCCGAGGCGGAATCCGCGCCGAAGGCGATGTTCTCGCGGAGCGTCTCGCTGAACAGGAAGGAATCCTGGGCCACGAAGCCGATGGCGCGGCGCAGAGTTTCGAGGGGCCATTCCGTGATCGGCCGGGCGTCAAGCAGCAGGCTGCCCGGCGGCGCGTCCCACAGGCGGGCCACCAGCGCCGCCAAAGTGGATTTTCCGCTGCCCGTGGGGCCCACAATGGCCACCGTGGAGCCGGCCGGAATCTTCAGATTGACGTCTTCCAGCACGGGCCGCGCGCCGGGGTGGACCTCCGCGGTGGGATACCGGAAGGTGACATGGCGGAATTCCACTTCGCCGCGGATTTCCTGCTGCGCAGGCACGGCCACGCCGCGATCATCAATCTCCGGCTGCGCGGCGAAGATGTGGCGCAGGCGGCCCATGGAGGCGGCACCGCGCTGAAAAATGTTGGTGACCCAGCCGAGCGCCACCATCGGCCACACCAACTGCGCGACGAAGCCGTAGAAGGCCATCAGCGCTCCCAGGGAGAAATTCCCGCGGAGAGTAAGCCGGCTGCCCTGCCACAGCACGATCAGGAACACGATCCCGATCAGGAATTCCAGGGCAGGGAAGAACAGGCTCCACGCCGCGATCAACTCCATGTTGCGGTCCACGTACTCCTTGTTCTGGCGCTCGAAGGCGCGGCTTTCGTACTCTTCCTGGCAGAAGGCGCGCACCACACGTGTGCCCGTCAGGTTTTCCTGCACGCGGGCGGAGAGTCCGGCCAGCAGCGCCTGGATCGTTTCGTAGCGGTCGTGGATCAACTTTCCGAAGTAGAAGACAGCGACGGCCACCGCGGGGACCGGGAGGAAGATGTAGAGCGTGAGCCGTGGCGAGATGCGCGTCATGATGGCGACGGCCAGCACCATGATCACAATGGTGTTCAGGCTGTACATGATCCCGGGGCCGAGCACCATGCGCACCGAGTTCAGGTCGTTCGTGCACCGGCTCATCAGCTCGCCCGTGCGGTTGCGGACGTAGAACGCCGGCTCCATGTGCAGCAGATGGTCCAGGAGTTCGCTGCGCAGGTCGTATTCGATGTCGCGCGAAACGCCGATGAGGATGTTGCGTGTGAGAAACGAAAATATCCCCTTCAGCAGCACGATGCCGAGCAGCGTGAGGCTGAAAAACACCAGAGTCTCGCCGCTCAGCGGCCGGTAGAAGGAGAGCAGAAACCTTTCCAGCGGGCCGGGCAGTGCGCCCATGCGCTCGATCAGCGCGTGCGCCCCGGAGATGGAATCCACGATGGTGCCCATGACCAGGGGCAACAACGCGCCCACCAGGCCCCCCGCCACCAGAGTGCCAACGCCCAGCCAAGTGCGGCCGCGGTACCGCCACACGTAGGGCAGGAGTGTCCGCAGATTCTCCAGCGGCGTGGCCTTCGCCGGGGGCTTCTGCGCCAGTGCTATGGTTGCCGCGCTCATTTCTCCACTTTCACGGGCGCATTGCCGGGAGCTGCCTGAGGCTCCAGAAAGCGCTTGCCGGTGGCGTCCAGGGAATCATACTCCCGTCGCTTCGGGTTCCAGGCCACCCGCACGGTGACGGGTTTCGTTCCCGGCGGAAGGTTCAAGGGCGTAAATTCCAGGCGGAAGCCGCTGTCCGCGGTTTTTTCGCAGCCCATTCGCCAGGCGGAAACGCGCCCCATCGGGGCGCCGGCCAGATAGCCGCGCCTGTTCTTCAGATGCTCGTCGGCCCGAAAGGCTTCGTTCCATTTCTGGCCGTCGCGCACCAGAATTGAGACGCGAATCACGTCCACAAAGGTTTCCGAACTTTGAGACAAGCCGGAAACAGAGCCATTCCCGGAGGCCGGTGCCGCGCTCGCGCCGCTTGCCGGCTGCGTCGCTCCGGCCAGACGCTGCACAGCTACCGCCTGCTGCCCTCCGGCGGCCGGAAAATCGCCATAGGCGATTGCCTCCCCGTCTGTCCCCAACGCCCCGCGTGCGGCACCCTGCGCATCTTCCGGCACAGCGGGAGCAGCCTGCTGCTGGGACGACGTGCTGCGCCCGGAATCCTTGGCCGGCTCGCAGGCGGTCCCCAGCACGGCCGCGAGGAGCACGGCTGCGGCCGCGGCCGTCTTAGCCTGCCGCCTCGATGGCATCCAAACGTGCCTCAAAATCCTCCTCCCCTTCGGAGCCGAGCGCGATCCCGCCCGGCGATACGAGCGGCATCCCCTCCGCAATGCGTTGCACCCAGGCCTGCAGCCGGTGAATGTTTTCGCGCGTGCGCGCGGCATACTCCCGGAGCGCCTCGGGCTGCGACATTCTCATCAGGAATCGCGCCTCGGCAGGATCCTGGGGAGCGCCGGGTGCCGCGCCGCCGTTCCCCAGCAGCCCGGCGTGGCCGGTGAAGAGATGCTCGAAGCCCAGGTCCGCGCTAAAGTGGCCCGAGTCGCGCCAGATTCCATCTTCGAATTCCGGAGCATGGCACAGAAGTTCGAGGCGATGCGGCTGCTCAGCCCACTGGCCGGAGGCCAAGTCGAAGTGCCAGAGATCCCACCAGGCTTGGAGTTCCGCCGAAGAATCCAGTTCCAGGGATGTCCCGAGAGCCGCCATGACATCGGTCGGCGCATACGGCGCGGCGCGCAGATCGCGTTCGAGCAAGGGAACCTCGGCTGTCTCGACGGCGCGCAGCACGAGCTGCGTGAAACCAGGACGCATCCGAGAGAAAGGTACCGTTTCGAGGAAGGACTGCAAGAGCCGCGGGAGAGTTTCCGAGGTCACCTCCCGGCACCAGACCTTCAAGTACGCGCGATTCGACACGCGGACATTATAGCGGCTTCGGGATTTCGACGCGCATTTGTAGGTCAGGAACACCCCGCCCGCCTTCTTGAGAGAATTCCCGCGGATTCGCTTGATGGGAATTACCTCGAGCCTCGTAGAGTGCAGCCGGCAGGCCGGCCTAGTGAGAGGGCTCGAACGGATCCGGCACCGTGATGGCCATCCAGTTGGCATATGATAAGGGACGGCGGAGGATGGTGGTTAAGGCCGCACGGGTGATCTGAGATTCCCAAGAAGATCGGCAGATTCGAGATCCTGGCTGAATTGGGACGCGGGCCTATGTCCGTCGACTTCCGGGCGAACGACCCGGCCACGGGCCGGGAGGTCGTTCTCACCGTTCCGAGCGCGGATTCCATCGACAGCCCGAAGCTGCTGCGGCGCTTCTACCATGAGGCGCGCGCTGCGGGCGGCCTGCAACACCCCAACATCGTCGCCATTTACGATCTCGGCTCGGATCGCGGAAATCCATACATCGCCAGGGAGCTGCTGCAAGGCGAGGACTTGGAGCAAATCCTCGAGCGCGAGAAAAAGGCGGGCGTGCGGAGTGCGCAGTCGGCTGCGACGATGTTGGGTTACATCGTGCAGGCCTGCCGGGGACTGGGGTACGCGCACCAGCGAGGCATCGTCCACCGGCACGTTCGACCGAGCAGCATTTTCGTTACTCGCGACGGGACGGTGAAGCTCACCCACTTCGTCAATGCCCGCCTGCAGGAAGCGTCCTCCCCCCTTTCCGCTGGAATCATGGCCGGCACGACCGACTACACGTACATGTCTCCGGAGCAGATCCGCGGCGACCGGCTGGGCCGGAGCGTGGACATCTGGGCGTTAGGCTGCACCTTGTACGAGATCCTCACCTACACGACACCGTTTCTGGACGAGAACGTTACCGCGACGATGTTTGCCATCATGAGCGAAGAGCCAGACCCGATCAGCGAACTGCGCCCGGACCTTCCCGCTGAACTGGACGCCGTGCTGCGCCGAGCATTGAAGAAGGACCGCAGCGATCGCTATCAGAGCATGGAGGAACTGCTGGCCGATCTGGAGCCCGTGGTCCGGCGAATGCAGGCGGCCGGGCAAGTACCGTAGCCGCCTCTGCCCGGATCCACTTCCGTAGCAATCGAGATTCAACCATCCGCATAGCAGGCGGGATTCGGAGGGCTGGTCCGTCGCGCGGGACAACTGCTTCAGGAATTCTTCTCTCCGCCAGTGTCCGCCGCGGGCCCACCCGAAGCGGGCGGCGCGATCTCCGTGGAGATCGAGGTCAGGCGCTGGCTGAGAACCTCGCCCAGCCCGCTGAACGCCTGGGCGCAGGACTGGCGGACGCGCTGCTCGGCGTCGCGGGCAAGCTGATCGAGGATGGTCTGCGAATGTTCGGAGAGAGAGGCCACGGTGGTGGCCATGAGCGAATTGGCGACGTTGCCCAGGTGGTCGCGGTGCTCGTCGAGAGCAGTACTGCCCAGTTCCGCCAGGCTGGTGCGCCACTCGCGTTGCAACTCCTCACGCTCCGTGCGCCAGCGATCCAAGATGGGTTGGAGGCTGCGGTCCAGCGCGGACTGCGCGCGGCCCAGGCTGTCGGCAACCTCCTGCGCCAGGCTCTTCGCGAAAGCGGCCGCGGACTGCGCGTGAATGGCCTGGAGCTCGTCGCGGGTGCGAGCGGCGCGCTCTTCCACCTGTTCAATGGCGCGGACTGCCGCTTCGCCGGCCGCCGACTCCGCGTCGTGCGCCTGGGACATGACCCGGGCGATCACTTCTCCGGCGGCGAACTCCGTGGCGCGGTGGGCGCGCTCGATTTGCTGCTCGGCGAGGCGCCGCGTTTCCTCCGTGACGAGCATCCGTGAGGCTTCCGCTGCCACTTCGATTTCCCCGCGCACGGCTTCCTTCACCTTTCCGGCAGTTTCTTCCAGCAGGCCGCGGGTGTGTTCCGCGTAGCTGCGGCTGTAGTGGTCCAGCTCGCTCGCAAACAGGCTGGACATTTCCCCGGCTTTCTCGCGCAGCGCCGTGACGGCCTGTTCGAGGGAGCGGTCCATGGCGGATTGCAGGCTGGTTTGCGCCTTCTTCTGGTACCACTCGGAGGCCTTGTAAAGCGCTTCAAAGGTCTTGTGAGTCGTGTCGTCGGCCTTCTCTTCGATCTCGGCGAGCATCCCAGCGGTGGCCTCACGGCCGGAGTCTGTGAACTCCCGCTCGATCTGCGCCACGCGGTTCTGGAGGCGCTCGGAGGTCTCTCGCACGGCACCCTCGGCGGCGTCATGCAGGCGCTCGCGGAAGCCGACGAGCACCTGTTCAGCGTGCTGTTCGGAGTTTTGCATCCGTTCGAGCGTTTCTCTCAGGCGTTCGAGTTCCGGCTCGAGGCGCGCGCGGATCTGCTCTTCCAGTTCGCGGCGGAACTTCTCGAGCGATTCGCGGCCGGCAGCCTCGAGCGCGGGCGCGGTCCGGGCTTCCATGTCCTGCCACGCCTGGCGGGCCCGCTGGTCCATTTCCTCACTACGCGCGCGCAGGCCGGCATCGAGTTCGCTGCGGATTTGCTGAGTGGCGGCGGCGCGCAGGGAGTCGAGCTCGCCGATAGTGGCCTGCACGCGCTCGTGGGCCTCGCGCACGCCAGCCAGCAGCGATTCGATGCGCCGGCCCTCGGCCTCGAGAGTGGCGCGTAGGCCCTCCAATCCGGAGTGCATCTCCGTGGCCCGCTCTTCCAGCGCGCCACGCGCGCTGTCCAGGTTTTTGTGCATCTCAGCGGTTCGCGCCTCCAGAGAGCTGCGTGCCGCGTCCAGTCCGGAACCAATCTCCGCCGCTCGCGCTTCCAGGCCGGTGCGCGCATCGGCCGCGTGAGCATCGAGCGAGGCGCGCAGGGCTTCCAGATTCGCGCGAGCCTCCGCTGCGCCGGCCTCGAGCGCCGCGCGCAGCCCGTCCACTGTGGCGCGTGCGGCGGCCGCGCGGGCTTCGAGGCCCGCTTCGAGCTCGCCGAACGTGCGTTGCGCCTCGATGGTTGCCCGCTGGGCGTGCCCCGTGGTCTCCGAGGCCGCTTCGCGCATGGACGTGACGGCATGGCCGGCCTCCGCCTGCACCGATTCCAGCCCTTCCCGGGCCGCCGCGGTCTGCCCTTCGATTTCCTTCTTCAGGTGCTCCATCGCCGGGCCGGCGGCCGCCGCCGAGGTTTCCTCCAGGCGGATGCGCAGCGAATCCGTCGAGCTGGCCAGGGTCTGTTCGACGAGTTGCTCCCAGCGGCCGCGCGCCGCAGTCAGCTCGCGTTCCACGTGCTCCTGCCACTCGCCCCGCCCCGCGCCGAGCTTTTGCGCGATAGCGGCATCGAGATCGGCCGCCTCGCGTGAGAGATCTCCGAGACGTTGCCGTACCGTCGCCACGCCGGCGTCAAGACCGGCGAGCGCTTCGCTGGCCGAGGTCTGGGCCGCAGCGCTGATTTGCTCGCGCACCGCGTCGAGCTGTTTTCGCGCGGCTTCCAGTTCCTCGCCCGCCAGCCGCCGCACATCGCTGGAAGTCGCGGCGATGTCCGCGCGGAGCCCTTCGAGCGCACCGGCCACGGAGTGCTGCATCTCCGCGCGCGCGGCTTCCGTCAGCCGCTCGGAACTGGCCTTGCCGGCCTCCTCGATCCGGCCGAGGGATTGCCGCAACAGGTCTTCCATGCGCGTGGCGGCCTGGGCCATCACGCGCTGGCCTTCCGCGCGGCTCTGCATGGAGAGCGCGCGCGCCGTTTCTTCCCGCGCCGATTCGAGTCGCGCCAGAGCCTGCGCCAGCGCCGCCTCCGACGCCTGCTGGGCCTGCGCGGCGGCGCCGAGAACGGATTTCGTGTCGCTCTCGACCTGCTCCTTCATGGCCCGCGCCGATTCGTAGCGGACAATTTCCAGCCGCGCCAAGGCCTCCCGGAGAGCCACGTCCAGACGCTCCGCGTGAGCCTGGCCGTGAGTCATGAGCGCCTGCTTCACCGCCTCGCTGGCCCCGGCGCGCATCTGGCCGGTCAGCGCGGCAGTAATGTTGGCACCCTCGGAGGTCACCACGGCGGCGACGATCTTCTTCACGTCCTCCTGGATCTGCCGCCGTGCGTCGGCGATGATTTTCTGCACCTGGCGCGCGGGCGGCTCCGCGGCAGCCGCTGGCGGCTCCGGCCAGGGCATGGTGCGAATTTTCTCTGATGGCGGATGCGGGGCCGGCGCAGGTGTAAGCGGCAGTGTGTCTTCGACCACGACCGGAGCGGCAGGGTGGGGCGAGAGCGTCTCAGGGGCCGTCACCGCGGGCGCCGGGGCGGGAGCCGCAGCCGCCTCATCTTCCGGCCACGGGAACCAGTCGTCCGGGGGAAACGCTACGCCCCACACATTTCCAGGAACAGAAGTCTCCACGCCCACCTGGAAGAGTTCACGGACGGTGCGAGGACGCTGAATCCAGCTCACGCGCGCGCGCACTTTTCGCGCGGGCCGCCCCGGTTCGGGATGCTGCACTTCCAGCTCCACCCAGCCGTTGCGCGGAACGTAGTGCTTGGACTGGTAGCGACAGCCGTGGCAACTCACAATCAGCGTCGAGGTCCGCTCCTTGAAGGGCTGCCCCAGCGCGTCTTCACCCGAAATCGTCAGCGGCACGGCCTGAACGATGCGGGTGCTGCGCCGGCGCTTCTGCTCCGGCTCGCTCGATTTGTCCTGTTCGACCACACCCTCCCCCGAGGATAAGGAATCAGCATAGCATCGCGGTGCGGGCGTGGCGGCGCGGCAAGGGCGGGCATTCGAAAAGGTTAATGCATGTCACGCGTCCGGGGCGACGCGGGCCGGGGGTGGGCGCACCAAGCCGAGGTCTGCGGCAATGCTCTGCCCCAGGCTATCCCCCTGCGTCAGGAAGGAGGCTTTTCAGGACAGGAGCCCTCTGATCATGTTGGCCAGCCGCGCGCGCTCTTCCTGGCGCATTTGCGTGAACTCGACGCCCATGCCCCGTCCGGCTTCGACGCTGCGGACCGTTCCCCGGGCGCGCACTTGTCCGCCGGGGATCTCGAAAAAGAGCTGGATGAGCGAGCCGTTGGGCGGGGGGTCGGCCTCGTGGAGAAACAGGCCGCCCAGGCCGAAAGTACTCACCCGGGAGATGCCTTTGCGCGCGGACGTCTGCCAGGCCACCTGGATGGCTTTGGGTGCGGAGACACGCGGGTAGCGGCGCTTCTTCGGCGCTGCGGATTCAGCCATGACGCACCTCGCATTCCGCGTTGGAACGGGGAAGAGGGCCAGAGACCCATATCATAATGCCTTAGCGAGCCGCCGGGCCCTGAATTCTTGCTGCATGAAGCCCGCAGCGCACACGGCAGGCGCAGCAGACGCGGCCGTGGCAGAGGATGACAGTCCCGGACCTGTGTGGTAGCATCCGCTCCTGTCGGGTCATGCCGCCAGCGTACATTCCGGTGTTGATCTTCGCGATTCTGGCAGCCGCCTTTCCGGCAGTCACGCTGCTCATTTTCCAGCTCATTCGTCCCTCCAGCGGCGCCGTAGGCGCCAAGTTAAAGCCCTACGAATGCGGCATTCCGGCGGAAAGCGACGCGCGCGGACGGTACTCCATGCGCTTCTATATCGTGGCCATTTTGTTCGTGATTTTCGACGTGGAGACCGTGTTCCTGTTTCCCTGGGCCGTGGACTACGGCCTGCTCGGCGTCTACGGGCTGATCAGCATGTTCCTGTTTCTGGGCATCCTCATCGTGGGATACGTCTGGCTGTACCGCAAAGGCGCGCTCGAGTGGCTGTGAGATTCTCCGCGGCGCCGCGCCCGATCCTACCGGTGGATTTATCGAGATTTGCCGCGCGTGCGCTTTGGACTGCCGCGTTGACGCGTTCCAGCGCCTGTGTTAACAATCACGGGCTAATTTTCCGGCGCCCCGCTCCCCGTTTCAGCGGGAATCGCGGCGGCCGGTTGCAATTCTGACGGGAATGGGAACCGAACCTCCTGAAAAACAGCCGCCCTCCGCGCCGGAAGGCGGAGAGACAAAGCCGTCCGGCTCCGCGTCCGGGGAGCCGGCCAAGCCTGCCGCCCCGGCGTCGCCGGCCGCGCCGGCTGCCGCCGCTCCGCCCAAGCCGCCCGCTCCTCCTCCGAAGAAAGAAGAACGCACGCCGCTGGACAATGACATGGTGAAGCGTTTCCGCGCCGGCTTCGGCGAGGCCGTTCGGGAAGCCTGGCTGGACCGGAAGCAGGCCATCCTGGTGGTGGACGCGGCCAAACTCCGCCCGGTTTGCGAATTCGCACGCGACTCCGAGAAATTCGACATGCTCGTGGACCTAACCGCCGTGGATTGGCCGAAGCGCGAGAAACGCTTCGAGGTGGTTCTCCAGCTCTATTCGTTTGCCAAGAATGAACGGTTGCGCGTGAAAGCGCAGGTTGCCGATGGGGAGCCGGTGCCCAGTGTCCTTTCCGTCTGGCCCGCGGCGGGTTGGCTGGAACGCGAATGCTTCGACATGTTCGGCATCCGCTTTGAAGGCCATCCCGGGCTCAAACGCATTCTCCTGCCCGACGAGTGGCAGGGCCATCCGCTGCGAAAGGATTACGACATCCTCCAGCAGGACGAGGCCTGGGTGCGCGAAAACATGGGGATCGAGAGCGGGCAATAGCCGATGGACGAAATACGCAGCGAAGGAATGGCACCCCCGAGCGTCGAGCTGGCCGTCCCCGGCGCCGACGAAATCGTGATCAACATGGGGCCGCAGCACCCGTCCACCCACGGCGTACTCCGTGTGAAGCTGCGCCTGGACGGCGAGCGCATCGACGGCTCCGAATGCATCATCGGCTACCTGCACCGCGGCGTGGAGAAGATCGCCGAGCACCGCAGTTACCAGCAATTCGCACCGTACGTGGACCGCATGGATTACGTGGCCGCCGTCTCCAACGGCCTGGGCTACTGCGAGGCGGTCGAGAAGCTGCTGGGGGCCGAAGCGCCCGCGCGCGCCCGGGTGGTGCGCACCATCCTCACCGAACTCCAGCGCATCGCCAGCCACCTGCTCTGGCTCGGCACCCACGCCCTGGATATCGGCGCGCTCACCCCCATCTTCTATTGCCTGCGCGAGCGCGAGGAGATTTTGAAAATCTTCGAGAAGTACTGCGGCGCTCGGCTCACCACGCACGCCTTCCGCATCGGCGGATTGCAGTATGAGACCTACGATGGCTTCGAGCACGACGTGAAGCGCTTCTGCGACGATTTCGGCACCAAGGTGGACGAGTACGAGCAACTCCTCACCGGCAACCGCATTTGGGTGGGACGTACCAAGGGCATCGGCGTCCTCACCGCGAAGCAGGCCATTGCCCTCGGGGTCACCGGGCCGCCGCTGCGGGCCAGCGGCGTGAAGTGGGACCTGCGCAAAGCCATGCCCTACGCGGCTTACGACCAGTACGACTTCATCATTCCCACGGCGACGAATGGCGACACCTACGACCGTTACCTCGTGCGTATGGAAGAGATGCGGCAATCGCGGCGCATCTGCCTCCAGGCGGTCGAAAACATTCCCACCGGGCCGATCATGGCCAAGGTGGGCAAAGTGCTCAAGCCGCCGCCCGGCGAGGTTTATCATTCCATTGAAGCGCCCAAGGGCGAGATCGGGTACTACGTGGTGAGCGACGGCACCACGCAGCCCTATCGTGTGCGCGTGCGCCCGCCCTCGTTCATCAATCTGCAGGCGTTCGATACCATGGTGCGCGGGCACCTGGTGGCCGACGTCGTGGCCATCATCGGCACGCTGGATATCGTGCTGGGAGAAGTGGACCGGTAGGCGACATGGCCGTCCGGGCACGGCGGTAGCAAGAAGGGGGGAAGGAATCACGTAATGCAAGCGGTGCTCCAGTTCCTGAAGGCCAACATGTGGCCGCTGATCGACGCCCTGGTCATCGTCGGAGTTTTCCCTCTGATGGCCGGCTACGTGGTCTTGCTGGAACGGAAAGTGATGGCCGACATGCAGGCGCGCCTGGGTCCCATGCGCGTTGGCCCTCACGGCCTGCTGCAGCCGCTCGCCGACGCGCTCAAACTCATGATCAAGGAAGACATCATCCCGGAAAGCGCGGATCGAATTATTTTCTGGATGGCCCCGGTGCTTTCCGTCACGGCTGGGATGCTCGCGTTTGCCGCAATTCCGATTGGTCCCGGCTTCCTCATCGCGAATATGAACGTCGGCCTGCTGTTTATCCTGGCGGTCAGCTCCATGGGGATTTTCGGCATCGTGCTGGGCGGGTGGGCCTCGAACAGCCACTACTCCCTGCTGGGGGCGTTGCGCAGCGCGGCGCAGCTGGTCAGCTACGAAGTGGCCGTGGGCATGGCCATGGTGAGCGGACTCCTGCTGGCCGGGACGCTTTCCATGAAAGACATCGTGGCCTCCCAGGCGGAAAAGGGTGTCTGGTTTGCGTTCGTGGCTCCCGTGGGATTTGTGATTTACCTGATCGGCTCGGTGGCGGAAACCAACCGTGCGCCCTTCGATCTTCCCGAGGCGGAGTCGGAGCTGGTGGCCGGCTACATGACCGAGTACAGCGGCTTCCGCTGGGCGCTCTATTTCCTGGCCGAGTATTCGAACATGATTGTGGTGGCCTCGGTGGCCACTACGCTGTTCCTCGGCGGCTGGATGCGGCCCTTTGCCAGCGTCCGCGCCCTCGATTTTCTTGATTTTGTCCCCGTGCTGTTCATGCTGGGTGTGACGGGTTATTGCGTCTACCGCATCCCCAAGCAGTCGGGCAAGGACCAGGGGTTTATCCTGGCGATTTTTGCGGGCATTTGCTTTTTGATCGCGGTGGCGCTCGGCGCCGTGTTTGCCCCGCCCTTGGCGTTTTTGAAGGTTCCCGTGCTCGGCGCCTTCTGGTTCATCGCCAAGGTCATGAGTTACGTGTACGTGTTCCTGTGGGTTCGCTTCACCTTCCCGCGCTATCGCTTTGACCAGCTGATGAAATTGGGCTGGCACTATCTGATTCCGCTCTCGATCGTAAACGTGATGGGAGTGGCCACGGCCCTGGTGCTGCACCGGCAGGCGGGATGGAGCAGTTGGGTGGCATTTCCGGTGCTTCTCGCGGCCACAATATTGTTGGCCTTCTGGCTCGTACGCGCCGGAGAGCGCAGAGACCAACAAGCGGCGCGGAGTGCGGCGTGATGATGAACCAAGTTCTTTTCTACTTCTTCGCGGGGCTGGCCGTGCTGGGCGGAGTGCTGGTGGTCACCGTGCGCAACGCGGTGCACAGCGCCGTCTTCCTGATCACCTCGCTGCTGGCCACCGCGGGGCTCTACCTGACGCTCAACGCCGAATTCCTGTTTGTTGTGCAGATCATTTTGTACGTCGGCGGCATCATGGTGCTGTTCATTTTCGTCATCATGCTGGTGAACCTGGACGTGGCGCTCCATCAGGTGCAATTCAACCGGCAGACCTGGGTAGCCGGGCTGCTCTCGCTGGTGCTGCTCACGGAATTGCTGGCCGCGCTGGCGCTGGCGCAGGCCAGCGGCCCGGGAATGCAATTGCTGCCCGCGCCCGCTGCAACCGTTCCCTCGCTAGGGGGCAATACAGAGCAGATCGGAATGCTGCTGTTCCAGAATTACGTGATCCCGTTCGAGCTGGCCTCGATCCTGCTGCTCGTGGCGCTGGTGGGAGCGGTAGTGATGGGCAAAAAGAAGATTTAGGGGTGTGGCGGCGGATTTATCCCGCCACTCCATCGCTGGAAGCTGGAGATGGGACGCAGCCGTTGAGAACGAGAGAGAAGCGATGATACCGATCAGCCACTACATCGTGGTCAGCCTGCTCCTGTTTACCACCGGCGTGATCGGCGTGCTCACCCGCCGCAACGTGATCATTATTCTCATGTCTATCGAGCTGATCCTGAACGCGGTGAACATCAATCTGGTGGCGTTCTCCCACTACCTGGGCAACCTGGATGGCCAGATTTTCGCCATTTTCATCATTACCGACGCGGCTGCCGAGGCCGCCGTCGGGCTGGGCATAATTATCGCCTTCTTCCGCAACCGGCAGACGTTGCAGGCGGACGAAATGGACCTGCTACGATGGTAATTGCGCGAATGCATCCGGCCGCCCAGGCTGCAAGGGCATCCCGCCATGGCGGGATGCCCCTACGGTTGCGTTCCCAGTCTTGGCATGAGCCTCGAAGGTTCGAGGCGCGCCCGTCATGAACACCGGCACCTATTTTCTGGAGCACATTGGCTGGATCCCGCTGTTTCCCCTGGCGGGCGCGGCCCTGATGATCCTTTTCGGCCGGCGGCTGCCGAAAGCGGTGGTCAGCCTGTTGTGCGTCGGAAGCGTGTTCGTGTCGTTCGTGTTCTCGGTTTTCGCGGTGATCCAGCTCGCGGCGCGGCCCGCTGAGGAGCGCGTCTTCCAGAAAATCCTGTTCGAGTGGATTCCCGCCATGCCCTACCACATGGATGGCGGCTTGCTCTCCAACTTCTCCGCGGACTGGGGGATGCTGCTCGATCCCCTCTCCTCGGTGATGATTCTGGTGGTCACCGGCGTCGGCCTCCTGATTCACATTTATTCGATCGGGTACATGGGCCACGAGGGCGGCTACTACCGCTTTTTCGGCTACATGAATCTTTTCATGTTCTCCATGCTGACGCTCGTGCTGGCGAACAACCTCCTGCTAATGTTCGTGGGCTGGGAGGGTGTGGGCCTGTGCAGCTACCTGCTGATCGGGTTCTATTTCCTCAAGAAATCGGCTGCGGACGCGGGGAAGAAAGCCTTCGTGGTGAACCGCGTGGGCGACTCGGGATTCATTCTGGGCATTTTCCTGGCCTCCGCTGTGCTCGGCACCATCCGTTTCAGTTCCCAGGGGCTTGCCGGCATTGCGAACGTTCCCGGCATGAACGAGGTTTTGCGCAGTGGCGCCTTCCCGGCCGGCGCTTCCGTGCTCACCGCCATGGCGATTCTGTTTTTCATCGGCGCGACCGGAAAGTCTGCTCAGATTCCGCTCTACATCTGGCTGCCGGACGCGATGGAGGGCCCCACGCCAGTCAGCGCGCTGATCCACGCCGCCACCATGGTCACCGCGGGCGTGTACATGATCGCGCGAATGAACGCGCTCTACCAACTGGCGCCCAAGGCCATGCTCACCGTGGCCGTGGTGGGCGGCCTCACCGCGTTCTATGCCGCCACCATGGGCCTGGTGCAGAACGACATCAAACGCGTCCTGGCCTATTCCACCATCAGCCAGCTCGGCTACATGTTTTTGGCGCTGGGCGTGGGCGCGTTTGCCGCCGGCATCTTCCACCTGATGACGCACGCATTTTTCAAGGCGCTGCTCTTCCTCGGTTCCGGCAGCGTGATCCACGCCATGTCCGGCGAGCAGGACATGCAGAAGATGGGCGCGTTGCGGTCAAAAATCCCGGTCACGGCCTGGACGTTTGTCGTTGCCGCGCTGGCCATCGCGGGCATGCCTCCGCTCGCCGGCTTCTTCAGCAAAGACGAGATCCTGTGGAAGACCTTTTCGGCGGGGGACGCAGGAGTTTACAAGGCACTTCACGCTCTTGCGCTGTTCACCGCGGGCCTGACGGCGTTCTACATGTTCCGCCTGGTGTTCCTTACATTCTTCGGGAAGTCGCGCGTGGAGCAACACGTGGAACCGCACATCCACGAATGCCCGGCTTCGATGCGGGTGCCGTTGGTGATTCTCGCGGTGCTCGCCGCTCTCGGCGGTCTCGTGGGGATTCCGCATTCCCTGGGCGGCGGAAGCCACTTCGAGCGCTGGCTCGAGCCCGTTGTGGCGCGCGTGAGCGGCTCCACGGAAGCCGCGAGCGTCCACGGTAGTCCCGCGGAGTATGGCCTGATGCTGCTCTCCGTGGTCACTGGACTCGCGGGCATTTGGCTGGCGTGGCACATCTATTTGGAACGGGAAGGCCTGGCCGACCGCATCGCCGCGCGCTGGCCCGGACTCTACGAATTGCTCTACCACAAGTACTACGGGGACGAGGTGTACGACTCGCTCTTCGTCAACCGCACCAAGGATCTGGCCACCACGCTGGGCGATTTCGACCGCGGCGTGGTGGACGGCCTGGGCGTGGACGGCTCAGCGTGGCTGACGCGCTTCAGCTCGACCGTTTCCATCTGGTGGGACAAATGGATCGTGGACGGGCTGGTGAACCTATCCGGCGCTCTCGTGCGTTTTTCGAGTTATCCCGTGCGCATGTTCGAGACCGGGCTGGTGCAGAATTACGCGCTCTTTATTCTTTTTGGTGTGCTGTTGTTTATGGGCGCCTATCTGGGCGGTCCGGTGGTTGCGTATCTGCGCTCGTTGCTCCACTCGGTCTGAGGGGGATGGAATCGTGGACCTGAACGGACTGTTCGAAACACATCTGCTGAGCGTGGTGCTGCTGGTGCCCCTGGCGGGCGCCATGCTGCTGCTGTTTATTCCCGGGCGGCTGGCCAACGCGCACCGCGTGATTGCGAATCTCTTCGGTTTCGCCGGTTTTCTCGTGTCGCTGCCGCTCATCGGCCGCTTTGGCGCGGGCGCGCCGGGCTTCCAGCTTGGGGAGGACATGCAATGGATCCCCGCGATTGGCGCCCGGTATGCCCTGGGAATTGACGGTCTGAGCTTCGTCCTCATCCTGCTCACGACTTCGCTGGGCGCCATCGCCATTCTCTCCTCGTGGAGCGCGATTCAGACCCGCGTGAAGGAGTACTACATCCTGCTGCTGCTCCTGCAAACGGGCATGCTGGGCGTCTTCATGTCGCTGGATTTCTTTCTCTTCTACGTCTTCTGGGAAGTGATGCTCGTCCCCATGTATTTCCTGATCGGCGTGTGGGGCAGCGACCGGCGCCTTTACGCGGCCATCAAATTCTTTCTCTACACGCTGGTCGGCTCCGTGCTGATGCTGCTGGCCATCCTGTCCATGTACTTCAATCATGCGGCGCTGCAGCACGGAACGTACACGTTCAGCATTCCCGCGCTGCTCGAAACCATGAAGCTCCTGCCGGAAAGCACGCAGCAGTGGCTGTTCTGGGGGCTGTTCTTCGCTTTTGCCATCAAAGTACCCATGTTCCCGTTCCACACCTGGCTGCCCGACGCGCACACGGAAGCGCCCACGGCCGGGTCCGTGATCCTGGCCGGCGTGCTCCTGAAAATGGGCACGTACGGCTTCCTGCGCTTCTCCGTGCCCATGCTGCCGGAGGCCACCAAGCATTTCGCCTGGCTGATGATGGTCGTCTCCGTGATCGGCATCATCTACGGCGCGCTGGTCTGCATGATGCAGAAGGATATGAAGCGGCTGATCGCCTACAGCTCCGTGAGCCACATGGGGTTCATCACGCTGGGGATTTTCGCGCTGACTCCGATGGGCATTCAGGGCAGCATCCTGCAGCAACTCAACCACGGAATTTCCACCGGTGCCCTCTTTTTGATCGTGGGGGTGCTCTACGAGAGGCGGCACACCCGGCTCATTTCCGAATTCGGCGGGCTCTCCACGCCCATGCCGAATTTCGCCACCATCTATCTGATCATCAGCCTCAGTTCGCTGGGCATGCCGTTGCTCAACGGATTCATCGGCGAATTCCTGATCCTGCGCGGCACCTTTGAGGTTACCGGCTTCGCGAACGGCAAAGTGTTTGCGGCCTGGGCGGTGGCCGGAATCGTGCTCGGGGCCGCGTACCTGCTCTGGCTCTATCAGCGCGTTATGTTCGGCAAGGTTTCCAACGCAGCGAACGAAAAGCTGCCCGACCTGAACCTCCGCGAGTGGGCTTGCCTGGTTCCCCTGGTGCTCGCCGCGCTCTGGATCGGCATTTTTCCGGGTCCCGTCTTGAAATACCTGGACGAACCCGCGCATGCCATCGTCCAGCGCGTGAATCCGGATTACTTCAAAGTCCAGGCCGCGCACGCGGCGGCAGCCGCGAGCCTGCCGGCCGCTGTACAGCCCATGCCCGAGACGGCCGGCCACGCGGACGCGCCGCCGCCCACGAGGTAGCTCGAGATGCCTTGGCACCTCCTCGACTGGTTCCGGCAGCAGAAAGACTTCGCCCTCATTCTGCCCGAGGTGCAGCTCGCCCTTTTCGGCATGGGCATCCTGCTCACCGATTTTCTGCCGGACCGCAAATCGCGCTGGTGGAACGCCATGCTGGCGCTCGTGGGCATCGGGTTCAGCGCGCGGGCGCTCTGGAGTCTCACCAATCTGGAGGACGTGCGCGGCTACCACGGCGCCATCATCGTGGACCCGTTCGCCGTGTTCTTCGGCTTTCTGTTTCTTATTTCCGCGGCCCTCGTCGTTCTGCTTTCGGTCCGCTATCTGGAGATCGAAGAGGAGCACCACGGCGAGTTCTACGCCCTGCTGCTGTTCGCCACCATCGGCATGATGTTCATGGCCTCGGGGAACGACCTGATCACGCTGTTCCTGGGCCTGGAGACCATGGCCATCACCTTTTACATCCTTACCGGCTTCCTGCGCTCCCGGAAGTCGTCCAACGAGGGCGCGGTGAAATATCTGCTGCTCGGGGCGTTTTCCAGCGGCATCCTGGCCTACGGCTTCTCGATCATGTATGGAATCGCGGGTTCCACGAATCTGGTGCGCATTGCCCAGGTCTACGCCACCCGGCCCACGGGCGACGTCCTCGTGCTCGTCTCGCTGGTCACCGTGTCCGCCGGGCTGTTCTTCAAAATTGCGGCGGTGCCCTTCCACATGTGGGCGCCGGACGTGTACGAGGGCGCGCCCACTTCCATCACGGCTTCCATCAGCGTAGCCTCGAAGGCCGCCAGCTTCGCGCTGCTCCTCAGGATTTTCTGCACCGCCTTCTGGCCCGTGCGGCCCAGCTGGGAGATGGTGGTGGCCGCGGTGGCCGTCGCCTCGATGACCGTGGGCAACTTCGGCGCAATCACGCAAAACAATTTGAAGCGCCTGCTGGCCTACTCCTCCATCGGCCACGTGGGCTACATGCTTCTCGGGCTGGTGGCGGGGACGATGGACGGCTTCAAGGGCATCGCCATCTATCTGCTCGTCTACCTCTTCATGAACACCGGCGCGTTCGCCATCGTGATCGTGCTGCGGCGCGAGGGCGTGATCGGCGACGACATCGAAGACCTGAACGGGCTCATCTCGCGCCGCCCCGTGGCCGCCATCCTACTGCTGCTCTTCATGCTTTCGCTCGCGGGCATTCCGCCCACGGCGGGATTCCTGGCGAAGTACTTTATTTTCCTTTCGCTGATCGAAACGCACCACTATGTGTTGGCTGTCTTCGCCGCGCTCTACATTGCCCCGGCCGTCTACTACTATTTCCGCGTAATCGTGCACGCCTGGATGACGGAACCCGCGGACCTGACCCGCCCGGTGATTTCGTGGGGGCAGGGAGTAGCGCTGGCGGCGTGCGCGCTCTTCGTTGTCTGGGCGGGTGTGCTTCCGCAGCAGTTCATCATCTTCGCCGGGAGCACCGTGCAATCCTCTTTCCTCCAACTGCTTCGTTAGCAGGAAGAGGTAGCGCGGCCCGCCGCGGCGGGCCTCCGCGCCCATTCATTTGCCGAATCGTTTGCTCCCATCCCGGCTACCGCGCGGGCCGAAGAAACGGGTTGATCACTCGAACGCTGCCATACATGCGCCCGTGCTCAAAGTCTTCAGAGAGAATCTCAGGCAGGCCGTAGCGGTCCGCATAGGCCCACAGATGAGCGTCAAACCACGACAGTTGGTAGGCGGCCATGCCGCGGAGCGCGGTGCGTACGACGGCGGCATCGGGGTAGAGAACGGGGAACACGGCGAGCAGATCTTCGGCCTGCCTCCAGGCCTCTTCGCGGGGCAGCAGGGAGTGGCCGTGTGGGAGCACGCGCGTCACAACGGAAACGAACTCGACAATGGCTTGATGCGGAATGAAGAGAGCGTCGCGGGCCCGGCCCTCGCGGAGTAGCCGACGCGCGCTTTCGCGCTTGTGCGCGTGCCTGGGGTCAAAACAATAGATCAGGATATTCGTGTCAACGAGGGAAGCCACGGGTATAGAGTTCCTCTCGCGTCCAGCCGCGGTCTTCGGAGCGCGTCTTGGACCTGGCCGCCTTCCTCAATTCGGCAGCTTGAATCTTGTCCACGCGCGCCATGTTGCGATCGAATAGCTCAAGCTTTTCCTCGAGTGTCAGATCGCGGGCAGCTTTATCCCCGGGGCGCGCGGGCACGACGCGGATGGCCTCTCCGGCCGGGATCCATTCCAGCTCGTCGCCGGGGCGAATGTTGTACTGGTCGGCAATGGCTTTGGGCAGAGTCAGTTGCCGTTTGCTGGTAACCTTACTCATGTTCTTACTCTAGCAAGGATGAAATCCTTACGCAAGGAAGCACCCGCAACGCCCCCAGCGGTTGCCTCAGGATGATTCAGGGGGGAAGTGGCGCATGGAAGGGCACTCACTCCCTGTTTCACGCGGTCTCCGAACGGGCCCCGAACTCCTCGACCTTTTCGTTTGACAGTCAGCCCGCAAGGCCGCAACACTAGGCCGCGCATGACGCTGGCACTCTCCGACTGGTGGGCCATCGCCGCCTATCTGCTCATCACCCTTGCCCTGGGCCTCTATTTTCGCCGCCGCTCGGGCCGCAGCACGGAGGAGTACTTTGTTTCCGGGCGCACGGTCTCCTGGTGGCTCGCGGGCACCTCCATGGTGGCCACCACGTTTGCCGCCGATACCCCGCTCGCAGTCACCGGCCTGGTCTACAAATACGGCATCTCGGGCAACTGGTTGTGGTGGAGTCTGCTGCTCTCCGGGATGATGACCGTTTTCTTGTTTGCCCGGCTTTGGCGGCGTTCCGGTCTGCTGACCGACGCGCAATTTGCGGAAATCCGCTACTCCGGGCGTCCCGCGGCGTTCCTGCGCGGCTTCCGCGCCATCTACCTGGGCCTGCTGATGAACTGCCTGATCCTCGGCTGGGTCACGAAAGCGATGGTCGGCATCACGGCCGTGGCGCTCGGCATTCCGGAGCAGCGCGCGCTCACGCTGTGCGTCGTGTTCCTGATTCCTTTCACCGGCCTCTACGCCACCCTGGGCGGATTGTGGGGAGTGCTGTGGACCGATCTCTTTCAATTCGTGCTGAAAATGGGCGTGGTGATTGCGGTCGCCCTGTACGGCGTCGCCGCCGTGGGCGGGATCGGCCCGCTCCTCGCGCGTCTCGCGGCTCTCCGCGCGGCCGCAGCCACGGCCGGCCATCCCGCCGCCGATCCCACCCATTTTCTTCCTTCTTTCGGATACGGTTTCTCAGCGCAGGCGCTCTGGACGCTGCCGCTTGCCGCCTTTGCCCTGAATCTCGGCGTGCAGTGGTGGGCGGCCTGGTATCCGGGAGCGGAGCCGGGCGGCGGCGGCTACGTGGCCCAGCGGATATTTTCGACGCGCGACGAGCGCCACGGCCTGCTGAGCGTTCTCTGGTTCAACGTCGCGCATTACGCCCTCCGTCCCTGGCCCTGGATTCTGACCGCGCTCGTGGCCCTCGCGCTCTATCCCAACCTCGAACATCCCGAATCCGGCTACATGATTGTGGCCACCACCTGCCTGCCCCACGCGCTCCGCGGATTGCTGGTCGCCGGATTTTTTGCCGCCTTCATGTCCACTTTCGCCACGCAATTGAATTGGGGGAGTTCCTACCTGGTGAGTGATTTCTACCGCCGCTTCCTGCACCGCGGCGCGGCGGAATCGCACTACGTGGCTGCCTCGCGCGTGGCCACCGTGCTGCTCGTGGCCGTCGCGGCGCTGGTCGCCTCGCAGCTCAGCTCCGTCGTCGAGGGATGGAAATTCGTGCTGGAAGTGGGCGCGGGCACCGGCGCCGTCTATATGCTCCGCTGGTACTGGTGGCGGGTGAACGCCTGGAGCGAAATCTCCGCGATGCTCGCCGCGCTCGGCGTATCCGTCGCGCTCCTGAGGCTCCGGCCATCGGCGGGAGACGACCTGCTGGCATTCGCGCAGAACGCGCTGATTACCACCGCCGCCACCACCGCAGTGTGGGTGATGGTGACCCTCCTGACGCGGCCCGAGCCGCAGGAGATTCTGCTCAGTTTCTACCGCCTCGTTCGTCCCGACGTCACTGGCTGGCGCGCCATCGCTGCGCTCGCCCCCGAGATCGCGCCCACCCACGACCTGGCCGCTAACCTCCGCTCCTGGGTCCTCGGATGCGCCATGGTTTATTCCGCCCTCTTCGCGGTGGGCGATTTCTGCTTCGGCCATGTGCTTCAGGGATCTGCTCTGTCCGCCGCAGCCGTAGTCTGCGCCTGGCTCGTAGGCCGCGAAATCAACCGTCAATCCTGGCGAGAGATGTAGAGGCGGCTTTACGCCGCCATCCTAATGGTGATCGACGGATGGCGGGCTAAACCCGCCCCCTACATCCTCCGCGGCACCTCGAGCACGCTGTTCAGCCCGCCCACGCCGTCGTGCACCTTCTTCGGATTTGCCGGGTCGTCCATCCATCGCTTCCCATCAATCACAAATTTGTAGGCATACGATCCCGGTGGAATCCTGATCGGAGGCGTGCACCACGCCCCGTCCTCGTCCCGCACGAGCGCAATTCCCGGAGGCGCCCAGCCGTTCCACGAGCCGCAAACTTCCACGCCGTGGGCCTCGTCGTCGTGAAAACCGAACACCACGCCCTCCGGCCGCACTGCCGGCGACTTCTCCCACGCCCCGCCAC
This sequence comes from Candidatus Acidiferrales bacterium, assembly GCA_035272605.1. Lineage (GTDB taxonomy): Bacteria > Acidobacteriota > Terriglobia > Acidiferrales > UBA7541 > JOPF136. The sequence continues at coordinate 236 of DATEQM010000125.1, read as the reverse complement.
TCCCGTGGCGTTCCGCCAGCGCGCGCGCCACGGCCGCGCCCGCCGCGAGGGCGCCGGCGCCCTGGCGATCGTGCGGCGCGCCAGGCACCGGCTCCGCGGTGGACATGAGAATCTGGCGGATGAACAGCGGCGTGAGTCGCGGATTCGCCTCCAGCATGCACGCAATCGCGCTGGCCACCAGCGGCGCCGCGAAACTGGTCCCCTCCACGTGCTGGTAGTACGGCGTGATCAGCTTT
>DATEQM010000124.1:0-2802 GCA_035272605.1 Candidatus Acidiferrales bacterium | reverse complement strand
CCTGCTGGTGGAGGAAGGCTACTCGCTCCGCGAATTCGGCATAGCCGCCGCGGTAGTGCACACGCCAGGGCATACGCCCGGCTCCATCAGCATCCTGTTCGACGACGGCCGGGCGATTGCCGGCGACTTGATGATGGGCGGCTCGCTCGGCGGCGCGTTTCACCCCGACCGGCCCGGGTATCACTATTTCGCGGAGGACTTCACCGAACTCCGGCGCAGCATCCGGAAGTTGCTGGACCGCGGTGCGAAAACGATTTACCTCGGGCACGGCGGCCCGCTCGAGGCCGGGCGCGTGCGCGAGCGTTTTGCGCCCGATTTTGCAGCGATAAAGTAGCGCGGGCTTTCAGCCTGCGCGCCCGTAGCTCGCGCCCCACCGGGCACCGAGACACTGGGGGAGAATTCCGCACCGGCTCGCAGCCTGGCACTTCGATACTCTGCCCTTCGGGAATCTCGTCATGTTTTGCGATCACTGCGGCACCGAATTGCCCGCTAGGGGCGCACCGTGCCCGGCGTGTGGCCGCCGTGCGGCTGGCTTTCGCGCTTTGCCTCCCGCGGCCGCGCTGGAAAATCTCCGCGGCCAGTGGGTCGCCTATGCACGAGTCCGCATGTACGGCGGGCTGCTGCTGAGCCTGCAGATCTGGGGCTGGCTGGAAGCGGCCCTCTCGTCGGCCCGCGGATTCAATCCCCCCGGCGGCGGAGCCGCGTCGGCATCTCACTCCGTTGTTCCTCTCCATGTGACCGTCGCCGTGGTGTTCTTCTGCGGAATCTTGGGCATTGTGTGGGGGATCGTGGGGAGTGTGGGAGCACGAGGTCTGGCGCAGGGGACGCCCGTCGGCCGGGAATTGGCCAGGCGGATGGCCACGATTGCCCTGCTCGATGTGCCCTTCGGCACCGTTCTGAGCATTTTCTTGCTGCGGGGAATTGCACGGGTCAACGCTCTGCCGGCGCCCAAGCCGTAGGAACGCGCCGTGCGCGGTTCGAACGGATTGGCTGGCCCGGGAGGATTCGAACCTCCACCGTCCACATTAACAGTGTGGCGTCCTGCCAATTGGACCACGGGCCAGTGGCGAGAGCCAATCTATTCTAACTCAATGCGTTAGTGAACATAGGCGGGTTACCGCGTAAACGTCATTCGTTGTCAGGGCACACTTCGACGTATCAATACTTCCTAGTTTTCTGGCCTTTATTCCCTTTCGCTCGATGACGTGTGCTCGCGAGTTTGCCTGTGAATTGCAGCAATTCCACCGGAAAGCCTGCCTCTTCGATAAAGGCGACCATGACTCCGCGTGAAGGCGAGTTCGGTTTGATGATCACCTTCCTTCCCCTGATCGCCGCCTTGAGATCATCGACCTCAAAGGCCACGTGTGGCATGTTCCGCACAAAATCAGGGACCGGACAATCCTTCCCGTAAATCATCCACTGGATTCCAAAAGGGTTGGATTCGTGATCGGTCGCGTGAATTTTGAGATGGCGGATCTCCATCATGCCTGGAATTTTCTTGCGCGTAGGCATTCCCAGATGGTGGTATCGAAAATTCGAGCTCATACTGCCGTCACTCCGTCGCCCTGGTGCCGAGCAGTTCCATGTCCCGCGAACAAACGGTTATCCATCGCCACCCTCCTCCGTCACTAAATGCCTAGTGCTGTGCTGAAGTGGATTCTACTCGCTGCGTGGCAAACGGGCATGTTTGAAAAATCTTTGGGTCAGCACGCGGGCCATGCAGCGCTTGCGCCCCCCGGCAGGGGTGAAGCTAGGGGGGGCTCGACCTTCCCAAGGAACTCTATTTCGGGAAGCACACCCCACGGCGGCGCGGACAACGGCCCTGGGTGCCTTTCCTTCGCGCAGGGAACGCGCGTAGAGCGATTCTCCCGGCGCTTCCAAGCTGCAAGGCTTACCCGCAAGGCTACCGCGCCGGAATCTGGTGTCAGTTGTGGTGTCACTTGGGGTTGGGCTTCGTTGCTCGCCGTTGCTCGGACGTGCTTGGAATCCTGAGAAGCGAATCTCCCAGAAGTCCCGTGAACACAGGAGTTTTTCGCTGTGTGTCCTGTTGGTGTGCGTTGTGTCGCGTCGGTGCTCACAGGGCTGTGTGCCCATTAACAGTGCAGCGTCCTGCCAATTGGACCATGGGCCAGCAGCGATACTCATTATGATGCACCGAGAGGCACGGGGACGGCCAGTCGGAGATTGATCGCAGGGCATGCCGGGGGAAACGCCATGTCCATCCAGACCGATGAGGAACTCAAGGCTCTGCGAGCCGTCGGCCGCATCGTGTGACAGAGGTCTGGTGATCACCGTGGAGCCGATCCTGGCGGCGGACGGCTGGACCATGAAAACCTCCGACCACAGCCTCGCCGCGCCCATCGTGCTAACCGCTGCCTGAGCCGCATTGGAAATGGGCGCAGGTTTCTCGCCGAAATCGTCCGTTATCTTCCGATTTCTAGATTTGCGCAGAGTTGTGAGGAAGCCTGTTGATTCTCGCAGAATACCGTCTTAGAATTAGGGATGGGGAGGCCGCATGGCAAAAGGGACAACAGCGAAGCTCGGACTCGAGATCGATGCGGAACTCTATTCCCATCTGAGCGAGCTTGCGGAGCAGAACGGCCAAAGCAGGCGCTTCCTCCTGGAGCAGGCCCTGAAGTTCTATTTCGAGGCGGTCGTGCCGTCTCAGGGAACGGTTCGTCCCGAGGTGCTGGCTCATTTTCGCAAATCGGCCGCAAAGAATGAAAAGCTGCTTCGCCTCCTGGCCAAGTAAATGGCCGGCCGGTTGTATCCCACCCTCGCAGAAGCCATTGAAATCCACCG
>DATEQM010000123.1:0-2462 GCA_035272605.1 Candidatus Acidiferrales bacterium | reverse complement strand
TGCGGGAAAGCGAAGCGCTTTTTCGCACGCTGGCGGACACGGCTCCGGCCATGATCTGGATGGCCGACGCGGCCGGCACCCTGAACTTCCTGAACAAAGGCTGGCTCGACTTCCGCGGCCGCCGTCTGGAACAGGAGCTGAATTCGGGCTGGGCCGAAGGCCTCCATCCCGAAGACTACTCGCGGTGCCTGGACACCTTCGATGAGGCCGTGCGCGAGCGCACGCCCTACGAGATGGAATATCGCATGCGCCGCTTCGACGGCGAATATCGCTGGCTGTTCGACCGCGGCGTGCCGCGGTGGGATGCGGGCGGGACGCTGGCTGGATTCATCGGCATTTGTGTGGATGTGACGCTGCGGAAACAGGCCGATGATGCCCTGCGGGCCAGCGAGCGCCGCTTCCGCGAGTTGCTCGAAGGGCTTCCCGTGGCCGTGCGCATCGTCCAGGAAGATCAGGTGGTCTTTGCCAACCTGGCGGACGCTCACCTGCACGGCTATTCCATGCCGGAGGAGGAGATCGGCCTCAATCCATCCAGCCATGTGGCTCCCGAAGAGGTATCGCGCATGGAGGAACTCCATCGCCGGCGCCTGGCGGGGGAGCCCGTCCCCCGGCGCGTCGAGGTGCGCAGGCGCCGCCGCGACGGCTCCGAGGTTCTCACGGAGATCGAAGCGGATCGCACCCTCTTCAACGGGCGTCCCGCGAGCCTGATCGCCATCCGCGACCTCACCGACCGGAAACGCGTGGAGATCTACGAACAATTGCTGCCCGTCTGCTGCGTCTGCGGAAAGATCCGGAACGACGACGGCGTGGCCCAGGGCACGGGCTGCTGGCAGCGCATGGACCAGTATCTTTCGCGCCATTCGGACGCCGAGTTCAGCCACACCTTCTGTCCGGATTGCTTCGGGGAGTACAAGAAGGCGAATCTGCCCGGCCGCTAGCGCCGCCATGGCTCCGTGCGGGGAGGCTTCCCAGGCAGGAGAGCGGTGAGACAGCCCGGGCGGTTCGCTTAGCGGCCGCCGGTCAACGAAAACTCAGGCTTCTTCGTCTCGCTGACGACGGGCGCCAGGTAATTCAATTCGTGCAGGCGGTGATAAATCTTCCCGGCCACGGCGCTGGCGGAGGGGCCGTTCACGCGGTGGCGATACCCGCGCAGGAGCACGACCACGACCAGCCGGGGATGCTCGGGATTGTTGTAAGAGACGTACCAGCCGAGCCGCCGCCCGTCCTCCGAACAAGTGCCCGTCTTTCCAAGGATCTCATCGCCGCCGGGATCGAACGCTCGCCGTGCCGTGCCATAGAGGACGGCGGCCAGCATGCCTTCGCGCACATCGGGGAGCAGCGGTTCCACATCCAGCTTACGGTGCACCACGGGCGAGAAGTTCTGCCGCTCCTCCTCCGTTCGCGGGTACTGGAGGTAGTAGAGAGTTCCGCCGTTGGCCAGCGTGGAGGCCACGCCCGCGAGTTGCAGCGGCGTGATCCGGAATCCTTCTCCGAAGCTGGACATCCGTGCCACCCCGCCGCGCTCCGGCGGCGTCGCAGGCACCGCTCCGGCGCCTTCCTCCGGGATATCTCGTCCAACCTGCTCGCCGAGCCCGAATTCGCGGGCGTACCGGGTCACGGTCTCGAACCCCATCTGGCTGCCCAGCGACTCGAAAAAGGTGTTATTGGAGTGGGCCAGGGCTTCGGTCAGATTCATGTAGCGGCGCTGGGAGACGCGCAACATGGAGTCGCGCGTCAGGATGCCTTCGTGCAGGGCGGCCACGGCGATCACCGGTTTGATGGTGGAACAGGGGATGTAGCTGACAGAAAATACAAGGGGTTGGTTCACGGCGGAGAGGATCCGGCCGGAGTTGGGGTCCACAACCACTACTCCCCCATCTTCGTGCCCCAGCGCATCAACGGCTGCTTCCCGCACCACCGGGTCGTCGTATCCCGCCACATCGTCTTTTGTCGGGTTCACGACTGGTGACCGACGGTGTTTCACTGCGGTGCTCCCCCGGGTAGCCGATGCACCCGCCCGAGTCGCGCCGCTTGCTGCGGCAACCGGCTGTACCCCTGTCGCCAAGAATAGGCAAGCCGCTCCCGCGGCAACCCATGCCGATGAAAATCCGTGATGTGGCGTTGCTCGCATTGCCGAACCTGGCGAGGCCCCGGGAAGGAAGCCCAAATCTCGGCAAAGTGTAGAGAAGAAAGAGGGCTGAAGCAAGGAAAACGTGGGACAGTGTTGCCCGGCCGGAAGGACGGCTGGCCATGGACGGCCTTTTCGCAGCTTGCCAGTGCCCTTCCACCGGCCGATCTCGCCGGTGGAAGGGTCCGGGGGGTTAACGCGCCGCCCGCGCCTTTACTGCCACGGCTGGATGGCTGGCCGCAAGAGCCGGCTTGGCTGGTTCCGGTTCTGCCTGGGGGCCGGTGGCAATGCCAAGCGCCTTGCGGACGGCCGCTTCCAGCTTGTCGGCAATGTC
>DATEQM010000122.1:0-3976 GCA_035272605.1 Candidatus Acidiferrales bacterium | reverse complement strand
AACACCGCCAACCTTTTCGTTCCCTTCTTCACCACCAAGCCGGGCGGCTCGGGAATCGGCCTGGTGCTCTGCCGGCAGATTGCCGAGGCGCACGGCGGCTCGCTGACGCTGGAAAATCGGCTGGACGCCCACGGGTGCGTGGCGCGGTTCCGGCTGCCGCTGTAGAACAGGCTTTTAGCCTGTTCTTCCGTTCTCACACTTTCCGGGGGATAGAGCAGCCAGGAGTGGCTGCTCCACTACACGAGCAATTCCGCGGCGAGGGAATCGGCCATTTCGCTGAACCGCCGGCTGCTTTCCACGGCTACGGATTCTTCCGCACCTCGCCGAAGCGTTTCGCCCAGGTGGCGCCGCTCGTCGGGAGAAAGAATCTGTTCGGCCGCGGGATAGAAAATTTCCTGTTCCTTGTCAATGTGGCGGCGCAACACGGCGGAGTATTCGGTGGCGAAACGGCCCCAGTTGCGGTCGGCCTTGGGACGATGCTCCCGGTAGGCGACGGCCGCTTCTGACATTTTGCCCAGAAGCGTGCGGGTGCGGTCGTGGTCACGCTGGAGGGTTTCGATGGCCATTCCGTCGAGCGCAACGCCCCGCCTGCCCAATGCCGGGAACAGATGCTCCTCTTCCTTGCGCAGGTGCGCATCGCCAAACACGCGCAGGAACTCCGCCACCGAGTCCAGCATGTCCGGCGGCACATCCGCGCCCGCTTCCAGCAGATGCGCCAGTTCGCGCGTCACATCCAGCATGCGCAGGATGGCCCGGTGCTCGGTGCGCAGGACTTCTATGGCGGATACCTCGGTCATTTCGAGTCCCCCAGGAAATGCGATCAGACCGCCGGAGCAGGATGGCCCGGGAAGGGTCCCGGCGATGCGGTGGGTGCCCCGGCCCAATGGTTATAGCCCGGCAGGTGGCTCGCGGTCAACCGGCGGAATTCCACAGTCATGGGCGGGCTGTGTGAAAATCCTTCCCGTACCCGTTTTAGTCCCAGGGGGGACCGGGCGTCTTATCTAACCCATAGATAGGGAAGGACTTGTAGGTCGAGTCCGCCCGGCTCGGGATCCATCACCAGCATCCCGCTGCCCTGCCTCTGGTCCTTTTTCCGCCAGTCTTCCTCGCTGAGCAGCTTGAGCCCGGGAAGCTTGTTCTTGTCCAGTTCCGGGTTCGCGGCGGCGAGTTCCTTCTGGGCTGCGGCGCGGAAATCAGCCTCCACTCGGTCCAGTTCCTTCGTCAGGGCAGCCAGTTGGGAAATGAGCGACTCGGTAGGCCGACCGGTGTAGCCGTTGACCCCGCCATAGACCTCCAGAATCTTCTCTCGCAGCTTGATTTCGCCCGTTTCGCCCCCCGACTTGCTGGCGGCGAGCTTTTTCCCGGTGGCTTCGAGAGAATCGCGCAACGCTTCCATGCGCTTGCGCAGGGCATCGCCGGCGGGAAGCTTGCCGGCGCGGTCGGCGGCCTGGGCGCCCAGGTCGGACACGGCGTCCACGACGAAGGCGATGTGCTCGACCAGGTGATAAGCCTCCACTGCGGTCTTGTGCTGCTCCGCGCGCTCGGCGGCGGTGTGCTTGGCGCGTGGGTCCGGAATGATGTGGACCTCCGCGGTGGTCGTTTCTTTCCCTCGCGTGACCTTCACCGTATAGGTCCCGTCGGGAACGTAGGGCCCGAAAAACGTGTACGGGTCGGGGACCAGTGCGGTGGCCGGCGGGGTCTTGGGCGGCTTCATCCTCATGCTCCATTCGAGCACGTTCAGGCCCTTGCGCCGGCTGGTGGACAGATCCTCGACCAACTCGCCCTTGCTGTCGTAGACGCCTGCTTTGAACTCGCCGACGAGCATGCGCTTCTTCAGGTAATAGACGATCCGGGCGGCGTCACGGCCGGTATCGCCGCTAAACTCCCCGTCGCCCTCGGAGCGCTGCTCGAAAGTGCTCAACGTCTGGACGCCATTGCGGCTGGGCAGCATGGCGAAGTCCGTGTCCAGCACCTCGGGAGTGAGCGCGCGCAACGGCGTCAGGTCGTCCACGATGTAGATTCCGCGGCCGTGCGTGGCCACGATCAGATCGTTCTCGCGCGGATGGATGGCCAGATCGCGCACCGCCACGCTCTTCGGGAACCCGCTGGTCAGCTTCCCCCAGTTCTTTCCGCCGTCCACGGAGACAAACAGTCCCATCTCCGTTCCGGCAAACAGCAGATTCGGGTTTACCAGGTCCTCGCGGATTACGTGGGCGTAGCCGCTGAGGTCCGGCGTCGAGAGCGATTCCCAGGTCTTGCCGAAATCGCGCGTGCGGACGAGGTAGGTCTTCATGTCTCCCGTCTGGTGTCCGTCGAGCGAGGCGTAGGCGGTGCCTTCCTCAAAATGGCCGGCCTCGACGGTGGAGACCCAGGTGGCGTCGGGAATGCCGGGCAGGTTCTTGGTGACGTTGGTCCAGGTCTTTCCGGCGTCGCGCGTCATCTGGAAGTTGCCATCGTCCGTGCCCACCCAGATGACGTTCGGGTTTTTGGGCGACTCGCTGATGGTGTAAATCGTGCAGTGCTTTTCCGCATCTGTGTTGTCCACGGTCAGCCCGCCGGATTCTTCCTGCTTTTGCTTCTCGGGATTGTTGGTGGTCAGGTCGGGCGAGATGCGCGCCCAGGAATCGCCCCGGTCGGTCGAGCGGAAGAGGTACTGAGAACCGAGGTACAGAGTTCCCGTGCGCCCGGGACGCGTGAGCAGCGGCGTATTCCAGTTGAAGCGCAATTCCGGCTCGCCCGGCTTCGGGAAGGGCCGTATGTTCTTGCTCTCGCTGTTCGACAGGCGGTAGCGGGTCACGTGCCCGCCCTGAAACTCCACGTAGATGTAATCCGGGTCGCCCTGATCCACCTGCGCGGCAAATCCGTCGCCGAAGGCCACGTTGCGCCAGGCGCGGTTGGGAATTCCGTCGGTATGCTTCGACGGCCCGGTCCACGTTCCGTTGTCCTGCAATCCCCCGTAGACGTTGTAGGGCATCTGCATGTCGTAGGTCACGTGATAGAACTGCGAAACGGGCAGCGCCGCCAGCATCTGCCAGTGTGCCCCGCGGTCGCTCGAGGCGAACACCCCGCCGTCGGTCCCCAGCAGCAGATGGTAGGAGTTCTTCGGATCGATCCACAGGGCATGCAGGTCGCCGTGATAGGAACCGCCGACGCCGCCAAAAGTTTTCCCACCGTCGTCGCTTACGGTCAGGCCGAATCCCGGCTTATACACGCGCTGGTAATCGGCAGGGTCCACCACCAGGTAGGCAAAATAGAACGGCCGGCCCTGCACATTGAACGAGGTGTTCATTTTCGTCCAGTTCTCGCCCAGATCGTCGGAACGGTAGAGCGCCGTCTCTTTCGCCTCCACCACGGCGTAAATCCTGCTCCCCCGCGAGGGCGCCGTGGCGATCCCGATGCGTCCCAGGTCGCCCGCCGGCAGACCCTTGCGAATCGGCTTCCAAGTCTCGCCGCCGTCGGTCGAGCGGAAGACGCCGCTTCCCGGGCCGCCCGAAATGAATTTCCAGGGATACCGCCGCGCCTGCCACATCCCGGCGTACAGGATGTCGGGGTCCTGCGGGTCGGCAGCCAGATCGGCGCAGCCGGTGTCCTCGTTCACATAGAAAACTTTCTTCCAGGTCTTCCCACCGTCCTTGGTCCGGAAGACGCCGCGCTCCGCATTGCTGTTCCACAGATGCCCCAGGGCGCAGACGTACACGGTGTTGCCGTCTCTCGGATTGACCAGGATGCGGCCGATGCGCTCCGTTTCGGCCAGGCCCATGAGCTGCCAGTTGTCGCCGCCGTCAGTGGTCTTGTAGACGCCCGCGCCCACGGAAACCCTGTTGCGCACCCAGGACTCGCCCGTGCCCACCCACACGGTCTTGGGATTCGAGGGATCAATGCGCACGGCGCCGATGGACTGCACGTAGTCCTCAAACACGGGCTTGAAGGTGAGCCCGCCATTGTCCGACTTCCACACCCCGCCTCCGGCCGCTCC
>DATEQM010000121.1:0-3586 GCA_035272605.1 Candidatus Acidiferrales bacterium | reverse complement strand
TTAGCAAAGCAGCGCTGGATAGTGCCGAACCGCCCGCAGCAGATCGTCGAGTCGTTGGAATACACGTTTCGCACTGCCGGTGCAGAGCCACCAAAGCCGATGATCACCTCCGGGTCCATGAGTTTTCTCAAGGCAGTGCTCTGCGAAGGCGAGTTCCTGACGATTCTTCCGCGCGGCGTGGTCCGGCAGGAACTGGAAAGTGGCACTCTGGTGACCATCCCTTTCAAGGGTTTTCCAGTCGCGACCGCCGAGGGAATGATCTATCGCGCGGATGCCGTGCACCCTCCGGCCTTGTTCGTCTTGATCGAGGCCATCAAGGCGGAGAACGCCGTGCATAACGTAAAGCCGGATTGGCAGCTTGGAGAGCAACCCCACAAAGTGCGGCTGATGCAAAACGTCACGACACGAACCCGCCCCAACAGCCGCACACGCAAAAGAGGCCGTGACTCGGAGTGACGTCGCGGAGAACGCCTAAGCATCCCCCTCAGAAACCAGCGGCGCCGGGTTACGCACTCGCGGGAGTTGTGCCTACTCATAATTCCGTGTGCCCTGAAAACATTGGAGTTTTGCGCCGACCATTCTATCGTGGCCGGCATGCTAACGATCCTGTCCGCGATAGTTTCTCTGGTCTCCTTCAGGTTTCGGCGTCGGGCCTCCCTGGAATTTGAGGTGCTGGCCCTCAGACATCAGGTGGCCGTTCTCCACCGGCAGCGGCCCGGCCGACCGTGGCTTGGTCGAGGCGACCGCCTGCTGTGGGTCTGGCTCTACCGAGCTTGGCCGCACTGCCTGAATCGGGCCAAGGTGATCGCCATCGAGGAGGTGGGTGGCCTTCACCATCGTTACGAACGGCTGGCAGCCTGATTCGCAGCTGATCGAGTCCACGGCCGCGGTCCGGTCCGATCACGAAGTGGCATGCCGCAGGAGAGCCAAAGAGACTGTCCTCGGGGACTCGTATTTGAGCGGCGAGCACGGCGTGTGTGGCGAATTACTGATTTCGCCAGAATCAGCAATTCGCCACACACAGGTCGGCATGCGACGGATCGTTGCTCGGATCATGGGGATTCGCGTTCAGACCCCGGCTGCCGCCTGAATTGGAATTCGCCACACACAGGATCAAGTATTGAGAAGCCACCTCGGTCGGGGTAACTACAACTCTTCGCGGGCGCGTCTCGCCATGTAGGCCAGGCTCGCGCGCACCGCCAGTCCCGACAATGGCTCGGGCGGAATCCAGGACGGTCCGGGCAGCCGGCGCATATCCTCAAGCAGGGCCGAATCTGCTCCCACGGCGAGGTCGGCGAGTAACTGCCCCGCGATGGTTCCCAGCGCGACTCCCACCCCGTTGTAGCCCGCGGCCACAAACAACTTGTCATCGAGCTCCCCGAAGAAGTGCGCCCCGTTCAGCGAAATGCCGATCACGCCGCCCCAGGTGTACTCCAAATCCACCTCGGGCAGCATCGGAAAGCGCACGCGGAAGGCGCACCGATGCGCCTCGCGTACATGTCTCCGCTGCCCCTCGGGAACCTGGAGTGATGGGGAGTAGTACACGGTGTTGCGAATTAGGATGCGGCCGTCGCGCGTCTTCCTGACGGTTGTACCCATCGTCTCTTCCGGCACGAGACCCCATTCCGGCTCGCCTCCCAGTGCGCGCAGTTCCGCAGCGCTGAGGCTTCGGGTCAGGCTCGCAAACGTCAGCATCGGTAGTACACGACTCCGCAGCAGGCCGAGGCCGGCGGTGTAGCCGTTCGTTGCCACGAACACGCGCTCCGCCGCTATGGTGCGGTCGCCAGTTTCGACCAAAAGCTTTCCATCCCGGCGCTGAATGCCGCGCACTGGGCACTCCTCAAACAGCTCGACATTGGTGGGCAACGCGGCTGCTAGCCCGCGAATGAGCGCGGCCGGCTGCACCAGCACGGTCCCGCGGCTATGCACGGCAGCATGGTAGTGGGCGGTGCCGGTGATCGCCGTCATCGCAGCGGCATCGAGCCGCGTGTAGGGCTCATCCATCGCGTCGAGGCCGGCGCAGAACGCGTCGAGGGCGCGTCTTCCCACGTCGCCGACAGCGCCGTGCAACCGTCCGCGTTCCGCCCAAGCGCAATCGATCGCTTGCGCGCGCACGAGCGTTCGAAGCGCGTCTTGGCCGGCGCGCTCCATCCGTACCAGGCGTTGGTTTTCCTCGACACCCAGCCGCGGTTGGTAGTGTGGAACATCGACGACGAATCCGGAGTTGCGACCCGCGGCGCCATCGCCAACGCGCTGTGCCTCGACCACGATGATCCGCCAGTCTGGCCGATGCGCAGCCAACTGGCGCGCCACGGCCAGGCCAGTGAAGCCGGCGCCGATGACCGCGGCCTGCCCACGCTCATTCGAGAGCAGGTGACGTGGCGGCGCGGGAGGCGGAAGCAACGCCAGCCAGCCGCAGCCGTGATCGTCGGCAGGCAATCCGCGCGTGCGCCAGCTGCTCGTCACTTTTAACCCTTCCCCCGGCAATACGAACGGGAACTTACTTTATATAACACCAGACTCAAGCGGCTACATCGTGGTCGATCACCGAACGGCGAGCCTGCGTTAAGGCACAGCCGGTAGCGGCTCCGCGAAATTGATAATCTGATGCGTTCTTGTGCGAAGCTTTTTGACAGCCAACTTGACAGCCACGGGCTTGGACAAGGGCGGATGAAGGGTACGCGGTCGGAAACAGGAGCCTGCGATTCTGCTAGGTTTGGACGCGAGCGGACGCCTTTCCCACCACCTTTCACGGCGGGGCGATATCGAGTATCGCTGCCCTGAGCTGTGGCCGGCGCCTGACAGGGGCCATCGGCCTGCACAGATCCTCGGAGTACCGCTATAGTGGCCGCAGATGAGACTCGGTGATTTTTCCTTCGGCCGCCTTCGGATCGACGGCGTCCTGTACGATCACGACGTCGTGATTGATCGTGGCGAGGTGGGCAAGCGCAAGAAGAAAGCCTCCAGAAAGTTCCGAGAGGAATTCGGGCACACTCCGCTCTCGCTTGAAGAAAAGATCCCGTGGAAGTGTCGACGGCTGGTGATCGGCACCGGGCGCACAGGCGGCCTGCCGGTAATGGAAGCCGTAATGCTCGAAGCCAAGCGCCGAGGTGTGGAGCTGACGATTCTTCCGACTGAAGAAGCCATCGCCCAGTTCAGGCTGGGCGGAGACGAAATCAACGCGATTCTGCATGTCACCTGTTGAGATGCTGCGATCAGCGGGTTGGGTCAAAATTGTGTACCGTGTTTCGTTCATAACCCGCAAATGGCTCGACGCTTTACGCCGGTTGAGCGGACGTGGAACCTATCCTCATGAGTTCGCCTTCCTACTGCTCCTGTCGCTTCGCAGCCTGTATGTGGCGAATTGGTAATTCTGGCAGAAGACGTGCTGCCAGCGCAGGCTTGCGAATCGGTGGGAGAGCGCTAAACTCCGGCGCCGCATGGGGTTATTGTTCAGGCTGATTGCCCACCTGCTGCTGACCTTGGCTCGGCTGGCCGGTCCCGGCGGCGTTCGTGCGGTCGCGGCCGAGTCGCTGGCCGTCAAGCACCAGTTGCTCATCATGAAGCGTTCGCGGCGCCGAGGTCC
>DATEQM010000120.1:0-11151 GCA_035272605.1 Candidatus Acidiferrales bacterium | reverse complement strand
TGCGGGATGCGCGCGGTGAGATCCGTTTTCGGGCTGGTTACGAGTTTCTGCAGGGCGCCGCGGTCGCGCAGGAATGCGCGGACGCTGCGGTCCCACGCGGCGGCGCTCGGCGGGGCGGGGGTTTTCGGCCAGTAGCCGCTGTGAAAATCGGGCGAGACGTGTTTCGGGCTCCGGCTGAACTCCAGGATATCCCATTGCGCGATGCGCGCGTGCTCCAGCAATTCCCAGGCGGAATGCGCCGCGCCTTCCGGGCGGACGCCGCGCAGCCTTGCGGGGAAATCTGCCAGCGCTTCCGGCCAGTCGAGATGCGCGTCGTGCCAGCCGAGGAATTTCGCCAACTGCCGGCGAAGCGATTTCTCGTTCATGTTGAGCCTCTCTCCACTGTATCGAGCTGCGCCCATGAGCAAACCCCAGAAGTCTGGGACTTTCAAGTAGGATGCTAGAGGCAGTTTTCCGTCTGCCAGTGAAATGGGGGCGGCGCCCAGCTACGGCAACCCGAGCCTCCGCCGGTTGCTAATCGGGCGTTCCTCCATTTGGGTGAAGAACTGATCCGCGCGCTGGCCAAATTTTGGTACGTGGTGGTCCGCCAAAAAGGCAGTCACGTTCGTCTCCGGCATTCCAGCGACCCTGAGCGCGTGCCGGTGACCGTGCCACTCCACCGCGAAGTGGCTTTTGAAACGCTTCGCAGGATCCTGCGCGACGCGAACGTCACCATCCAACAATTGATTTCCGCGCGGTAGCCCGCTTCCCCGGGCGGATGGCAACGGGCAGGAACTTCCCTTTTGCGTGAAATCGTATTCACGGCTAGACTCGGCGCAGCAGTGCGCTCCCGTGAGTGAGCCTCGTAGAACTCGCTACGCCGGCGTGGTCATTATTGCTCTCGTCATCGTTGGCCTTCTGCTCGCCAGCTCCTCTCGCGGCACAGACACGCAAATCCTGGGATGCATCTTCGTACTGCTCGGCGGGCTGATCGCCTGGTCCATTGTGCGCAGTTGGCGGCAGCGCAAACAGTGGGAGGAGTTCGAGGGGCGGCTGGGAGCGATCGAGGAGCAACTCGGCAGGCGGCTGCGCAAACTTGAGGAGGGCGTGGCGCAGATCCAGGCGGCGGTCGCGTCGCGAGGGCCCGGAGCGGTCCCGGCACAGCCGGGTTCGGGCGTCGAGAGGGAAATCGGGACGCCGGCGCCCGCGCCGGTTCCGTACACATCGGCTCCGACGCCGGCCCAACCGGCGCGGCCCACGGCGGCCGCGCCTACCTCGATTCCCATCCCACCAGCCACGCTTCCTGCCGGCGCGGAGCAGATTCGTCCGGCGGACATGCGGCCCGCTGCAGTCGCGCCTGCCGTCTCCGCGGCCCGCCCGCTCGCGGAACCGCGCAGCGCCGGGGCGGCTGTGACGCAAAGCATGCGTCGCGCCCAGATGAAACTCCCCGACATTGAAGAAATGCTGGGCACGGATTGGCTCAGCAAACTCGGCATCACTGGCCTGGTGATGGGCATCGCGTTTTTCCTGCTGTACGAGATGCGCGCGCTGGGGCCCCCGGGAAAGGTGCTGGTGGGCTACCTGAGCGGGATCGCGCTGCTGGCCGGGGGCGTGTATTTCGAGCGCGTGGAGCGCTACCGGCTGCTGGCGCGCGTGGGGATTGCGGGGGCCTGGCCGCTGCTGTTTTTTGTGACCTACGCGATGTACCACGTGGCCGCCGCGCGCATTCCGGGAATGACGCTGGAGGCAGACCTGGCGCTCATGCTGATCGTGGCGGGCGCCATGGTCGCGCACACTTTGCGCTACCGCTCGCAGACGGTGACCGGCCTGGCGCTGCTGCTCGCCTTTCTGACCATCACGGTGAACCGCGAGGGCGGCGTGTGGAGCCTCACGGCAGCGGTGGTGCTGGCGCTGGCCGTGGCGGTTCTTTCCGTGCGCATGGAGTGGTACGAGCTGGAAGTGTTCGGAATTCTGGCCACCTATCTGAATCATTTCTGGTGGCTGGCGCCGATCATCGAGCCGATGGGGCGCCCGCTGGTGCCCTTCCCGCAGTTCACCGCGAGCATCACCTTCCTGCTGCTTTACTGGGCCGTGTTCCGCGCGTCGTACGTGCTGCGCGCCGCGCCGCAGGACGAGAACAGCTCGAGCGTGGCCTGCGTGCTGAACACATTCTTGCTGCTGGCGCTGGCGCGCTACCAATCCGTACACCCGGAATGGGCGTGGATGTTCCTGCTGGCGCTGGGCGCGGTGGAATTCGCGCTCGGCCTGGTCTTCTACGTGCGGCGCAGGCGCGCGGCCTTCATCCTGCTCACCACGATTGGCGTGACGCTGGTTTTCACGGCCATGCCGCTGCATTTCTCTCCGGAGAATACTTCCCTGCTGTGGCTGGCGCTGGCGGAAGCGCTGTTTTTCTCCGGGATTTTCCTGCGGGAGATCGTCTTCCGGCGGCTGGCCTACCTGGCCAGCGGCTTGGCGGCGATCCAGCTCCTGGCCGTGCACGGGGCCAGCGTAGTGGGCGAACGAATGGATCAGGCGACGTACGCGCCGCACTATGGGCTGGGGATCATTTGTGCGGTTGCCGCGGCCGCGTTCTTCTTCACCGCGCACGTGGCGCCGCGCCTGTGGCCCGAGCTGTTTCCCGAACGGTGGGATGCGTTTGCGTGCGAAGTGCTCTCGTGGCTGGCGGGCGGCGTGGCGTTTGCGGGCGTGTACGCGGCGCTGCCCTACGCGTGGATCGCGGTCGCGTGGATGGCGCTGGGGGTGGCGCTGCTCGGCGCGGCGAAACGCTGGAAGGAATATCGCCTGGCGCCGGAAGCGTGCGCGGGAGTCGCGCTGGCGCTGGGGCGCGCGTTGGTGGTGAATCTATACCTCATCCCGGGCGCGCATGCCGCCAGGGAGGGAATCTCGCTGCGGCTAATGACGCTCGCGGCCATCGCGGTGCTGTGCTACGTGGGCGCGCGGTGGGGCGAGTCGAAGGAGCGAGCCTGGACGGCGCATCTGCCCGCGGCGCTGAGTTGGGCCGGGACGGGCGTGCTCACGCTGCTTGCCTGGTACGAACTCCGGCCGGCCTCGGTGGCGCTGGCCTGGGCGCTGGTGGGAATTGCGCTCCTGGAAACCGGCATGGCGAAGGAGTGGCTCGTGCTGCGGCTCCAGGCCTACGCGCTGTTTGTCTCCGCTTTCCTGCGCGGTTTTTTCGTGAACTTGAATGCCGAAAGCGGGGCGGAGATTCTGAGCGCACGGCTCTACACCGTCGTGCCGATGGCCGTGGTGTTCTATTTCGTCTACGAGCGGCTCCAGGGCCGCGCGGACGAGTTCCTGGCTACAGACCGCCGGCTGCATGTGGCGGACGCGCACTCCTGGATGGGGCTGGTGACGGCGATGGCGCTCCTGCGGTTTGAGGTGCCGCTCGACTGGGTGGTGGCGGCGTGGGCCGGGCTGGCCTTGCTGCTGCTGTTCGTGGCTGCACAGAGCGGGCGGCGGCTGTTCATCTCCCAGAGCCTGATCCTGGGGCTGGCGGTGGCCGTGCGCGGGACGCTGCACAACTTTTACGAGCGAAGTTATTTCCCCATACCCGCGCCGTTCTGGTTTGGACGTTACCTGGTGCTGAGCACGACCGCGGCGGTGCTGCTGGCCGGGTTGCCGCTGGCCTTCCGGCTCCGCGTGAAAGGCGCGAAGGACGCGCCGGAGGGGCGCGTGCGGCGGGGCTGGTTCTTTTTTGCGAACCGGCCGGAGCAGACGCTGTTCTTTGTGGCCCTGCTGCTGGTGACCGCATTGCTCGCGGCGGAGCTGCGTCACGGGATGGTGACGATGGCCTGGGGGCTGGAGGCGGTGGTGGTGTTTCTGTTCGCGTTGAAGGTCGGAGAGCGCACCTACCGGCTGGCGGGCCTCGGGCTGCTGCTGCTGTGCGTGGCCAAGATCCCGCTGGTGGACATCTGGGGGATGAACCTGCGCGACCGTGCGCTGACGTTTATCGTTCTGGGAGCCTCATTGCTGGGCGTCTCCGTGCTGTACACGCGGCAAAAGGAGATCCTGCGGCGGTATTTATGAAACACCGCATCTTCCTGCTCGTTGCTGTCCTGCTGGCCGTGCTCGGACTGGTGCTGAGCGAGGCGCTGAAGCCCGAGGTGCCGGTGAGCCCCGCCCCGTTGCTCTTCTTCCTGGCCGATACGCAGCGGGAGCTGACGCGCATGCCCATGCAGGTGACGCGGTTGCCGGACGAGAAGGAAATCGAAATCGGCAACGCGATCGCCCGGCGGTACCTGAGCATGCTTCCGCGCGCCGCGGCGAATCCGGAGGAACAAGCCATCGCTGCGTACGTGAGCGGCGTGGGACAACGAGTGGCGCAGCACGCACACCGCCGGTTGCCCTACCGGTTCCATTACGTCCCCGACGTGAATTTCATCAACGCGTTTGCGCTGCCGGGAGGCCACGTGTTCATTGGGGAAGGGCTGCTGGCGCTGATGACCACCGAGGATGCGCTGGCCGGAATTCTAGGGCACGAAATCGAGCACATTGACCACTACCACTGCGCCGAGCGGGTGCAGATCGAGCTGGCCTTGCGGCGGTTTCCGCTCTCCGCGGCGGTGGCTCTGCCCGCGGCAATCTTTGTGGCCGGCTACACCAAGGATCAAGAGCTGGAAGCCGACCGCGAAGGCGCCAAACTCGCTGCAGCCGCGGGCTATTCGCCGCTTGAGGTGATCGCGGTATTCGAAGAGTTCGACAAACTCTACAAAAGGGCGCACGACAAGGCACACAACCCGGCGGAGGAGATGTCGCGAGTGGCGCGGGAGACGCTCGAGGGTTATTTCCAGTCCCACCCTCCGCCGCAGGAGCGCATCGCCGCGATCCGGCGGGAGGTGGGATCGCTTCCCGCGCCTACACCGCGGCCGCTGCAGTTCCAGGATGTGTTCCTGCGCGAAGAGGCGGTGCGCGCGCTGGCGGACGGACGATACGGCACGGCATCTACGCTGGCCACACGCGTGCTCGGGATGAAGTACGACGACGTGGCCGCGCTCAAAACTCTCGCCGAGGCGCGTTTTGCGCTGAAGGATTACGCCGGGGCGCAGGAGAACTATCAGAAGCTCGTGCCTCTCGACGCCGTGGCTGCGAGCGATGTGCGGGATTTCGCCGTGGGCCTGGCCTCCTCCGCGCTCCAAAAGCAGGATTTAAGGGCCGCGGCGGAAATCGCCCAGCACGCGCTGGAATTCGAGCCGGTGTCTCTGGAGGCGTATCTCGTGCGCATTCGCGCCCTGCTCCTCGCCGGCGACGTGGACGCTGCCTGGGAGAGCACCCAGCAGTTCATGAAGATCGCGCCCGGCGGGCAGGGAGAGCTTCCCTACGTCGCCATGTCGCGCGCGGAACAATTGATGAAGATGCACGACTACGCGCAGGCGGAGCGGCTGGCCGAGTACCCGCTGCGGATTCTGCCCGACAATGTGGATTATCTGCCGACGTATGCGCGCGCGGCGTTTGCCGCAGGAGATTTTGCCCACGCCGCCGATGCTTTCTTGAAGCTCTTCGAGCGCCTGCCGGTTACGGCCGCGAATCCCGCTCAGAAGGACAGTTGGGCGCAGGCGCTGCGCGCGGCCACGGACGCGTTCGCGGCCTCCGGCGATACGAAGCGGGGCATCGCGGCGCTAGAGGCCGCGCGCGCACACCAGAAAACGCGCGATGCCGTTCGCGATGCGGAACTCGATGAAGAGCTGGCGGGCCTGCGGTTGTTTGCGGGAGATGAAAAACAGGCCAAACGCTACGCGGACTACATCCGCGGCAGCAAATGGACGGACATTCCGGTCGTGGGGCTGGATCGCATCGGCTGGTGGTACTACCGCGCGGGCCGGGCGGGGGAGGCCGTGGAGCTGATCTCGCGCATGGTGGGCGCCACGCCCGGCACAGACGAGGTGATTCTCGAATTGGGCTGGGCGCAATTGGAAGCGGGAGCGTACCAGCCCGCGCTGGCCAGCTTCCGGCGCACGCGCAACGACTTCAACGAGTGGCGGCCGCGTGCCGACGATCCCGTGATGGGCCTGGCGCTCGGAGCATGGCTGATGCACCAGCCGGAAGAGGCGCTCCGCGAATTCGCCGCGGCTGCGCAGCAACGCCCCGAATGGCAGAACGCGGCGTGGGTCGCTGCGCTCTATCCGAAGGCGATCGTGCGGCTGACCGACGACGTGAAGCGCGAACGCGACCGGCGCGCGGCGGCGCAGAAACTCCTGATGCAGTCGCGGCACTGAGCATTGGCACGACCAGCCGCGGCGAGGGGCGCACAGGATTGCCTGTGCTACTTGGGGACGAGACCAACGCGGCGGACCAGGGCCTGGAAGCGGAGATCCTTGCGGAATCCGTCCAACATGGGCTCGGCATTCAGCAGGGTCAAGCCGTCGGCGCGTTCCTCTAAGGCGCGTTCCATCCAATCCAAGGCGCCCTCGTAGTCCCGCAGCCCGCCGCACAGGATGCCCAGATACGTCGCCGGCACGTTGCGGTGTTTCCTCTGCTCCTTCAGGCGGCGCAGGACGCGGGTGGCGGCGACTTTCTGGCCGGCGAGGGCGAGCGCCAGCCCGGCGCCCGCGGCCAGCAGCGGCACATCGTCCCAGGCGGCCTTGACAGCGGTGAACACAGCCGCGCCTTCGCGCACCCTGCCTTTCCGTACCAGCGCGCGGCCCAGCAGGAAGTGCAGCAGGAAGTCGCTGGGGTCGAGCTCCAGGGCTGCGCGGCATTCGGCGATGGAGCGGTCGAACTCGCGCGCGAAATAGAAAGCCGCGGCGCGCGTGGCCCGGACCACGACGATGAGGTGTGGATCGATTTCCTGGGCGATGCCCTGGGCACGCGCGACGAGCGCGAGCGCATCGTCCGTGCGTCCCAGCGCCAGCAGCAGCCAGGCGTAACGCAGCAGGACGGCGGTGTAGTCCGGGTTCAACTCCAGCGCGCGCTGGTAGGCCTTTTCCGCCTCGGCCCAGTTCCACTCGTAGTGGTGAAGGACCAGTCCGAGCGCGCCGTGCGCCTCGGGAAGCGACACGTCGAGTTCCAGCGCCTTGCGCGCCGCAGCAGCGGCCTTGGGCATGGCCTCATGCGGGGCCAGCGCGTCGAACGGCACGGTCGCCAGCAGACCGTAGGCCTGCGCGATTCCGGCATGCGCCGGCGCGTGGTCCGGCGCCTTCTCAATCGCCCGCTCGAACCACGGGATGCTCTGCGCCAGCCCGGACGCATTCATCTGGTTCATCAGGTAACGGCCCATCAGGAAGGCCTTGTAAGCTTCCGGATCCATTGCACGGCCCGCGCCCGCCGCGGTGCGCTCGGGGGGCGGCAGGGCCAGGCGCACTTCGCGGGCGATGGCCGCGGCCACGTCTGCCTGCACGTCGAGCACATCACTCAGGTCGCGGTCGTAATTCTGCGCCCACAGGTGCGCGTCTTCCCGCGTGCCAATCAACTGGGCGGTCACGCGGATGCGGTGGCCTGCGGCGCGCACGCTGCCCTCGAGGATGTAATCCAGATCCAGCTCCGCGGCAATCTGATCCGCGCGTTTCGCCCCGCCCTTGTACGCCATCGCGGTGCTGCGCGCGATCACGCTCAGGCGATCCGGCTGCAGGCAGGCCAGGCGCGTGATCATCTCTTCCGTGAGCCCGTCCGAAAGGTATTCCTGCCCCGCGTCGCCGCTCAGGTTGACGAACGGCAGAACGAGCAGCCGCCGCTTTTCCCCCGAACTCTTTCGAACGATGCGCTCGCCCGCTGTCTTCGGTTCGAGCTGCGCGCCGCGAGAATCCCACCAGGCACTCACTTCCGATTTCAGGGCATAGATGGATCCCAGCTTGGCATGCTGGTGCCGGTGGACGGGCAGGCCTTCCATGTGCTCCCAGCGCTGGACGGTGCGCACGCCCCGGTTCAGAAAGGCGGCGATTTCCTTCCAGGAGTCCAGCCGATCATCCTGTTCGAGGGTCACGATGGGCAGCGCAGCCATGCGATTCTACCTGCCCGGCAGGATGGCTTCAATTTTGCGCAGGCGCGAACGCCATTCTGCGCCAAACCGCGCCAGGCGCGGTCTGGCGCTTGCCCGACCCAGCCTGCGAGCCTAACGTGTGGCAAAGGAGCTCACAGCGCTGGATTTCGGGGAGGCAGACGATGAAAAACGCGGCGGCTCTGCTCGTGGCGACAGTTCTCTACGCTCCCTTTGGCTGGGGGCAGGGGGCGGCCCGGCAGCAAGACCCGCAGCCAGTGGCCGTCGAATCCACCCAGGCCGCACCTGCCACGGCAGCAACGCCGAGGCAGGATGGACCAGAGTCCACGCCGGAAACGATAACAATTCCCGCAGGGACCCGGTTCCTGGTGACCGTTATGAGAACGCACGACCCCGACTCCGCGCACCTGGGAACGCCGATCCATCTGCAGACGCAGTTCCCCGTGATCCAGGAGGGACGCATCGTGGTCCCTGCGAAATCTTTGGTGTATGGCGTGGTGGGGCGCAGGCGGGAGCGCGGCAAGGCGCACCTGGTGTTCCGGATGAGCCGGCTGATTTATCCGAACAACTACACGGTGGAAATTTCCGGGACGGTCCAAAAGGTTCCGAGCGTGCCGTCGAATCGCATGCACATTGACGCCGAAAGCGCCGGCCTTCTCGGGGCCCTTGCGGGAGGCCTCATAGGAATCGCCGCGAAGAGTGGGACGGGCATAATCGCCGGGTTATTTGGCGGCGCCGTGGCCGGCGTCGTCATTCGCAGGGCCACGGACCGCGAGCGTGTGTGGCTTGCGGAAGACGCGACGCTGGAAATGGTGTTGGACGAAGCGCTCACGCTGGATCTGAGCCGCATCGCAGCCTGACAGGAATTTTTGCGAATGCAGTCTGAGAGGTGAACGATGAAAAACACAATGGCTTTGCTCATTGCCATCCTTCTCTGTGCGCCCAACGGCTGGGGGCAAGCACAAGCACCCCAACGGCAGCGGCCAAGCGACATGAGAGAACCGGCTGCGCAGGAGCCGCAGAACTCACTGGATACGGACGACCCGGGAGATGTGCCGGACCTGACCGGTGTCCCGGCGGGCACGCACCTGCCGCTGGTGATCGTGCGCGCGCCGCAGGAATCGCAGGCGCGCGAAGGTGACAAAGTGTACCTGCGGACGCGCGTCCCGGTGCATGCGGGCGGCCGCGAGATCATTCCCGCCCGCACCCTGGTGGTGGGAGTGCTGACCAGCGAATCCGGGGCCGGCGCGGGCCAGGCACATGGCATGCTGTCGCTTCGCCTGCGCACCATTGTTTTCCCCGATAACGAACGCTTCGCGCTCTCCGGCAGGGTGCCAGGAGTGGTGAACCCATCGAGGAGCACAGCCGGCGCGCCGCTGGCGGCGGGCATCATGCCGTCACTGACGGCCGAGCAGCTCGCTATCGTGGGAAGCTTTGCCGCGGTTGGCGGAGCAATCGGAACGGCGTTGGGAAAAGACTCCAAGGGAGCCACAGTGGGCACGCTTGTGGGAGCGGGAATCGGCGTGGCCACGGTGATGGCGTCCACGAGCAGAAGCCTGCACCTCACGCCTGGAACCAATGTGGATGCGGTGCTGGATCAACCGCTCGCGCTCGAGCAAGCGCCCAACCAGTAGCGAAGATGTGGCGCAGCCCGCCAGGACGGGGCTGCGCCACATGAGGTCAGGGGAGCGCTTGCAGGCGGGCGTTGGTCAGGAACGGGTCGGAAAAATCCGTCACCTCGCCCGGGCGTTTGCCGGTGACGGGCATCAGCCGCGCGGCGAGCGGCTTCGACCAACGGACGGCGAGCGCGGCAACGTCGGCGTAGATGCGCACGAGCTGCTCGAGGGTCACGTCGCCGGGAAGCGGAATCGTATCCAGGCCGGTGGCGCAGACGGCGGAATAGGCCAGCAGCGAGTCCAGCGTCAGAATGCCTTCGCTCCAGCGCTGCGCCAGCCGCGCATCTTCGAGCACCGGGAGCATCAGGCCGGAGTAGCCCACCTGGCGCACGGGTAAAGCCTGCACCGCGGCGGTGACCAGCGCGCAGGCGGCGAGCGTGCCGGGCGCGCCAAAACGCGCGCCAGTGAACGCCTCGATGGCCCCCCCGATCGACACCTCGTGGAGCGGCGCGGGCGTGGGATCGAAGCCCAGGTAGCGCCAGCCGGTGGGCCGCTCGATGTCGCGCGCCGCGTCGCTCACGGCGCGCGCGTGAACGGCGAGCGCGGCGACGAGTTCCTCCTTCGCGGCAGAAGCGTCGCCCGCCCTGCCGCGCAACACCTCCTCCACCACGCCCGCGGATTCGAGGCCGATGGCAAATTCATCGCCGGGGCCGTCGTGCCAGGAGCCGGGAAAGAATGGCGAATTCGGGCGGACGCAGGCCAGCGCGGTGAAATTGAACGGTCCCTGGCTGCGCGGGCTGCGCGCGGCAGCGTGCAGCACGAGTTCCGCGGCGGCGCGCATGGCCCGCGGATGCGGCCCTTCGTTGCCGGCGATGAACAGATTCGCCTGGAGTAGCCGCGCGGATTCGAGCGCTTCGCCCAGGAGCTGCGCCGGGGCGGGATCGTCGTCGTCGTGGCGCATGGCCGGGCCGATGCACAGCTCGAAGGGCGTGGCCACGGCGAGGTCGTCCATCGAGCGCAGCGTGGCGAGCGCCTCCGCGCGGGGCACGTCGCGCAGCCACTGCGGGAACGGCTGCGTGGTGATGCGCACGGATTCCACGGCGTAGCCGCGCGTTTCCAGGATGGCGCGGGCGGCCCGCAACGCCTCGAGCGTTTGCGCGATTTGCTGCTCCCAGCGCGCGTGCTCGATGCGGATGAATGCGGCGATTCCGCGGATTTTCGGTTTCGGCATGGCCGCGTGAATTTTCGCACGGACGGAGGAGGAGAAGACAGGGATTCGGAATCAACACGGAGAACACTGAGGAACGGAGGTCACGGAGAAGAGAGAGGGAGAAGACGGAAAGGAGCAGAGGCTAGCGGGCAGGGCGGGCGAGGCTTTTGAATTGTTTGCTGAGGGCCAGCGCCTGGCCTTGATACGAAGAGCCGATTTTTGCGCCGTACACTTTGTCGGGAACGGACAGCAGATGCATGTAGTAGAGGCGGCCGACGGCCTGGCCGTCCTCGATCTGGAAGGGCACTTCGTGCGCGCGCACTTCCAGCACGGCGCGGGTGCCCTTGATATCGTCGTGCAGGCCAAAGCCGAAGCCGGGATCAAAAAATCCCGCG
>DATEQM010000119.1:0-22397 GCA_035272605.1 Candidatus Acidiferrales bacterium | reverse complement strand
GGAGAGTCAGCTTTTTTTGCCCGCAGTGGGAAATGTTTTGCGCACAGCGACGGTCATGTTATGTCGCATGCCATGAGGCGTCAACCCGCCTCCCCACGACGGAATGCTTGACTTTGGTGCTGCGGCAGCATATATCACGCCACCAATACGGCGGGCAGATTCTTCACGGGAGAAGAACATGACCTGGACCCAAGTCTACGACCCGTTTCACAACTGGATCCTCTCAACGCTTGTGGCTGCGCTGCCCGTCCTGGTGCTTCTTGGGCTTCTCGCCGGGCTTCGCGTCAGGGCGCACATTTGTGCGATCGCCGGCGCCGCCACCGCCGTCATCGTAGCCATCGTCGCCTTCGGCATGCCCTGGCTATTGGCGGGGACCAGCTTTATTTACGGTACGGCCTTCGGATTGCTAAAGATCGTCTGGATCGTCATCGCCGCGGTCTATCTCTACGACATCTCAGTAGACACGGGCCAATTCGAAATCGTGAAACATTCCGTGGCGGGGATCACGGACGACCGGCGCCTTCAGTTGCTTCTTGTGGCGTTTTGTTTCGGGGCGTTGATTGAGGGCGCTGCGGGATTCGGCACGCCGGTGGCGATTGCGGGTGCGTTCATGATCGGGCTGGGATTCAAGCCCTTCCAGGCCGCCGCTCTCAACCTGATCGCCAATACGGCGCCGGTGGCGTGGGGCGCCATCGGCACGCCGATACACGCGCTGGCGGGTGTGACGGCGCTGAACGACTCGGACTTGAGCGCGATGGTCGGCCGGATTCTGCCCTTCGCCTCCGTCATCGTGCCGTTCTGGCTGGTGCGCGCGATGGTGGGCTGGGAGGAGACGTTTGAGGTGTTCCCCGCCATTCTCGTCGTGGGCGTTTCCTTCTCCGCGACTCAGTGGTTCTGGTCCAACCACGTGGACAGCAATCTGGTGGACATTATGTCGGGCGCCGTCTCCATGGTCTGCACGCTGATCTTCCTCAAGTTCTGGAAGCCGAAACGCACTTGGCGATTTCCGGACGAGCCGGAGACCCCACCGCACACCTACACGTCCGGGCAGGTGATGAAAGCTTGGCTGCCGTTTGCCGTCCTCACTGTTTTCGTGGTCGCCTGGGGCCTGCCCACGATCAAGACGGCGATGAACAAGGCCACCACTCCCAACTTCAGCAAAGGTGGCTGGGAGGTGCCGTATCTGCACAAGGCCGTGACGCGTGCCGCGCCCGTGGTGACCAAACCTACGCCGGAAAACGCAAAGTTTGACTTCAACTGGCTGACGGCCACGGGTACGGGATGCTTCCTGGCCGCAATTATCTCCGGAATCCTGCTGGGTGTGGGCCCCGCCCAATTGCTCAAGGTATTCCGCCATACGCTCTACCGCTTGCGATACGCGATTGTTGCGATGGCCTGCATGCTCGGGCTGGGTTTCATCACCCGTTACTCAGGGATGGACGCTGTCTTAGGACTCGCGTTTACGCGAACGGGAGTGCTGTTTCCCTTCTTCGGCGCGTACATCGGGTGGCTGGGGGTGGCGTTGACGGGCAGCGACACGTCGTCGAACGTCCTGTTCGGCGGGTTGCAGCGCATCACCGCCGAGCAACTGCACCTCTCTCCGGTCCTGATGTGTGCCGCGAACAGCGCGGGCGGCGTGATGGGGAAAATGATTGACGCGCAGTCCATCGTGATCGCCACGGCCGCGACGAACCAGGTGGGCAACGAAGGCCCCATCTTCCGTTACGTTTTTTGGCATTCCGTGGCGCTTGCCGCCATCGTGGGAACCATCGTAATCGGCTATGCCTATCTTTTCCCTCAACTCATCCCGTCGGGTTTGAATTTAGGACACTGATGGGGCATTCTTCTTCGCGGGCGGATGGCAGGGGCATCCCGCTTCAGCGGGGCCCTGCGCTGACGCCGCGGGTTGTGAGGCGACAGACCTTTCTCCAGGGGTAACACAGCCGTGGACTCCGGTATCCTCCAGAAATACCGCGCCGCTCTTCCGGAGACGGGGTGCGGCGTTCCCGGTCCATCTGCGTCAGGATCTTTTAGCATCTCACGGAACTTTTCATCGTCGGCAATCCTAACCACAAGAAGGGGGACAACATGCGCAGCAAAGTGACTCGACGGGAGGTACTCAAGGCAGGGCTCGGGGCCGGCGTTTTGGCCCTGGGACCAGCGGCGATCCTCACTTACGGCCGGGGCGAGCAGCCCATCAAGATCGGCGATATCGATCCGCTCACCGGCAACTATGCGGCGGAAGGAGAGAGCCAGATTCGCGGGGCCAAGCTGGCGGTCGCCGAATGGAATGCCAAAGGCGGCGTGCTGGGCCGCGAGCTTGAGCTCGTGATCGAAGACAACGCCAGTAACGCGGGCCAGTCCGCACTCAAGGCCAGCAAGCTGATTGACCAGGACAAAGTGGCCATGATCATTGGCACCGTCTCGTCCGCGGCGGCGCTCTCCGTGAGCCAGGTGGCTCACCAGGCGGGCATGATCTACATGGTGACGGGCGGACATACCGACCCGCTCACTGGAACACAGTGCCACTGGAGCACGTTCCGCATCTGCACCACCACCTACATGCTGGCCGCCGGGCTTGCTGGTACGCTGTACAAGAATTTCGGCGGGAAGTGGTACTTCCTCACGCCGGACTACGCCTTCGGCCATACGCTGCAATCTTCCTATGAGGCGATTCTGAAAAAGCTCGGCGGCACCAACCTGGGTTTCTCGCTCTCGCCGCTGGGCACGAACGACTTCTCTTCCTACCTCATCAAAGCGGCCTCGACGAATCCGGATGTGCTCATCAACCTCACCGACGGCCAGGACCGCATCAACTCGCTGAAGCAAGCCGCCCAGTTCGGGCTGTTCAAGAAGTTCGCCATCGGCGGAGGCTTGAGCGAGCTGGAAGTGCTGCGCGCCCTCCCGCCGGAGGCGCGAGTGGGCTGGGCGACACTGGAATGGTGGTGGGACCAGCCGAATGTGCCGCACGTCAAGGAGTGGGTGGCCTCCTACCGCAAGGCCAATCCGGACGGCTCCTACCCCAGCGCGCGGACCTGGTTCGGCTACGCCGGACTCCATGCGGTGGCCCTCGGCGCGGCCCGCGCCAAGTCGCTCGAGCCGGTGAAAGTGGCCCGCGCGCTCGAAGGCATGGAGCTGCCGCCGGAAGTCAAGCTGCAGCCCCACCGCGTCTATTTCCGGGCCGCCGATCATCAACTCATGTCCAGCGAGTATCCCGGCGAGGCCATCCCGAATGGAACCTACCCGGACCAGTTCAAGGTCTCGCAGGTGATCGCCGGAGACGATGTGGCGCTGCCCACTTCGGAAACAGGATGTAAGCTCGACTACCCGGCCTGACGGATCGAATTCCGGCCCAGACCGCTCGGCGGGCGCGCCCCGCGGCGCGCCCGCGCCCCTGAGGAGAAAAGACTCGTATGGAATTGCTGTTTTTCAATGCGTTCAACGGCCTGATCCAGGGTGTCTTCTACGCGCTCATGGCCCTCGGCCTGGCTTTGATCCTGAGCCTCAACTCCGTGATCAACATGGCGCACGGCGGCTTCTTGGTCATCGGCGGCTACCTGGCCTTTACTCTTACTCCCTACCTCGGCTTCTGGGGAGCCTTGGTGGTCGGCCCGCTCCTCGCCGGGGTCATCGGCCTGGCCGTCGAACAAACGCTGATCCGCAAGCTCTACAAGCGCGCCGACCCGCTCTATAGCCTTCTGCTTACTTTCGGCTTGGCGCTCATCATTCAGGATCTCACGCGCACCATCTGGGGCGCGCAGGGCCTGCCGGCCGCGGTCCCGGAAGCGCTGGACCGGCCGTTGAGCTCAACCCTGTTCTTCATCACCGGGTACCGCGTGGTGATCATCGAGATCACCGTGGCCGCAGCCGCCGGGTTATATCTGCTCCTGCGCTATACCCTGGTCGGCATTCGCATTCGCGCCGGGACGCGGGATCTGGAAAGCGTGGCGGCGCTCGGCGTGAACATCTACAAACTCCGCGCCCTGAATTTCGCAATGGGCTGCTTCTTCGCCGGGCTGGCCGGCGCGCTGGCATCGGGAATCCTGGGTCTCACTCCGCCGATGGGCGACAGCCTGCTGATGCCCAGTTTCGTCGCCGTCATCGTGGGTGGCGTCGGCAGCCTGGGGGGAGCGGTGCTCGGAGGGTTGCTGATCGGCGTGGCCGCAGGAATCACCACCACCTACTACCCCGCGGCCAGTGAAGCAGTGATCTACTTCATCATGCTCGTCGTTCTAGTGATTCGCCCTCGCGGGCTCATGGGCCAGGAGAGCGTGTTCGAATGAATCTCCGGACGGCCTGGACGCAGCGGCGCTACGCCGTTCTCATCCTGCTTTGGGCGGCGCTCGTCACCCTGCCGTGGTGGCTGCCCTTGGTCGGAAGTTACTCCGCGCTGGGCTCCAAGATCCTGATCTTCGGGCTGGCCACCATGGGTCTGAATATCCTGTTTGGCTTCACCGGGGGTCTCTCGTTCGGCCAGGCTGCCTACTTCGGCATCGGCGCCTACGGCGCCGGCATGACGCTCAAATACCTGGCCCCAAGCACGCCCCTCGCCATCCTCATCGGCACGCTTGCCGGAGGAGTGGCCGCCGCCATTCTGGGGCCGCTGGTAATGCGCCGGCGCGGCATCTACTTCGCCATGATCACCATCGCCATCGGCCAACTCTTCTATTTCGTGGCCGTGCGCTGGAACAACGTGACCGGCGGGGAGGATGGTCTGGCCGGCTTCGAGCGTCAGCCCCTCCACTTTGGCCACTTCACTCTGGCCCTCGATCAGACCCGTTTCTATTACCTGGTGCTGCTTTGCTTCACCATCGGCGTCGTCCTCATGCGTGGCCTGCTCCATTCGCCCCTCGGCCACACCTGGGTGGCCATCCGCGAGAACCGGCGGCGAATGGAATTTCTGGGTGTGCGGACGGATCTCTACGTGTGGGCTTCGTTCGCCATCGCCGGCCTGATCACCGGCCTCGCGGGAACGCTCAACGCCCTGCTGTTCAACTTCACCTCGCCCCAGGACTTGCATTGGATCCTCTCCGGCGATTTCGTGATGATGATCGTGCTCGGCGGGATGCGAAACTTCTGGGGGCCGCTGCTGGGCACGGCGATCTTTGTCGTCGCGCAGGATTATCTTTCCAGCATTACGGGCAATTGGATGACCTTCATCGGCCTGATCTTCGTCGGGATCGTGCTCCTGTTCCCCAAAGGGCTGCTCGGCATGGTCGACCGCGGCAAGAGTTCCACATGAGCCCGGGCGCCGCAGTCGCGGAGACCGTGCCGCGTGCCGACCTGCTGCGTCTCGACCGTGTGAGCCGCCACTTCGGCGCGCTTCGTGCAGTCGATGACGTATCGTTCGAGATGTCGCCGGGAGAGCTGCGCGCCGTCATCGGGCAGAACGGCGCCGGCAAGACCACGTTCTTCAACCTGGTCAGCGGGTTCCTCCCTGCCACCTCGGGTGAGATCTGGTTCGACGGAGAAAACATCAGCCGCCGCACGGTCGTGGGACGCGTGGCTCGCGGCATCGTGCGGACCTTCCAGATCACCGAAGTGTTCCCTGACCTCACCGTGTTCGAAAGCATCCGGGTCGCGGTGGAAGCCGCTGCCGGCGTCACCCGCCGGCCATGGCTGTCGCGAAGCGCCCGTCAAGCCCTGGACCGCCGGGTCGCAGAGGTGCTCGAGGCCGTGGACCTCGCCAGCAAGGCGTCCCGCGTCGTGGGCGAGCTGGCGCACGGCGACCAGCGCGCCGTGGAAGTCGCTCTGGCCCTGTGCATGAAGCCGCGGCTGCTGCTGCTCGACGAGCCCACCGCAGGGATGAGCGATGCGGAAACAGAGCACATGGTGGGGCTGGTGCGCCGCTTGCACAAAGAACACGGTTTGAGCATCCTGTTCATCGAACACGATATGGATATCGTCTTCGAGATTGCCGAACGCATCACCGTGCTCGATCAGGGCCACAAGATCGCCGAGGGAGTGCCCCAAGAAATCTCGGCCAACGATCGGGTTCGCGCTGCCTATCTGGGAGAAGCCGGATGACCATCGCCCTCAAGGCCGCGGGAATCCACACGTATTACGGCAAGAGCCATATCTTGCACGGCGTTTCCCTGGTGGTGAACGAAGGCGAGATCGTGACCGTGCTCGGGCGCAACGGCGCCGGCAAAACCACGTTGATGCGCAGCCTCATGGGACTCACGCCCCCGCGCGCCGGCGTCATCGAAATCTTCGGCCACGACACCACGCACTGGCCCGCCCACCGCATCGCGCAACTCGGCTGCGGTTACGTTCCCGAAGGGCGCAAGATCTTCGGCAGCCTCACCGTGCTCGAGAACCTCAAGGTTCCTCAAGCCCGGCCGGGCCCATGGAACCTTGAACGGGTCTTCTCGCTCTTCCCGAAACTCGCCGAGCGGCGCTCGCAGCTTGCCGGGCAATTGTCCGGCGGCGAACAGGAAATGCTGGCCATCGCCCGCCCGCTCCTGCTCAACCCGCGCCTCATGCTTCTCGACGAGCCTTCCCAGGGTCTGGCGCCCCTCATCGTCCGGGAAGTGATCCAGGTGGTGCGTCAAATGCGCGAGGAAGGCCTCTCCGTGCTCCTGGTCGAGCAGAACGCCCCGCTCTCCCTCTCGGTCGCCAACCGCGCCTATGTACTCGACGACGGCAGGGTCGTCTATGCCGGCGATGCTGCCTACCTCGCGGAAGATACGGAATTGGTCCATCACCTTGCGGGCGCCGCGAGCAAAACGAAACAGCAAGGCGCCGCACCCACCGGGCCGGCCTGAAATCATTCGCCATTTCCACCTGGGACGAAGCACGGCCAGGCTCCGCGCCGGCGCAGATTGCCTCGAACCGTCCGCCTGAGCCGGCCCGCATCCGCCGGCCGGGGCGGTGGTATAGTTGGCACTGGAAGGCGGGGGTGCCCGGGGCGCCTGCCGCGTGGCAAGGAGGGTCGGATGGAAGCGAGCGTCCTGAACGAGCTTCTTGCCGCCGTCGGGAAGGACGGCCTGATCACCTCGGCGGAGCAACTCCACACCTATGAGTGCGACGGCCTGACGAATTTCCGCGTCATGCCACTGGCGGTTCTGCTGCCCACTTCCACCGAGCAGGTGCAGAAAATCGTGCGCGTATGCCATCGGGAGCGTATTCCGTTTGTTGCCCGGGGCTCGGGCACGGGGCTGAGCGGTGGCGCGCTCCCGGTGGAGAACGGCATCGTGATCAGCCTGGCGCGGATGAACCGCATCCTCGACGTGGACTTCCCCAACGCGCGCGTGGTGGTCGAACCGGGCGTCATCAACTTGGAAGTGACTGCGCGCGTCTCGCCGAAGGGCTACTTTTACGCGCCGGACCCCTCGTCACAATCCGTGTGCAGCATCGGTGGAAACGTGGCGGAGAATTCCGGCGGGGCGCACTGCCTGAAATACGGGTTCACCACCACGCACGTGCTGGGGGTCGAGGTGGTGCTGCCGGATGGTTCGCTGGTGCATCTGGGGGGCAAAACGCTCGACGCGCCCGGCTACGATCTGTCGGGCGTGTTCGTCGGCTCGGAAGGAACGCTCGGCGTTACCACCAAAGTCATCCTGCGGATCGTCAAGCGGCCCGAGTGCATCCAGACGCTGCTGGCCGCTTTTCCCTCCACCCGCGAAGCGGGCGCTGCGGTGAGCGGCATCATCGGCGCGAGCATCGTCCCTGCCGCCATCGAGATGATGGACAACCTGGCCATCCAGGCCGCCGAAGCCGCGGTGCACGCGAATTATCCGAATTGCGGCGGGCTGCTGCTGGTGGAATTGGACGGCCCCACGGCGGAGGTTGACGCGCTGATGGAGCAGGTGGATGAAATCTGCACGAAATGCGGGGGTACGGAAATCCGCGTGGCGCAGAGCGAAGCCGAGCGGGCCGTCTTCTGGAAGGGCCGGAAGGCTGCCTTTGCCGCCGTGGGCCGTATCTCGCCCAACTACATCGTTCAGGACGGGGTCATCCCGCGCACGGCCCTGCCTCGCATCATGGAGGAAATCGAACGGCTGAGCGCCGAGGCCGGCATCAAAGTGGCCAACGTGTTCCACGCCGGCGACGGAAACCTCCATCCGCTGGTGCTCTACGACCGCCGCATCGAGGGCCAGGAACACGCCGCGGAACAGCTCGCCCTCCGCATCCTCGAAATGTGCATCGAGGCCGGCGGCTCGATCACCGGGGAACACGGCGTAGGCGAAGAAAAAAAGCAGATGATGTCGAAGATGTTCAGCGAGCCGGACCTCGAGACCATGCAGCTCGTCCGCTGTGCCTTCGATCCGCTGCAGCTTTCCAATCCCAGCAAAGTATTCCCGCGCACCAGGCTGTGCGGAGAAAAGCCGGGCCGCTACGAGCCGCATCCGCTCGAAGTCGCTGGGATTGCGGAGCGCTTCTGATGGCCCAGGAACGATCCAGTCCGGGCGGGGGCGCGACGGCTGTGGACGTGGCGTGGGATGAGCTTGGCGGGCTCGTCGGCGCGCAACATCTGCGGGCAGCCGGCCCTGGCGACGCCGTGGCCGGCGTCGCGCCGCGCATGGTGGCGGAACCCGGCGACGAAAAGGAACTCGCCGCGGCGCTGCGCTGGGCGAACGACGCCGGCCTGGCCGTAGCCCCGCGCGGCGGCGGCACGAAACTGGACTGGGGGAATGCGCCGGCGCGGCTCGACCTGGTGATTTCCACGGCGCGACTGGATGGCATCGTGGAGCACGCCTGGGCCGACCTGACAGTAGTCGTCCAGGCCGGCGCGATGATCGCAAAAGTCCAGCAGGCGCTCGCGCAGCACGGCCAGCGCATCGCCACGGACCCGCTGTGGCCGGAGCGCGCCACCGTGGGCGGCATCCTTTCCACGAACGACAGCGGCGCGTTGCGCCTGCGTTTCGGCGCGCTGCGCGACCTGATCATCGGCGTGACGCTGGCCCTGCCCGATGGCACGCTGGCGCACAGCGGGGGCAAAGTGGTGAAAAATGTGGCGGGTTACGACCTGCCCAAACTCGCCACCGGAGCGCTGGGCACCCTAGGGGTCATCACGCAGGCCGCGTTCCGCCTGCACCCGGTGCCCCCCGGCGGCGGGCGCACGCTCACGTTTCGCGCCGCGAGCTTTTCCGATGCCAACCGCCTGATCCTCTCCATGCAGGACTCGCCGCTGGCGCACACCGGCCTCCAGGCGCGCTTCACGCATGACGCGCAGGCCACCGTGGACCTCCGCTTTGAAGGCACCGCGGCCGGAATCGAGGCCCAGTGCGCCACGGCCCGGAAACTCGCGGCCATCGCCGTGGAAACGGAGGAGTCCACCGACGTCTGGCAGGCGCGGCAGGCGTTGTGGACCTCGCCGGACGGGGTTCCCCTCTGCGCCATCGCAAAATTCAGCGTGCTGCCTGCACGGATTGCCGCGGCTTGCGAAGCCATCCGCCGCGCCGCGGATCCGGGGGGCATCCACTGGAAAATTGTGGTGCAGGGAACCGGGCTGGGCTGGATTCGCCTGGAATCGCCGCGCGCGGATCGGGTCCATGCGGCGATCTCTGCGCTGCGCGCCGAATTCGAGCGCGACGCCGGCTCTCTGTTCGTCGCGCACCGGCCCGCGGGCATGGCCACGCTGGACGCCTGGGGCAGTCCCGGCGACGCATTTCCGTTGATGCTGGGGCTGAAAAACCAATTGGATCCCCGGGGCACGCTGAATCCCGGCCGGTTCGTCGGAGGCATCTGATGGCAGCGGCACCGGAAACCCGCCCCGCCGTGCAGGCAGCGCCCAGCGCCTTCGACGCGCACCATCCGCCGTCGCAGGAAATCATCGACAAATGCGTGCACTGCGGATTCTGCCTGCCGGTTTGTCCCACCTACGTGCTGTGGCGCGAGGAAATGGATTCGCCGCGCGGCCGCATCTACCTGATGAAAATGGCGGCGGACGGCGCGGCGACACTGAACGACAAATGGGTGGGCCATCTGGACGCCTGCCTGGGGTGCATGGCCTGCATGACCGCGTGCCCTTCCGGCGTGGACTACGGAAAGCTGATTGAAGCCACGCGCGCGCAGATCGAGCGCCGCTACAAGCGCTCCGCCGCCGAGCGGCTCTATCGCCGCATGATTTTCAGCACGTTTGCGAAT
The DNA here is from genome assembly GCA_035272605.1 of Candidatus Acidiferrales bacterium. Lineage (GTDB taxonomy): Bacteria > Acidobacteriota > Terriglobia > Acidiferrales > UBA7541 > JOPF136. The sequence goes on along the minus strand of DATEQM010000119.1, from coordinate 12,305 downwards.
CCAGCTCGGTTGCGCGCCATGCTGCTGCCGTTGCGTGTGTATCAGAAGGTGGGCCTGCAGGCTGTGGCGCGCAAGACCGGCCTGCTCAAGCTGCTGCCGCAGCGCCTGCGCTCGATGGAATCGCTGCTTCCGAAGCTCGAGGCCCGCGCAGATTTGGCGGTCGTCACACCCGCTGTGGGAGAGCGACGGCGGCGCGTGGGGATGCTGCTCGGCTGCGTGCAGCGCGTGTTTTTCCCGCAGGTGAATGCGGCCACGGCGCGCGTGCTGGCCGCGGAAGGATGCGAGGTGGTCGCTCCGAAGGAGCAGTCCTGTTGCGGCGCGCTGCTCGTTCACGCGGGGGAGGAAGAGCAGGCGCTGGCGCTGGCCCGGCGCACCATTGACGCCTTTGAACGAGCCAAAGTGGACGACATCATCGTGAACGCCGCGGGCTGTGGGTCCACCATGAAGGAGTATGGCCACCTGCTCCGCGACGATCCGAAATACGCCGCACGCGCCCGAGAATTCGCGGCAAAATGCAAAGACGTGTCGGAATTCCTCGCCACGCTCGAGCCACGCGCCCCGCGCAACGCGCTTCCCCTGCGCGTGGCCTACCACGACGCCTGCCACCTGCAACACGCGCAGGGCGTGCGCACGCAGCCGCGCGCGTTGCTCGCGCGCATCCCGCAGCTCGAGCTGCTGGAAATTCCCGAAGGGCAGATCTGCTGCGGCTCGGCCGGTATCTACAACCTGGTCCAGCCGGACACCGCGCAGGAACTGGGCGACCGCAAAGCGGAGCACGTCGCCGGGCTGAAGCCCGACGTGGTGGCCTCCGGAAATCCCGGCTGCCTGCTGCAACTCCGCACCGCGCTCGAGCGTTCCGGGCGCCGCATCCCTGTCCTTCACACGATCGAACTCCTCGACGCCTCCATCCGCGCGTCCAACCCGCAATCGTTGCTCGGCTGAAGCGAACGCCCGGCTGACGCGTTTGCGACAACGGCAACCTGCCTGCGCTCTTCCCCGCCGGCGGAATTGTTCTATCCGATGTCTCAGACTTTGAGAATTGCTGCGAGTAGCTCGATGGGATGGAGGACCGGGCGTCCGAGGCCGGCCTGGAGCTGCTCGGTGCAGGAGGTGCCGCTGGCGACGAGCGCCCTGAGGCCGCCCGCGGCAGGCTCCTCCGCGGCCTGCACCTGCGCAAACAGGTCCGCGGCGACAGCCATACTCAGGTCGTAGTATTCCTTCTTGTACCCGAAGCTGCCGGCCATCCCGCAGCACTCGACGGAAGAAGTGGCCACGTCGAAGCCGATTTCGCGCAGCAGCGCCTCCGTGGGCGCTGCGCACCCGAGCGTTTTCTGCTGGCAGTGCGAGTGGTAGAACAGGCGCTGGCCGACGGGCGAGCGCGCCACGTCGAAAACATCGCGCGCCGCGCGGCCCGATTTCGCGATGAGGCGCAAGACATATTCGACCGGCTCGAATGTGTGTGTGCGAAGAAGGTCGAACCGTTCCGTGCCGACGAGGACGTGGTGGTTGTCGCGGCGGAACATGGCCAGCGCGCTCGGCTCGACCACAATGACGTCGCGCCCCTCGTCGATGTACGGAGTGAGAAGCGTGGCCGCGCGCCGCGCGTGCTTCCGCGCGGTGGCGATCATGCCCTGGGAGAGCGCCGCGCGGCCCTCGGGAACCGCATCGCTCACCACCACGTCCACGCCGAGCGCGCGCAGGACCTTCAGGGTGGCCAGGCCGCGCTCGGCCGGGCCGTAGTTTGTGTACACGTCGGCGAAAAGCACGGCTTTTGCCGCGCGGCCCGGGGACGATGCCGTCCTCGCGTGCGTCCCAGCTTCGCGCGCGGCGCGCACCAGCGTGCGCGCCGGAAAGGGAGGCAGCGCGCGCCGGCTGTCCAGTCCCACAAGCGCCTCCATCACCCGCCGCGCGAGCGGGCTGCGGGCCATGCGGTTGGAGAAACCGGCTGCGCGCGCGCCCCATGTGGCATACCAGTGGTAATTGGCGAAGAAGATTTTCTGCGCCGAGGCGCGCCGGTCGTCGCCGCGGACCATGGAGGCCAGGCCCAGGAGCGAGGCCAGCGGGGAGCCGGCGCTCGCGCGGTTCAGGCGGTCGCGCAGCACTTCGTTCAGCCAGGGGATGTCGATGCGCACCGGGCAATTGGGGACGCAGCGCGAGCAGCCGGTGCACAGGTCGGAGAAGCGCGCATTTTCCAACTGGCCCGTTCCCGCCTCCCACGCACCGCCGATGCCGCCGGAATACGTTTCACCCCCAAAGGCGTGCCCGCCCACAGTCTGGAAATTCGCGCAGGAATTCATGCACGCGCTGCAGCGAATGCAGTACAGCGTCTCCTGGAGCACCGGGTCCTGCCGCATCTTCATGCGGCCGTTGTCAATGAGCACCAAGTGAAACTCGCGGCGCTTATGCGGGCGACCGGAGAGGGCGAAGGGGGGATCGTCGAGCGGCGGGCTGATGATGCTGGTGTAGGAACTCAGCCGTTGGCCGGTGGCGGAGAGGGCCAGCAGCTCGATGAACGGCCCGATTTCCTGCCGCGACGGGATCACCTTTTCCACTCCCGCGATGGCGACATGCACGGGCGGCAGCAGGCAGGACATGCGGATGTTCCCTTCGCTCTCCACCAGCATGATGGTGCCGGTTTCCGCGGCGATGATGTTGGCGCCGGTGATACCCACGTCCGCGTGCAGGAATTTTTCGCGCAGGCGCTCACGCGCGAATTTCGTCAGCTCCTCGCCGGTTTCGAGCTTTGCGTCGGTGGAAAATTTCCGTTTGAAGAGCGCGGCGATGCGTTCCGTGGTGTAGTGCAGTGCGGGAGCCACGGCGTGCGAGGGCTGCTCGTCTGCCACCTGGAGGATGAATTCGGCCAGGTCGCTTTCCGCCACCTCGATGCCCGCGCCTTCCAGGGTGTGGTTCAGGCGGATTTCTTCGCTCGTGATGCTCTTGCCTTTCACCACCAGTTTCGCGTTGTGCGCCTGGCAGACGCCCAGGATATAGCGGCAGGCATCGGCAGCGGTCGCGGCCAGGTAGAACTGTCCGCCGCGCGCCCGGACGGCCCCTTCCAACGTCTGCAGGAGGTAGGGCAGGTCGGCGATGGAGCGCTCTTTGATGGCGCGGGCTTCGTCCTTGAGCGCGTTGTAGTCGTCCACCTCGGCCGCCACGCGGTAGCGGTTGCGGTTGAAGTTCTGCGTATTCCGCCGCACGGCCACGCTTTCGATCCCCAGCGCCATGCGGATAGCGCGCGCGAGCGTACGTTTGTCGCTCTTGTTGGCGACGGCGCGGGGCGTGTCGTAGGAGCTCGGGGATGGTGCAGCCGATGCCATCGCTATTACTCCAGCACCAGGATGTGCAGACGGTGCGGCCCGTGCACGCCGCGGACCAGCGGGCCCATGTCCGCCGTGGCGCTCGGCCCGGTGACAAAGGCCAGATTTCTCTGCAGTGCCTCCTGGCCGATCCCCTGCGGTTCAAAGAGCTCCCGCGGACGAAACACGATGCGTTCGGCCGGGAGCAGCGCCACGTGCAGCGGCATCAGCAGGCTGGCCGCCGCGCGCAAAGGAGGGCCCATGGCGATGCAGATGGATCCGGTGCGCGCCACGCCCGCGAATGCTTCCGTGACGCCGGCGTCCGCCGTGGCCAGTTGGTCGTCGGTGGGTCTTGCAATCACGCCGGGCAGTGAGCGCGCGGCCACGAAGACGTCGGCGGGAACGAATTCCCCGTTGGCGATCACCAGCGTGCGCGCGCCCTCGGTGGCTCGCGCAATCGCCGCACGAACGTCCGCGGCGGTTCGCGGAATGCGCTCGACCGTTGCGGCGGCCTCGGTGGCGCGGGTAATGAAGAGATCGATGAGCGAGGATGGGGCTGGCGCGGCCACGGTTGTTCCTCGTGTTCTGCCCAGCGGGGTGGGCGCGGGCATACGTTGCGCCATCGGGCCGGGAGATCGGTCACAATGCCCGATAACTGGGGAGGAAACACCGGGCACTGGTCGCGTGGCATACATATCAGAATCGCGCGCCAATTCCAACCCAATCCGCTGCAGAACGCGCTAGCGCGCCCCGGGAAGACCGCGCCCCCTGTGGTTCCGTCAGCGGAGGAAAAAGCCCCCGCATTCGCCTCCATTCACACCGAATTGACAGGGCCGTAACAAATCGGCAGTATCGTAATTGCGCCATTGAGGGGGTCCCTCTCCTTCCTTCCTCCGCGAATCCGGGCGTTCGAGGCTAATTTCCTCCCATGCGAAACGGGAACAGAGTCCAACTGCTGGAGCTGATCGAACAGTTGAACTTATTGCGGTCGGAGATGCTGGCGCTCGAAGCCGCGAGCCTGCGCGAGGGAACCGGCCTGCATTACGCCCATCGGACGAGCGCGAGAAACCTGTCGCACTACTTGGCGCTGCGCCGGCACGACATCCGCCACCTGCAGGATGAACTGGCCTCGCTGGGCCTGTCGTCGCTGGGACGCACGGAATCCCATGTGATTGCGGCTTTGCAGACGGTGATTCGCGTCCTCTCGCAACTCGCCGGAAAGGAGCAGGCGGAGTCCGGCGAGGCGGAAGAAATGGCCGGGTTCAAGGAAGGCCAGAGCCAACTGGAAGGAAATACGGACGCGCTGCTCGGGCTGGCCCCAGAGGGACGCAAAGTGCGCATCATGGTGACCATGCCCAGCGAGGCGGCGACGGATTACGAACTGGTCCGCGATCTTGTGCTGAACGGCATGAACTGCATGCGCGTGAATTGCGCGCACGACGGTGTGGAAGCCTGGTCGGGCATGATCCGCAACCTCCGCCGGGCGGAAAAAGAGACGGGAAAGTCGTGCAAGGTGGAGATGGACTTGGCCGGGCCGAAATTCCGGACCGGGCCCATCGAGCCTGGTCCCGCGGTGCTGAAATACCGGCCGCGCCGCGATGTGTTTGGCCGCGTGGAAACGCCGGCGCGGATCTGGCTGACGCCCGCGGACCAGCCCGAAACGCCTCCCGCCGCATGCGATGCCATCGTGCCCGTGTCCGCGGGCTGGCTCGCCCGGCTGAAACCCCAGGACCGCGTGCGGTTCAAAGACACGCGCGGCGCGCGGCGCGCGATGACCATCACGGCGGCGGTGGGAAAAAGCCGCTGGGCGGCGGCGCGGCAGACCGCCTACCTGGCCCCAGGCCTGATCCTGACGAAACACACCGCGCGGCGCAAATCCGCGCGTTCGCTGAGCACGAGGATCGGACCTATTCCGCCGCTGGAGCAGACTCTGCGCTTGAAGCAGGGAGACTTGCTGGTGCTGACGCGGTCGCTCGATCCCGGCCGGCCCGCGGTCTACGACAAGAAGAAGCAGCTGGTGAGCCCGGCTCGAGTCGGCGTCACGCTGCCCGAATTCTTCGAGTGCGTCCGGCGCGGCGAGCCCGTATGGTTTGACGACGGAAAGATCGGCGGGATCATCACCGGCGTCTCGCTCCGGGAAGTGACCGTGGAAATCACCCAGGCGCGCCCCACGGGCGAGAAGCTGGCCGCGGAGAAAGGGATCAACGTGCCGGAAACCGCCCTGCGCGTTGGCCCGCTGACGGCAAAGGATCTGGAGGTGCTGCGCTTTGTGGTGGAGCACGCGGACATCGTGGGCTGCTCGTTTGTACGCACGGAGGCCGACGTCCGCGAACTGCAGGCCAGGCTGGCGGAGCTGGGCGGCGGGAACCTGGGCATCGTGCTGAAGATCGAGACGCGCCAGGCATTCGACAACCTGCCCCGGCTGCTGCTGGCGGCCATGCAGATGCGCGCCATCGGGGTGATGATTGCCCGCGGCGACCTGGCCGTGGAATGCGGCTTCCAGAGGCTGGCCGAGGTGCAGGAAGAAATCCTGTGGATTTGCGAGGCGGCGCGCATGCCGGTGATTTGGGCCACCCAGGTGCTGGAATCGCTGGCCAAGAGCGGCATTCCTTCGCGTTCGGAGATTACCGATGCGGCCATGGGAGAGCGCGCGGAGTGCGTGATGCTGAACAAAGGCCCGTACATGGTGGAAGCGGTGCGCATTCTCGACGACATCCTGCGCCGCATGCAGGCCCATCAGGAAAAGAAACGGTCGAAGCTGCGCAAGCTGCAAGTGGCGGACGCATTCCTGGTGCCCCAGGCAGGATAGCGCCGCGGCGGCCGGCGCAGCCGTCAATCGGTCTATTCCGGGCACGCGGCGCCCTTCTCGACCCACACGCGAATGTCCCGCGCGAATTCTTCGCGGCTGAGCGGCGGAAGAGTGCGGCCATCGCCGGGATTCCATCCCCAGCCCACGAGTTTGTCCGAGGTTACGTGTTCGACGATTTGCTGAAGCGTTTTGCCGCCGTTGCGGGCCGGATCCTTCAATTGCTCGCAGAGCGCGCGCGGCGTTTTCCCCTGGATGACCATGGGCATATTGGGCGGCGGCAGCCTCCAGATGACTGCGCCGGGCGGCATGTGCGGGCCAGGCGTGTTTTCCCGCTGGTGGCAGGCGGAACATTTCATGCCGTATACGCCGTTGCCCAGCGGGCCGCGCCGCACGTTCTGCGCGTGCGGATGGCTGTCGTCGCCCTGAAGCGGAAGGTCGCCCGAGGGATGGCAGTTCAAGCAGCGCGGGTGGAAGAAGACGGGAGCGGCGGCGGCAAAGGCGGCGCGAGCGCCGGCATCATCGCGCACGGCGGGGCGCGCGGCGGGACGGGCGGCTGACGGCGCGCGTTTCTCGGCGCTCCTGCCCGGCGTACCGAAGGCGCAGCTCAGTGCCAGAGCCGCGATGGCAATTCCCGTCGCCCTGGCCAGTCCATCTATCTGTCGTCGCATACGATTTCTCCGTAAAAAGGCGCCGCGCCCGCTGGGGGGCTTTCTCACGCGCTCCTCAGATCCTGCGGGCGGATGGGAAGGCGGCGGATGCGCTTTCCCGTGGCCGCGAAAATCGCGTTGCACAGCGCGGGCGCGGCGCAGGGAACGCCGGGTTCGCCGATTCCGCCTTGTTTGTCCGTGCTCGCTACGATGTGCACTTCGATTTCCGGGCACTCGTAGATGCGCAGCATGGGATAGTCATTGAAATTGCTCTGCTGCACGCGGCCGTTTTCCAGCGTGATTTCGCCGCGGAGGGCTGCGGTGAGGCCGAAGATCACGGCGCCCTGGATCTGGGCCTCAATCGTGTTGGGATTCACCACCGGCCCGCAATCCACGGCGCAAACCATGCGGTGCACGGTCACTTCTCCTTGCTTCGAGACGGAGGCCTCCGCGACGAAGGCCGTGTAGCTGCCGAAGGAGTCGTGGACGGCGATGCCGCGTGCCTGGCCTGCCGGCAGGGGCGAGCCCCAGCCGGCCTTTTCCGCGACGAGTTCGAGCACGCGGAGGTGCCGGGGGCTTTTGGCCAGCAGCGCGCGGCGGAGCTCGAAGGGATCTTTTCCCGCGGCGTGAGCCAGTTCGTCCAGGAAGCTTTCCACTACGAACGCCGTGTGCGTGTGGCCCACCGAGCGCCACCAGAGGGTGGGCACGGGGAGCTTGGGGCTGTGCAGGTCCACGGAGAGATTGGGAATCGTGTAGGGCATGTCCGCGGCGCCCTCCACGGAGGTTCCGTCCACACCGTCTTTGATCATCATGGGTGCAAAGGGAGTTCCGGCGATGAACGACTGCCCGACGATGGTCTGCTTCCATGCGGAGAGGTTGCCGTTTTCATCCACGGCGCCGGAGAGGCGGTGGAAAAAGTACGGCCGGTAATAGCCGCCGCGCATGTCGTCCTCGCGCGTCCAGATGACTTTCACGGGGAGGCGCGCGGCTTTCGATATCTGCACGGCTTCCTGCACCATGTGGCAATCGGGCACGGCGCGGCGGCCGAAGCCGCCGCCGAGAAACGTGGTGTGCACCTGCACCTGCTCCGGCTTGAGCCCGGCGGCCTGGGCCGCGGTCATGCGGTCAAAGGTTTGGAACTGCGTTCCGGCCCAGACTTCGCAACTCTCCGCGCGCACATCGGCCACGCAGTTCATGGGCTCCATGGTGGCGTGGGCCAGATAGGGCAACTCGTATTCCGCTTCGAGGGTTTTCGCGGCGCGCGCGAGCGCTGCCGCGGCGTCGCCGTCCTTCCGTGCCACGGCGCCGGGCGTTTTCGCCAGGGCCGAGTACTCGGCGCGCTGCTTCTCCGTGCTGTAGCCGGCCATGGGTCCTTCGTCCCAGTCGATTTTTAGCGCGTCGCGGCCGCGGCGGGCGGCCCAGTAGCCATCCGCCAGCACGGCGATGCCGCGGGGGATTTCGACGACGTCCTTTACGCCGCGAATGGCCTTCGTTGCGGTGGCGTCGTAGCCCTTCGCCCTGCCGCCGAAGACGGGCGGGCGCGCCACGACGGCCACGAGCATTCCGGGACGCTCGATATCGATGGAGAAGATGGCGCTGCCGTTCGTCTTGGCCGGGGTATCGAGCCGGTGCACGGATTTGCCAATGATTTTGAAATCCTTGGGGTCCTTCAATTTCACCTCCGCGGGAGGCTTCACCGTGGCCGCCCGGGCCACGAGTTCGCCGTAGGCGGCGCGGCGCTTCGAGGCGTCGTGAACCACCGTGCTGTTTTCCGTGCGGCACTCCGCGGGCGCCACGCTCCACTCGTCCGCCGCGGCCTGGACGAGCATGGCCCGCCCCACGGCTCCGGCTTTGCGGAATTGATCGAAGGACGTCCAGATGCTCGTGCTCCCGCCCGTGGCCTGAATTCCGAAGGTGGTGTGGTTGTACGCGGGATCCACGGGGGCGAATTCGCAGCGCACGCGCGTCCAGTCGGCATCGAGTTCCTCGGCCAGAATCATGGGCAGCGAGGTATAGACGCCCTGGCCCATCTCCGATTTGCCGATGATGACCGTGACGGCGCCATCCGCGGCGATTTTCACGAAGGCGTTGGGAACGAATTCCGCGGCGGCCGCGGCGAGCGCGGCCTCGCTGGGCGCCAGGGAGGAAAAATGCAGGGCGATGACCAGGCCGCCGGTGGCGGCCGCACCCGTCTTGAGGAAGTCACGGCGGTCCATTTTGCTGCGAACCGTTGGGTTGGTGCTGCTCATTGCGTTTCCTCTCCCTTCGTCGTGGGCGTTTTCCCTTCGGCTACGAGCGCGGCGGCGCGGTGGATGGCGCGGCGGATGCGCGGATAGGTGCCGCAGCGGCAGATGTTGCCGGCCATGCCGACGTTGATGTCGTCGTCCGTGGGGCGGGGATTTTCGCGCAGGAGGACGGCCGCGGCCATGAGCTGTCCGGACTGGCAGTAGCCGCACTGGGGGACTTCTTCTTCGATCCAGGCGCGCTGGAGGGGGTGGGAGAGGTCGGAGGAGAGGCCCTCGATGGTGGTGACTTTCTTTCCGATGGCGCGGGAGACGGGGGTGACGCAGGAGCGCACCGCCTCACCGTCCAGATGCACGGTGCAGGCGCCGCACAGGGCCATGCCGCAGCCGTACTTGGTGCCGGTGAGGTGGAGGTTCTCCCGCAGCACCCACAGCAAGGGCATTTGCGGGTCCGCATCCACCGTGGAGCGTTTCCCATTCACGACGAGCGTAATCACGGGGAACTCCTTTCCTTCGCTACAGGCGCGAGGCTTCCGGTTGGATGCCGGGCGTTTGGCTGCGCTGCATTGTACTGCGGGTTCCACAGGTGCGACCGCCAGACAACAGCGGAGGTAGCTTCCGTTCGCCGATCCCACACTTCCTGGGGAATGCCGATCGCTTGCCGCTGAATGCGGGTAGGGTACCCCCTCCCCCTGTTAATTGCCAAAACGACTGAAAACACACGGGTTGCAGAATAAGGCTTGCCAAAAGCATTGAAAGCAAACGGGTTAGAGCGGCGGCAAAATCGGTTTGCGGAAGGGCGGTGGTTTTCAAAGAGCTGAAAATAAATGGGTTGCGGAGCCGGATTTTCGCGCAGTTGCGGAGGTGGTTCACAACCGCAAGAAACTGCGGGACTTGGAAGAAGTTCGCGCATTGTTTCCCGGAAATCCCCGGCGCGGTCCATGCGTAGTAACCCAATTACTACATAACATAGGATATATAGAAATTCAATAGAAATTTTGGTAATGGGTCAGTTTGGCCTGATCTGCCATAGAACCAGATCGATTTTCTTAATATCCATGATCTTCGCGTCCGGATATCTTTCATCGAACATGTTTCGTATCTTGACTCCATCGGGACTCGTCATGAAGCCATCGTATTTCCGACACAGTTTCAGGTAGAGTTCAATTGTATTCTCCTCCCGATCTGCCAAACCCCAGTTGGGTAGCCGTAGTTTGAAACAGCGCAAAACGAATTTGTCGATGACCGGTTTCGCCGGGTCGAGTGTCGCAACCATCTTGCTTGCAAACGACGCCTCAATTCGGCCCGTAGAACGGTGGATAGCTCGCAAAGCCTCTGAGAAGTTGATCCCGCCGCTTTTTGACTTCTCCATCAGCGCAAAAAACTCTCTTCGCCACTCGGAGTTGCGCCGGACTCGATAGAAAGCAGTGAAGCGCCTCTGAAATTCGCGATCCGTGGTCACATTACATTTCAAGACCTTGGCCTGGAGCCACTGATAGCGTCCCAGTCCATCGGCCAGCCTTTCGAGGGCTTTTTGAATTTCCATTATCGAGGGCGCGAACATGGTTCCATTATGCCGCAACGCATTGTTAGACGAGCCGCTCAGAACTTGGACAATCTGCACCCTTACCGGAAACCACTGAACGCCGCTCCGATTCTCAAACTGACCCACTACCGGAATTTTGGTAGTGTCCTAATTTGCGCAGAATGTTCTCTCTCGAAGTGTTATTGTCGAAAATCCATCGTAGGTATACATTTGTGACGTATTTGGAGGTCGTTTATGAATCCTCGTCGTATGCTCCCCTTTCTGACTGCTCTGTTGATAATACTGGCTGTTGAGTCTCTTCCTGCCCAAAGCTCTTCGAATTCTGCAAAGGAAATCGCGACGATACGCGAGCAATGGGTAACGAATTGGAATGCGAAGAACCTTGAGCCAATCGTGAAGCTGTACGCGCAGGATGCAGTTCTTCTGCCATCAACAGGCCAACGTATTGAGGGCCGTGATGCCATTGGGAACTACCTTAAACGGGTCATGGTCTCCAGTACGGGCAATCTGAGTGTCACGAGCGTCAGTGAAGAGGACGCGGGCAAATTGGCGTTCGATAGTGGGAGCTTCCAGGACGCCGTCAAGGCCGGAGGCGGCGGTATCGGCGGCAACGGCGGCATAGGTGGTAGAGGAGGTATCGGCGGCGGAGGTCAGCGGCGAGTTGAAGGCAACTATCTCATCGTCCTCAAGCGCGGGCCAGGTGGCAAATGGCTTATTGTGCAGCACGCTTCGACCGAGGTCCCGCCCGCCGCTAACTAAGAGACGTGACGGCCTGCCAAACGAACCCCCTTGGGGCGACCAAATTAGGACACCACCGGAATTTGGGGGGTAGGTCGGTTTGCCCTGATGGATTCGAGGAAGGGCTCCGCGTTCCCTTTGCTGGCGTGTTATGAGGCGATTGAGCGTTTGCACAGACAAGAGTGTCTGTGCTACCGGGCGGACGGACCCACTACCGCGCCTACTTTGGATGGAGATCCGAGAGCCAGTTGCTGTAGATGGTGATGGGCTGGTCGGCTTGCTCCACTCCCAGTTCGGCTAAGTCACCGATGGGCAGTCCCGTAACGGAACAGTTTTTGGCATTCTTGTCGGAGAAAACCGCCGGTGACGGGGATGCGGTGATTGCCCTTCTCGAAGACGAGCCGACAGGGGATGAGACACGCTCTCCACTTGAAGTCGTCCGTACCGCTCATGCGGCCATACGCGGCAATGTCTTCCTGGGAAACGCCGTACACGACGGCCCCAATTCTAGACCACACGCAGGCACCGGCGCACATGGCACAAGGCTCGTGCGTGGAGTAGAGGACGAAGTCAGGCAGATAGCGGCCATACCCGCTCGATACATACTTGAGCGTTTCCAACTCGACGTGCTTGATGCTTGACCCCGAAGTCTTGACTCGGTTACCGGCGCTGGCAATGACCACTTCGCGTCCGGCTGTGAGGCGCGTGATGACCGCGCCAATGGGATAGTCACCTCGGTCACCGGCGCGTTTGGCCTCCGAGACAGCCAGCTCCATGAACTTCTTTCGCGGTCTGTAGGAAGCAGGGACCATGTGGAAAGATTATATCCGTTTGTCGCGAATGGTTCTTAGGATAGCCACATATGTCCGGTTTCCGCGGAGAATCGGGTGAAGAGTGGTAGCGGTACCGGGAATCGAACCCGGGTTACCAGATTGAGAATCTGGCGTCCTAACCCCTAGACGATACCGCCACGGCGCACAGCCGGCGCGTCTGCCGAGTGCCAATCTTCATTTTATATCGTTCCGG